>JBBQLD010000008.1:0-29205 GCA_038327555.1 Chitinophagales bacterium
TGGCCATTGAAGATGGTGACCTAAATCTTAAATGGGATGGTGATAATGAAAGCATAGCTTTTCGCGATTCAGTGCTATTGGTGAACGATTCGCTTCGAGGCTCAGTAAATCTCAAACTTTTCAAAAATAGCCCCAAATTCCGCTTGGTGGGGCAAAATGCAAATCGTTATGGTCTGGTGAAATTGGGTTTCAACCGAAGCCTCAGCGCTTTTGAAACAAAAACCATTGCCCCGGAGGGGCTGATAAGCTGGCTCGAACGAACCCCAGACTCCTTGCTTTTCTGGTACGATTTGCCCACCGTGGATACGGCTTGGATCTTGCTTTTTTCAAGCTCTGAATTGCAAAATCAGGATTCAACTTTCCAGACCTCTTCGAAGTTTGATACCATTCAAGTCAGAAAGATATTGCGCAGCGAATTCCTTAAAAATCACAAAATTGCCTTTGGCGATATTGTTTTGCCACCGCCAATTAATGCAGCCCGGGGCAAATCTTTGGGTGTCCCGCCCAAACCTAAAGCACCCCAAGCCATTAAAACGATAGTCCAATCCCCAACAAAACCGGCCAATTTGCCCTTCAATGTGCCCATTGCCGCGTTTGACACTTCTCGCTGGTTGCTTACAGTAGATACTATCCGCTCTACAGCGTTCAGTGTCGTGCCAGATTCTGCCAGTCCGCGGCGACTTGACTTTTCGCTGGATTGGAAAAAAGGAAAAACCTACACGCTCCTTTGGCTACCTGGCGCCCTAACTGATTTTTGGGGAACCTCGAATGTTGATACGATGAGCCGTATCTTCAATGTATTGTCTGATAAACAAATCGGCACCTTGTCTTTGACCCTAGAAAAACTTAGTCCTGGCAAAAGCTATGCGTTTCAATTGCTGAACGGGGATGCCTTGGAAGAGGAAAGACTGTTTACCGCAGAAACGGACAGTACAAAGTTTGTTTTCAAGCACTTGCAAGTGGCAACATACACTGCCCGATTGGTTGAAGATCTCAATGGGAATGGCCGCTGGGATTCAGGAGATTTCAAGACGAAACGGCAACCTGAGCTTATTTTTACCAAAAAGCTTGACGCAATTCGGGCAAATTGGGATCTGGAAGTGCGTTTCAGCACCGAGCGGATCAATGAGAAAAAACGGAAGCAGTGACTACGAGCGCATAATTATTTCACACACGCACCTACTTGGCTACGACCTTCACTTTAATCGGTTTGGTATAATACTCCCCCGAGCTTTCCACGAAATAATCGGCAATTTCAGATTTCTCCATTCGCTTGCGCACCAAGTACAAAGACCAGTCGCCGGGGCCAAGATTTGCTATTTTTGCAGCAGGTAACTCGATGAGCGGCTCGTTTAAAGTTGTACCTACTTCCATCGGAACCGTTTTCCCTTCCTTGGTGTCTTCCCAGATAAAAACGAGCGTCTCGTTTTTGCTCAAAGGCTTGCCTAGCCAATGGAGATTTGCTGAGGTTTTGATGGAAAGAACCTTGGGTTCAAAGAAAAATGAATCAACAGCAGGTAGATTTAATTTGAATTGTCCCAGCACTCCATTTTTGTTTTTCCAACCAAAAACCTGCTCCTGCGCGTATTTCGCAGCATATTCGGTCGAATAGGTGATGCCTCGTACGGGTAAAACCTTCATCTCCGTAGACTGAAAACGGATACCTCCCGGCATTTCAATGACTCGCTTGGTGGTGCCGTCATACAGTGTGGCTTCTGCCTTCACTTTTTGGCTAACAGCGTCAAAACGTACATAACAGTTTAAGATGCCTTTTGGGGCTGGAGCAGGGGCCTGGCAATGCCAAAATGCCAATGTTGTCAGAATTGAAAAAAAGATGTGCTTCATATACTTGTCTGAATATCTTTGCCGCCTGTCGGGCAAAACATGGGAGTTAGTGGAAGAAATAGAGGGCGCAAATTTCAGCATATAAAGTCGAAATCTCAACTTCTTTCACGAACCGGGGCGTATCATTCACCCGCCCAGAATTGACATTCACACATTCGGTAAATTTTGTTAAACGAACTGGGGTTATTTTCGACCTTGATAAATGCCTCTTGATGGGAAGCGTATTAATTACAGACGAGTGCCACCCGATTTTGAAAGAAGGGCTGGAACAATTGGGCTGGCGGTGTGATTTCTTACCAGAGATAACTCCAGAAGAAACTCGGGCAAGGATCAGTGCATACGAAGGACTGGTCATCAACAGCAAGATTTTGGTGAATGAGGACTTTTTAAACGCAGCGGTTAAATTGCGTTTTGTGGCACGCCTCGGTTCTGGGATGGAAATTGTGGATCGAGAATATGCAGCCCTTCGGGGCGTAAAGGTGTGGAGCAGCCCGGAAGGAAACCGAAATGCGGTAGCAGAACAAGCCTTGGGGATGTTGCTGACATTAGCAAACAACCTCCTTCGCGCGGATCGAGAAGTGCGACAAAATATTTGGAGAAGAGAGGCCAATCGAGGCTGGGAAATAAAAGGAAAAGTACTCGGGATTGTGGGTTTTGGGCATACAGGCAGTCAGTTTGCCCGAAAATTAGCAGGAATGGACATGGGGGTTTTAGCTTACGACAAATACAAACCTAAGGGTTTTGCAGGGCAAATGTCATGGGTGCAAGAAGTAAATTTGGCGGAGATACAGGAACGTTCAGACATCATTAGTTTACATTTGCCGCTGACAGCGGAGACACGGCATTTTATGGATGCCAAGTTTATTCAGCACTGTAAACAAGGATTTGTACTGATTAATACTGCTCGCGGACATTGTGTGTGCACCTCGGATTTGGTAGAGGCCTTAAAATCAGGGCAAATGGGTGGGGCTTGCCTGGATGTTTTTGAGCAGGAGAAACCCCAAAACTTTACAGAAAAGGAAAAAGCACTTTACGGACAATTGCATTTGCTTGAAAATGTAGTTCTTTCGCCCCACATTGCGGGGTGGACCCGGGAATCAAAGAAGCTTTTGGCAGAAGTTCTTTTAGAAAAAATAGCATTATCAATGGTTTAAGGGGTTTGATGGTTCGAAGAATGGATGGTTTTGGGCTCATCCCAAACTTGCAAATCTGTGAACCCGCAAACTTTTAATCATGTCAAACTTTAATAAGTAAATTTTTCAATCTCTGTTCTATGGTACGTTCATTACTACTAATACTTGGGATGCTCCTGCTCGGTGCCGACATTGTATTGGCGCAGTCAACAGTGTTGACTGGCAATATAAGCGATGGCAAAGATGGGCTGATAGGAGCGACCGTAAAAGTGTCGAAAGGCACAGATTTTATTCGTGGCGCTGTCACGGATTACAACGGCGACTATCGAATTCAACTTGACCCAGGCGGCTATAATGTAGAATTTTCCTACACAGGTTACCAGGCACAGCGCATCACCGGGGTGCAAGTACTGTTGGGCAAGATCACGACTCAAGACGTGACGATGTCTAATTCCAATGTGCTCAATGAAATTGAAATCGTTGGTTACAGAGTCCCCTTGATTGAGCAAGACCAGACTTCCAGCGGTCAAACACTGACCTCTGACCAGATTAAAAATCTGCCAACGCGTAACCTCAACACGATCGTAGCTACCACAGTTGGCGCCTCCTCCATTGACGGAGGGGAGGTAAACATTAAAGGCGCACGATCCAATGGTACCGATACCTATATTGATGGTATTCGAGTTTCTGGTGGTGTGCCACCAGTGCAAGATTTGGAGCAGTTGCAGATCATTACCAGTGGTTTGGGTGCCGAAATCGGGGACGCGATAGGTGGTATAATCAATGCTACGACCAAGGGGCCTGCGGGCGAATTCCATGGTGGTATCGACATAGAAAACTCAAAAGGACTAGATGCTTTTGGTTATTTGTTGGCTACCGCTAACATCAGCGGGCCAATCATCAAGAAAAAATTGGCTGATGGCAAAAGCCGCACCCTGTTAGGCTTTCGTTTTTCGGGCCAGTACGTAACCCGTGATGAGGATGATCCAGCCGCATCGCCGATTTACAGGGCAAAAGAGAGTGTGCTCAGAGACCTCGAAGCGCACCCTATGCGTCGATTGGGGTCAAACTTTATTACCTCCGCTCAAACGCTCACCAATAAAGATGTGGATCAGATAGCTGCACGACCTTATCAAGGAGCCTCCAATCTTGACATCAACGGTAAAATAGACCTGCGCCTTACCTCAAATATTGATGTGAGCTTAACCGGAACTTTCTCTGATGGACGTGATTTGGTAGACGGTGGTATCGAAGATGGATTTGGCGGAACGCCTACCTGGTTTCTTTTAAATGCACAGAACAACCCCACGGAATACAGAAATACTTATCGGGGTAATTTCCGTTTCAGACATCGCCTTGGCAGTGCAGAATCTGGAAAAGATGCTTCAAGCAGCAAACGTGTTTCCATTAGCAATGCCAACTACGTGCTGCAGTTTGCTTACGAACGCAATACATTCGAAACTTACGATAAACGCCACAAAGACAGGCTCTTTGATTATGGCTATATCGGAAAGTTTGAAAGCGAACAAGTTGCAATTGCCGAACCCAACGACAACGGCGAGTGGGTAAATGTAGGCTATACCGATGCTTTTACCAACTATATTCCGGGCAACCAAAATCCAATTCTGGCGGCTTACAATGAGTTTGCGATCCAAGGGGAGGAAAACATTCGCTCCTCTCTGTTCCCTGCTCTTTTGACCTACAACAATATAAATGGTGATTTTTCAGAGGTGTTTGATAATGTTTGGGGCGATATGTATTCTAATATCGGCTTGTCTTACAATCGTTTTGAAAAAAGCGAATCAGATATCGCAACACTCAATGCTAGCGTTAGTTTTGACTTGAAACTAGGTAAGAGCGGCACACACAACCTACAATTTGGCCTGCTCAATGAGCAACGCAATAATCGTTACCATCGTGTAAGCCCGAACGAGCTCTACCTTTTGGCTCGCTTGAATGCAAACAACCATTTCGATGGCCTGGATACGAATATTGTGGTTGGGCAACAGTTTTTTGACCCTCCTGGCGCTGTAATTGACCTGCATCCTTACAAAACGATAGATCTGCCTGAAAACAGGTTTTATCGTGAAATTCGCAATTCAACGGGTATACCACTCAATGAGTGGGTAAATGTAAACGCCCTCACACCTGATCAGTTGAGTCTTTCTATGTTTTCGCCTCGGGAGCTGATGGATCAAGGGCTCGTTAACTATTATGGCTATGATTATCTCGGAAACAAAACACAGGATGGTATCACGTTCAACGACTTTTTTACAAGTCGCGCGGAAGACGGCGTTCGTAATTTCCCAATTGCACCCTTACGCCCTTTATATCAGGCGGCTTGGTTGAAAGACAAGTTTACGTTCAATAAAATGATATTCAGCCTTGGTATGCGCATAGAGCGTTTCGACTTGAACACGAAGGTGCTGAATGACCAGTACTCTCTCTATAAAGTAATGGATGCAAAAACCTTTTTTGCAACCGTGCCCACAGGCGAGCAACGCCCAAATACCATAGGCGACGATTTCAAAGTATACACTGCCAGCGAGCAAGATAACTCCATTACTGCTTTTCGCAGTGGTGATACCTGGTACTTCCCTGATGGCCGCCAGGCAAATGATGGTAATGTTATCTTTGGTGGTGGGGTAGTAAACCCTTACCTGCTTAATGTCAATGAAGATGTGACCAATGCCAACTTTGATCCAAGTGGTTCTTTTGATGACTACACCCCGCAGGTGAATTGGCTGCCGCGTTTGGCTTTTTCGTTCCCTATTTCTGAAAAAGCTAACTTCTTTGCGCACTATGATATCATGGTACAGCGTCCGCCTAGTAACTGGGAGGTAACTCCACGCGACTACTTCTACTTCTACCGTACAGGCACAAAAAACAACGCCAATTTGCGTCCTGAGCGTGTGGTAGACTACGAAGTGGGTTTCCAACAGGAATTGAATAAGCGCTCGGCTATCAAATTCTCCGCATACTACCGTGAATTCCGGGATATGATTCAACGCCGCTCGGTACTGTACGTACCGGTTATTGGTAGCTACGAAACTTATGGCAACCTTGATTTTGGTACGGTAAAAGGTTTCACCTGGCAGTACGATCTACGTCGCGTAAAAAATACAGAAGTGCGCATCGCGTATACCTTGCAGTTTGCAGATGGTACAGGTTCTAATGCTGAATCACAAAGTGGCCTTACTACACGGGGCAATATCCGTTACCTGTTTCCACTTAACTTTGATGAGCGTCATAATCTGAGTTCAACGATTGACTATCGTTTTGACTCTGGGAAGTCTTATACTGGCCCAATTGTCAATGGCAAAAAAATCCTTGAAAACTTTGGAATCAACCTGATTGTTACAGCTGCATCTGGTCGACCATACACGTCCAAATTCAAACCAACTCGTTTTAACTCAGCGGGCACTGTAGGTTCAGTCAATGGTAGCCGTTTGCCATGGCGCTTTAATGTTGATTTTCGCATAGACAAGACCTTCCGCCTCAATCCAAAGGCTAAATCGCCGCTGGACGTGAATGTCTATTTCCGTGTTGCTAATTTGCTAAACCGCCAAAACATTGTAGGGGTGTACGGTGCTACTGGCTCACCTACCGATGATGGATTCCTTGCTTTTGCAGATGGTATCGCTACAATTCGCCAGGTAGCAGAAAATGGTTTGGATTCTCAAGCATATCTGGACTCGTATTCTTGGCTGGTGCGTGATCCAAACAACTTTGCACAACCTCGCCGACTTTTTGTTGGAGCTTTTTTGAGCTTCTAGGTCTTTGCGATTAATAACAACTTTGAGATTTGCGACAACTTTATGGTGCGTTGTTGCAAATCTAAAAGCTTAACCTAAACAATATTCAAAAATTAAAAACATAAATACCATGCGTATAAATAGAATTTGGATAATAGCCTTGCTGGCTTTGGGGGCTTTGGGCCTCGAAGCACGGGAGCCGGATGGTCGGAAAGTGGCTCTAAAATCAGCTCAAAAAGCGCAATACCGTGACGTATGCGCTAACTCCGAAAGCTTAATTGATCAAGCCATCAACAACGTTCGCGCCCGTCTTTTGGGTGGTGGCGATTGCTGGTGGAACTTTACAAACGGGCGTTACATCGTTCCAAAAATAGACCCGGCGTCTGGTCAGCCAGAAGTGTCGTCCATTTTTGCAGGAGCTGTTTGGCTAGGTGGAATTGATCCGGGCAATAACCTCAAATTGGCTTGCCAAGATTATCGTAACGATGGCAAAAACGATTTTTGGCCTGGCCCAATCTCTTTGGCTGGTGTCACGGAATCTTTCACTTGTGCGAATTGGGACCGACACTTCAGGGTCACAGGGGTTGAAATTCGCAAACACTTATCAAACCTTGCCAAAGGCAATCTAAACGAGGCTGATATTCCACGCAATATAAAGGCATGGCCAGCGCAAGGCAATGAGTACTTTTTGTCTGTTTGGGGTTTCGACCTTCCATTCACGCAACAATCGCTTGCCGGTTTCTTTGACAAGAATGGTAATACGATTTATGAACCCTTGGATGGCGACTATCCTTCTATCGATATTCGCGGTTGCCCCTTGGATAAGTATCCGGATGAAATGATCTTCTGGATCTACAACGACAATGGTGGTGGCGCGCCGCACGCCCGTACTACCGGTAAAGAAATTAAGATGGAGGTACAAGTGCAGGCATTTGGCTATGCAACGAATGATGAGCTGAATGACATGACCTTCCAACGGTACAAGCTAATCAACCGTGCTTCAGACCGTATCGACTCGATGTTCTTCGCCATGTGGGTGGATGCTGACCTTGGATGCTCAGATGACGATTACATTGGTTGTGATACCGCTAAAAGCCTGATGTATATTTATAATCTGGATGCGGTAGACGGACAGCCAGGCGCAACTTGTGCAGGTGGAGTACCTACTTACGGCAGCAAGATTCCGCTTTTGGGCGTCGACTACTTCCGTGGCCCTAAAGGTGTTCGTTCTATACCAGACATTAATACTGCTGACCCTAATGACTTCATTGATGAAGAGTTCGAGTTGGGCATGAATTCCTTCATGTACTACAATCGTACGGGTACTGGCCCAGCAGGTCAGTCCGACCCATCGGCTCCGAACGAATATTACAACTACATTACCGGTACTTGGCGCGATGGTACCCCACTCACGTATGGTGCAAGTGGGTATAATCCCGGCAATCCAAACGCAATACGCGTTCGGTACTGTTTTACAGAGCCACCAAACGACCCTATCGGCTGGAGTATGTGTTCGGCAAATCTGCCTTTGGCTGACCGTCGTACTTTGCAAGCCTCAGGGCCTTTCACCCTCAAGCCTGGTGCGGTGAATGAGCTAATCATTGGGGTGCCTTGGGTGCCAGATATTGAATATCCTTGCCCGGACATGGAAAATCTTTTCCGTGCCGACAAGCTGGCCCAAGGTCTTTTCGATAGCTGTTTCGACTTGCTTGATGGCCCGGATGCACCAGATGCAGATTGGATTGAATTGAATAGAGAAGTGGTTGTTGTTTTGACAAACAAGCCGTTCCCTGAATCCAACAACTTCGACAAGGAAAATGAAGATTACAAGGAATTGGACTTTCTTGCGCCTGATAAGTTTACAAAAAGTGGAAATCCAGACTCTGTAGATTTAGCGCGGTACAAATTCGAGGGGTATTTGATTTATCAATTGGTGAATGAAAACGTTTCGGGCAAAGATTACAGCAATCCTGAAAAAGGTCGTCTTGTATATCAGGTGGACGTCAAAAATGGCGTGAAAAAACTATACAACTGGGAAGAAACTCGCGATCCTACTACCAACCAAAAGGTTTATTACCCGGTACTTCAGGTAGAAGGTCAGGATGTTGGTATTCGCCACACCTTCAGTATTACAGAGGATAAATTTGCCAGTGGTAATGATAAACGTCTGATTAACCACAAGAAGTACTACTTCTCGGTAGTTGCCTATGCATACAATAGCTTTGCTCCACTTGATCCTTTCGCGCAGCCTGTAACCGGGCAACAACGCCCCTTCTTGGTAGGCAGGGGTAATATCGAAATCAAAACTGTAATTCCGCGTCCAGTAGTGGATTTGTCACTCAATACGGTGTACGGAGAAGGGGTAGTCGTCACTCGTTTAGAAGGTGCCGGCGCCGGTGGAAATTTCTTGGATCTGGATGAGGAAACCCGAGATCGTATCGTTGCCAATGGCTTTGACAGCACATTGACTTATACAGCTGGCCGTGGCCCGCTCACGGTTACCGTGTTCAATCCGTTCGAGATAAAAGATGGGGAGTATGAGTTGAAATTTGTGGATGGTAACCTTACGGACACGAAAGTGGATGATACTACCCGCTGGGAACTTCGCAAGCTTCCTGACGGTAATTTGATTGTTGCAGAAAAGACCATAGCAAAACTTAATGAGCAGATCATTTTGCAATACGGCTTCTCTATAAGTATTGCTCAAACGGGCGAACCAGGGCAAAAGTTAAACGATCGAAACGGTGGCATCGGCGCTGAAGTTGAGTATGCCAATCCCAATGATGCTTGGCTCTTTGGGTGGTCAGATGATTTGTTTAACAATCCATTTTTCAATTTCGTGAAAACTGGACCTCTGGAAGCTGATGAATTCCTCGACCCCAAGCAAGGTTTGAGTACCCTCGGCAATGGCTGGTTTGTACCTTATGTTTTAGCGGATTGGCGTATCGATGCAACTGCTCTAAACCCAATTACTCCAGCTTGGACCAACCCACTGAACAATGCTGCATTGGGAGATCGTGTGAAGAAACTTGCGGAACTGCCCAACGTTGATATTGTACTTACCAGCGACAAGTCCAAATGGAGCCGGTGTGTTGTAATAGAGACGGCATCAGAAGTATTTACCGCTGACACGAGCGTTGTTAAAGTGCAAAATAATAGCATTGGCAACAAAGGCCGTAAGAGTTTTGATACGCGCTATGCCCTTTCTGTAAGTAAAAACGATAGTAATAATGATGGCTTACCGGATCCGGATGGAGAATTGAATCCAAATACGCCTCCGGCAAGCCAAGGCATTCCTGCTGCTTTCCAAGGTCAGCCTGTATATGGTATGGGCTGGTTCCCAGGCTACGCCATTGACGTAGAAACTGGTCGCAGACTCAACATCTTCTTTGGTGAAAACTCAGGTTATTCTTCAGCGCTCAATCCAAACTTCACGGGCCGTGACATGCTTTGGAACCCAACGGATCAGTTTACCGATCCAGATCTACCGGGTTACTGGGGTGGTGCTGTTTTGGGGGGTAATCACTGGATTTATGTCATGAATACGAATTACGACTCTTGCACAGCACTTCGCAAGCGTATTACGCCAGAGTTCGGTGCCACGGCACTTAAAGTGCAGCAGGTGGGTAGAATCGCATGGGCTGGTATGCTTCAGTTGGCTACAGGCTTCAAGATGAAATCGCTCAGCGAAGGGCTCATTCCAAACGATACCCGGATTAAGCTTCGGGTAGACAATGCATACCAGACCTGGTTCGACGATTCCAATGGGAACAAAAAAACGGGCCACCCGAAATACTTGTTCAAAATTGAAGGTCGTGAACCATCAAAATTGACTGAAGTAGCTGTTGAGAATGCACTTGACTCTGTTAAAATGGTGCCGAATCCGTATTACGGTTTTTCGGAGTATGAGTCTTCGCAGTTCACCAACACGGTTAAGATTACCAATTTGCCAGGCAAGTGTACCGTGACCATATACTCACTGGATGGTAAGTTTATCCGCCAATACGTCCGCGACGAACAGTATACGTCATATCAGCAGATCTCTCCAGCGATTGAGTGGGATTTAAAAAACACCAAAGGTATACCAGTGGCGAGCGGGGTCTACTTGGTGCAGGTCAATGCGCCAGGTATGGGCGAACGAACGCTTAAATGGTTTGGTATAGGACGACAGTATGATCCTTCGGGACTTTGATGTAGTTGCCTAACCAGTTAATAAGTAACGATAGAGGCTTATGGGGGTTGATTATCGAACTAAATTGTATTAAATGCTTTTTGGTGATAATCAACCTTCATAAATCCTTATCAACTTTCCTTAATACACACTCATTACTCATTCATCAGTCATGAATAGAAAATACATACTATTGCTAGTTGTTGCGGCCGTTATCGGCACCGGGGCAGCTTTTGCGGGCAACCCTGACCGTCAAGGTGAAGCAGGTGCTAATCAACTGCTACTCAACCCGTGGGCGCGATCTGCAGGCCTGCACTCCATGAATACTTCTACCATCTCCGGCGTAGAGGCCATGTATCTAAATGTATCAGGCTTAGCCCGTGCTACGGGTTCACAAATCCAAATCGGACATACTCGTTATATTGCTGACATCAACCTCAATGCAATCGGTTTCGCTCAGCCAATCGGCAAAGGTGGCGGAGTTTTTGGGATAAGCCTAGTGGCCATGGATCTCGGCGAATTTCAAGCGACTACAGCAGAAACGCCAGAAGGCTCGGGTGCTACTTTTAGCCCTACCTATTTTAATATGGCGCTTTCTTATGCGCACCTTTTTGAAAACAAAGTCTCTGTTGGTGTTTCTGCCAAACTCGTTAATGAGTCGATTAGCAACGTATCAGCCCGCGCTTTTGCACTGGACGCCGGAGTACAGTATGTGACAGGCGAAGATGATAAATTCAAGTTTGGTATTGCACTCCGTAATGTGGGTTCCAAGATGCGTTTCACTGGTGAGGGTCTGTCTAAACAATTGCCTAACCCCGGTCCTGTATCTTATAATAACACCTATTATGAGCGTGCTACGGCCTACGAGCTGCCATCGCAACTCAATATTGGGGCATCTTACGACGTGCTTATGGGGAAGTTAAACCGCCTGACTTTTATGGGCAATTTTACCTCCAACGCATTTTCTCGTGACCAATTGGGAGGAGGCCTGGAGTTTTCGATCAGCAAAATCTTTGCCCTTCGTGTCGGGTATAAAACAGAACTGGATGTTCCAGAGGCAGAATCAACCATTGACAATGGCATTAGCGGTGGATTAAGCTTCTCCATTCCTATGCGTAAAGGATCAGATAGTCGCCTCGGTTTGGACTACGGTTACCGCCAAACAAAAATTTTCAACGGAATCCATAATCTGGGTCTTCGGTTGGAGTTCTAAAAAAAATCGCTCAGGTCTTTTTTCTTTACCAGAACTGCACTTACCTTTGCGGTAAGTTTAATACAGAAACGTTCTTGTCCACCGACAGGGACGTTTCTGTTTTTTTTCTGTTTACCCGCCGAAGCCGTAGGCGTAGGCGGGCATTATTTAACCCGACAAAGCCACTCTAGGCGTAAGCGGGCATCATTTCACCCGCCGTAATTTGAAGAAGGTGGGCATCAATTATCATTCATAAAATGTCAAACTACACATACCTGACTCAGGGAGGTTACGACAAGTTAAAAGCAGAACTGGAAACATTGAAATCCGTCGGACGACGAGAGGCTGCTCATGCTATTGCAGAAGCTCGTGCGCAAGGAGACCTTTCAGAAAACGCAGAATATGACGCGGCTAAAGATGCTCAAGGGCTTCTAGAGCTTAAAATTAGCGAGATGGAGAAGGTGTTTTCTAGTGCTCGCATCATTGATGAAAGCTTGTTGGATGCATCCAAAGTAGCTATACTTGCTAATGTGACCATCAAAAACCTGAAAACAGGCAAAGAAATGACCTACAAACTTGTATCCGAAACAGAAGCTGATGCGAAGCTGATGAAGATATCGGTTACATCGCCCATTGGTCATGGGTTACTCGGTAAAGTCATAGGCGATATCGCTAAAGTGGTTACGCCTGGAGGCTCCATGGAATTTGAAATCTTGGACATTACGGTTGGATAGTACCTCAACTATACTGTGTTTCCCAATCGCCGATGCTCTAAGTTGAGCATCGGCGATTTACTTTTGCCTGCATGTCAGCATTAGAAATTTTCCACAAAATGTACGAAAACGACCCGTTTAGCAAATGGCTGGGCGCGGAACTCGTTTTTATAGGCGATGGAACCTGTACCCTTCGGATGACCGTTCGCGCTGAAATGCTCAATGGCTTTGGCGTTGCACACGGCGGCATTTCATTTTCATTAGCGGACAGTGCGTTTGCGTTTGCCTGCAATTCGAGGGGGCGGCATACCGTATCCATTCATTGTACGGTAGAACACGTTGCCCCAGTTTTCGAGGACGATGTGCTCACTGCCGAAGCGCGGGAAGAAAACCTTGGGAAATCCATTTCTAACTATGCAATCACAGTAACCAAACAGGATGGCTCCGCTGTTGCTTTTTTTAGAGGTGTGGCTTTTCGAAAGCAGCAGATTTGGGAGGACAACCCACATTTGCCCATAGATCCTACTTTGGGGAATAAAAGATGATTTCCCGATTTGGAACTTTTACCCCCCTCCATCTTTTAGTCGGGAAAGTACCTCCGCCATGAAAGAAAAAATCCGCATCGACGAATACCTCTCGCTCACCCCCTTCGAGCCGGGAGACAAACCCAATCTCCTCCGCTACCTGAACGACCCGGTCATTTACCAGAACACACAACGCATCCCATTTCCCTACACCGAAACAAATGCGGATGACTGGTTTAATTTTGTGCGCGAAATCCACGATAAGTACGGATTCACTTGCAACTGGGCCATCCGCCATGCCGAGCAGGGCATGATGGGGAGCATCGGATTTTTTATGAAATCTGGCGCGGAGGGCCATTTCGACGAGATCGGCTACTGGCTGGCCGAGCCGTTTCGAGGGCAAGGTATCATGACCGATGCCGTGAATGCGCTGTGCATCTGGCTGTTTGAAAACCGTCCGAACCTGGTACGCATAGAAGCCAAAGTACATTCCTATAACCCTACTTCAGCGCGGGTGCTCGAAAAGGCGGGTTTTGAACGCGAGGGTATCTTGCGCAAGGCGGCCCTTAAGCATGGAGCCTTAATTGACATTATTTTGATGGCCAGGATTCGGGAATAGTTCAGATTTCCACGCCTGCATACACACCCCTTAGCTGCACGAGACATTCGAGGATGAGGATCGCCTCATCCGGCTTGTTCGCGTAAGAATAGTCCCATTCACGCTCAGATTTGCGGCGGTAACTGTGGATGCTTTGGGCATTTTGTTGCACCATGATGTATTGTTGGAGCGCGGGAACGGTGCGGTAGCAGCCCCATTTATCCATTCGGTCTTCTTCTTCGGTGCTGTCGGAAAGGATTTCTATGATGACAGAGTATAAGATTTGGCAACAGTTGACTTTTTGCCCGTTGGTGCTGATTGTTCCTGTCCTTCCATGGCAGAAAATTTGTACAAAAATAAGGGATATTTATTTCATCGGTACTTAAAACACGGATGCCGCGCTCAACCGAGCGCGGCATCCGTCCATAAAGCTGGCACTTTCTTGAAAAAAAATCACTTTTTATGGACCACCACTTTCCGCTGCGCCACCTCAGCTTCGCTAGCCAATTCAAGCCAATAGATGCCCGAGGGGAAAAGGCTCAAATCGGTGCTAAAAACAGCATTGCCAGCTGGGGCATTAAATGCTCTGGTTTGGAGTGTTTGACCTTGTGCATTTTTGACCGAAGCCAAAAGTTCGCCACCCGTAAAGCCCTGAAGTTCAAGATTGAGTATCCCGGTCGTTGGGTTAGGGAAGATACATAGCCCTGACGCCCATGTAGGTAGTGTAGCTGTGCCGCTTTGATCTTCCACTACCACCGTAACCGGTACTCGCTCGCTGGTACATTCGTAGCCATAAAATTTTACTTCCCAATTGTAGAAGTAATAGTAACGGGTGGTATTGAAAGTAGAGTTTTTAATGCTTACCACGCTTGCAATGTCGTACGGGAATGCACAGCCTTCGCTGCTGCGACGGAGTTGAGGCCCTGAGGAGCCTATGCTGTTTTCGTTGACGGTTTCGTCGGTGGTAAGCAGGAAGTCAGTGCCTACCGGGACATCAAAATTTAAGTCAAGAATGGTGGTTCCTGCTGGAATAGTGAAGGTTTTGCTTTGCAAAATATCACCGTTGAATGTACGCAGATCAATTTTTCGATCACCAGGAACGTCGGTAATCACTTTTGTTTTAGCCAAAATGAAAGGTTCGAAGCAATCGAATACTAGTCCTCCATTGTAACCAACCTGACTTGTAAGCGAACCCTGATGATTCACCATTCCCACAAAATCGTTGGGTATGCCGTACACCGTAGTATTCGTGAGCCAATAGGTTGTGGTTTCGGTTAGGGCTGGAGTAACTAAGGTGTCATTTACCGCCAGATTGATTTGAGCCGTCTCCGTAGGATACCAGGTCACCTTGTCGCCTGCTGCGATGAGTGTAGCAGATTCTCCCACCAAAATTGTGTCTGGCGCGACACTTGGCAATGCGGCTTCGAGTACATTGACGTGTATGGGTGTTGAATTGAATGCCGCACAAAGTCCCTGCGCCGCTACACTGAATGAACCGTTTTGGCTTACTGCGATGGACTGAGTAGTTGCTCCGGTATTCCAAAGATAACTGGTCGCAACAGAAGAAACCAATACCACCTCGCCGCCGGCACAAAAAGTAGTGTCTCCCAAAGCCTCAACACTTGGAATTTGGATCGGGTCAACGGTAATCGGGATAGCATTGGAAACTGCGCTGCAACCCTCTGAATTTGTTATGGTAACCACATAGATGCCGGCTGTTGCAACTGAAATGTTGCTTGTAGTAGCCCCTGTACTCCAAAGGTAAGCATCGAACGAATCAGCCATGCGGAGCGTCACGCTTTGGCCAGTACAAAAGGTAGTAGGGCCTTCAGCCAGGATCGAAATAGAAGGAGAGATACAACCGCCTTCGTTGAGTGTAACATATTGATCCACAGTAGGTCGGTAAATCACATCACGAATCCCGGATGGCCAATGGACGATTACGGAGTCAATATCCGTAATTTGCCCCATGCCAAAATGGATTTGAAGCGAATTGCTGATGCCATAGCTCTCCCCAGAACGTACCTCCCGGGTTTGAATGCCGAGTGCCGAGTAAAGATGCACTTTTGCGCCTACCCCACTGCGGTTGCTTTGCTGACCACGCAGGTTTAGGCCGAAGAAATGGTTGTCATTGCCATTGTTCATCCATAGCGCGTCCGGGATGTTAGAAGGATTCGTGTAAACAAGCGCATAACCCCCGTACACATCTTGAAAACCGTCGCCATTCAAGTCGCCAATGGCGAACGACTCCATTTCGTTGTTATTAAATGGGTTAGGAATAGTGGAAAAGGTTTTGTCCCCATTATTACGGAAAATGTAATGGTTATCGCCTGCTACGATAATGTCGGTAAAACCATCGTTGTCAAAATCGCGAAATACGCCCTGAAGGGGTAAGCCTTGAATTGCGCCAATCAAACCCCCAGCTGCGGTAATGTCAGTGAAGTGGCCACTACCGTCATTCTCAAGCAATTGACTGTTGACATCGTGGTTCGTGATAAAGCAATCAAAGTCGCCGTCATTGTCAATATCGCCAAAATCTGCGGTCCAGCTTTGCGCTCCGATGCGCAGGCCAGATACATCCGCGATGTCTTGGGTGTAAGTACCATCGCCATTGTTCAAGAAAAGTTGGTTGATCCTGCGGGGGTCTGCGGCATTGTCCACGCCTTGTCGGCAGTGCGCAATGTATAGATCAAGGAGACCATCATTGTTCACATCGCTCCAAACGGAGCCATAGTTGCCGGAGTTGTCAGAAGCGGGCGAAGTTTTCAGGTTAATCCAGTTGGGCTGGTAGGTAAATGTCCCGTTGCCATTGTTGCCAAAAATACGAGCCACACCATCATCGTGGCAGACAAAAGCATCCAGCCAACCGTCGTTGTTGATATCTGCAAAATTAACCCCCTGGACGAAAGTAGCGGGATTGGTAAGATTTTGAATGGTAAACGTGCCGTTGGCATTGGAGCGGACGATTTTCACGCCATCGTACAAACCGCCAGCCATCACATCACCCAAGCCATCATTGTTCACATCGGCAGTACACATCCCCCAGGTGGAGTCTCCAGGAAGTGGCGTTATGCTAGATGCTAGAAAGGCTTGATCAGGCAAAGTTTGGTATTGAATGTTCAAAAGCGTGGTTCTATTAAACCGGATAATATCATCCAGTCCATCCTCATTCATATCCGTAACAGCCATTGTGATGCCACTGAAATGGTTGACTGGCGTAAGGAGGTTGATCTTGTTAGTGAATGAAATTTGGGCTAAAAGATTAGCGCAAACTGCCATTAAAAGCAGCAGGAGGAGTGATGATTTTTTCATTTTAGTATAAAGGATGGGAAAATTGGTAGCTGTACGCTGTTGTGTAGAATGGGTATGCGTTTGAAATAGCGAAAAATATTATTTCATAAAAAAAGCTATAGACAACTTTTTGTACAAGCCCTTTTGGCAATCGCATGAAATGCAAATTTGGCATAGTCTTGAACCCCAACCTTTTTGCACACCCCTCAAAGGTAATAGACTTGTTGCGGTGTATGGCTTTGAGTGGGGAAATTTGTCATTTTTTCGAATGCCTAGGCAAATTTTGCAGTCGAAATCGGGCATATTCGGCGAAAAATTTAACGAAGGCATTCGGAAAAAGGACTTTTTACCCGCCAAAGCCATCCACCGCAACAAGTCTTTTAATAACTCTTCCACAAATATTGCGAATCGCCCAAGCCGCGGGAAGCCACCACGAAGAATGCCGAGAAATTGTTCTCATCAAGGGTTGTGAGCGTAGTGCCAGGCCCCATTAATTTATTGATCATCCGAGGGACAGAGTCAGAGTGCCCCACTACGAATATCCGCTTGCCTCGGCTGGCAGAAAGTTGGGTTTGTAGAAATTGGGTTTCCGCAATATCATCTCGACTGTACTGGTTCCAAGCGGGAATGGTTATAGCACCCTCCCGCATTAAATTTGCTGTTTGTTGCGTACGGTAAATATCCGTTGCGAATACTAAATCAAGATCGGCAAGCTCCATAATTTTGCCTAAACGACGAGCACGGGCCTCTCCTGCTGGTGTCAAGACTGCGGCATCTCCACCAGTATTTTCTTTCTCCGCATGACGTACAAAGAAAAAGTGGGTCCAGCCCTCCTCATTCCAATGTGGGATATCGGTTGTTTTACCACCAGAAAATTTGAGTTTGCCGTTGGCGACCTTGACAACTTCGCAGGAATCACAGCCACACAAAAAGAGTGCAGCGAACATGGATAGAAGCAAAAAGGGGTTTTTCATTAGAAAATCAGGTTAGAAAGTGAGTGTTAAGGTTTGAAGAGCCTTGAATGACAAAAACGGCACATACTGTGAACACCTTTGGTAAGGAACGACGAAACCCTCCCCATACACCCAAATCTTAATGGCCTATAACTTTACTTCCTGCTGCCCTCGCACCAAATCTTCAAAGGTGTCGCGTTCGCGAATAAGGTGGGCTTTCCCTTTGTAAATCAGCACTTCAGCAGGCCGAAGACGCGAATTAAAATTGGAAGCCATCGTATATCCATAGGCCCCTGCGTTGTAAAAACACAGGATATCGCCTTCCACCACTTCAGCGATTCTGCGATCGGCGGCAAAGGTGTCGGTCTCGCAGATGTTGCCCACCACGTTGTAAATTCGAGGCTTGAAGGTCGGTTCAGTCACGTTCACAATCTTGTGATACGCGCCGTAAAACATGGGCCGAATGAGGTGATTAAATCCAGTATCCAAGCCGACAAATGCCGTCGAAGTAGTCTGCTTCACTAAGGTACATTTGGCAAAAAAGTGGCCCGCCTCGCTGACCAGGAATTTGCCCGGTTCGATCATCAAGGTCAATTCTCGGCCATATTCCTGACAGAATTCGGTAAAACGCTGGCTAAGTTTCTCCCCTACTTCTTCCACATCGGTTTCGATATCATCCGGTTTGTAAGGCACTTTGAAGCCACTTCCAAGGTCAATGTATTTCAGATCCGGGAATTTTCGGGCCGCTTCAAAAAGGATTTCTGCACCGCGCAAAAACACATCCACGTCCAAAATATCAGACCCGGTATGCATGTGCAGCCCCTCTACTTTAAGTTTCTGATTTTCAACAATTCGCATCACATGCGGCAATTGGTGAATACTGATGCCAAATTTCGAATCAATATGGCCGACGCTGATTTTTTCATTGCCACCTGCCATCAAATGCGGGTTAATTCGGATACAAAACGGCACGTCGGGATGGTTCAGACCCCAGTTTTCGAGCATTGGGATGGCGTCAATATTGATTTTAACGCCCAGGCCCACAGCCTCCTCGTATTCATCTATACCCGCAAAATTGGGTGTAAATAATATATCTTGAGGCGGGTAGCCCGCCAGAATGCCTAGCCGAACTTCGTTAATGGATACACAGTCCAGCGCCGAACCAATTTGACGCAAAAAGCGCAGCACGGTCAGGTTGTTCAAGGCCTTGCAGGCATAGTGGACGCGGAATTTAGGATAGGTGTAGGCCGCCGTAATGCGTTTGTATTGGCGTTCAATGATGTCTGCATCGTAGACATAAAGCGGAGTGCCGTATTGTTTGCAGAGTTGTAGCGGGTCTATGCCGCCGGGGAATTGGTATTTGTCGTTGATAAGTTGCATAGGGCAAAGGTAAAAAGTCTAGTGTCCTACTTGACTTTTAAGATTTTATGGACAATTCCTGTCTCTATCTCCACGAGGAAATATATGCCATTAGGGTAGGGCGATAAGTGTATTTTGCCTTGATTTTGAATGGTTTGGGTCGAAAGTATCTGCCCGAAAGCATTGTGAAGGCACAGCGTAATGGTAGCCTCACTGCGCAGGAAGAGAACATCAGAAGTAGGGTTGGGGTAAATCGTCAGACTTCCTAGTGCGCTTGGTGCTTCTCCAGTGGGCACGGTTTCGGGGGCGAGTTTTATAATCCAGAAGTCTTTTCCTCCCAAACTGTTTTCGGTTTTATCGATAGAAATGTCAGAATCGGAACATCCGCCTAGAATGTAACCATCGTCGGTAGTCTGTTGGAAGGAATAGAGTAAGTCGTCGCCAAGGCCACCTATTGTATTTTGCCATTGGATAGCTCCAGTAGCATCCAATTTCAACACCCAGTAATCTGTACTGCCCAAACAATCTTCGGTTTTATCGCCTGAAATATTAGAATTTGAAAACCCACCGAGGATATACCCACCATCGGCAATCTGTTGTATATAAGTGAGTGATTCGTAGCCGTTCCCACCGATGGTATTCTGCCATTGGATAGAACCTGTTGCATTCAACTTAACTACCCAATAGTCGTCATCACCCATCTTGTTTTCGGTTTTGTCTCCCGAAATATCAGAACCTGAATATCCGCCAATGATATAGCCTCCGTCAGTAGTCTGCTGTAAGCAAGTGAGTATGTCGTAGCCGTTGCCACCGATCGTATTCTGCCATTGGATAGTTCCTGTTGTATCCAACTTCACCACCCAATAGTCCCGGGTACCTAAACTGTTTTCGGTTTTGTCTCCCGAAACAGTGGACTCGGAAGTTCCTCCGAGGATATAGCCCCCGTCAGCAGTTTGTAGGATCGAACGGATTTCGTCAAGACCATTGCCACCGATAGTGTTCTGCCATTGGATATCGCCTGTAGCATCCAGCTTCACTACCCAAAAGTCCAAGCCGCCCAAACTGTTTTCGGTTTTGTCTCCCGAAATATTGGAACTGGAACCTCCGCCGAGGATGTACCCTCCATCAGCCGTCTGTCGTATGGAAGAGAGTACTTCGTAGTAATTGCCGCCGATAGTGTTTTGCCATTGGATAATACCTGTGGCATCTAGTTTCAATACCCAATAATCCTCTTTTCCCAAACTGTTTTCAGTTTTATCGCCCGAAATATTGGAATCAGAAGTGCCGCCAAGGAAATAGCCTCCATCGATAGTCTGTTGGAGAAAAAGATTAGATTCGTAGCCTGAACCGCCGATGGTATTTTGCCATTGGATAGTGCCTGTGGCATCTACCTTCACTACCCAGTAATCCCAGAAACCATTGCTATTTTCCGTTTTATCACCCGATATATTGGAATCGGATAATCCGCCAACGATATACCCCCCGTCGGCTGTCTGTTGTAGAGCATACAATATATCGAACCCACTGCCTCCGATGGTGTTCTGCCATTGAATAGCGGGGGCTTGAGCGTAGATTGGCGAAATGGCATACAGTGTCGCTGCAAGAAAGGAAAAGTTTATTTTCATGTTGTATGGATTTGAATTTTGTCAACACGAGCAGGCCGGTTTTTTATTTCAGCCTCAAAATATTGCCCATTTGGTAACAAGACCGGCAACGTGGCTCATACTGCCCTTTTTCGCCGAGCAACACCACAGAATCTTCGTCGGCAAGGCGGTAAGAATGTGTGGCGAGGTTTCCGCAGTGTACACAGATAGCATGTACCTTAGTCACATATTCAGCCACCGCCAAAAGGGAGGGCATAGGACCAAACGGCGCCCCCCGAAAGTCCATGTCCAAACCCGCTACGATTACGCGTATGCCACGCAAGGCGAGTTCCTGACAAACTTCAGGCAGATCCATGTCAAAAAACTGGGCCTCATCTACGCCCACCACAGTGGTATCGAGACTGATTTCCAGCAGTTTAGATGAATGTCCTACCGGCTGCGCCAACACAGAAGTGGTGTCGTGCGAAACGATGGACGTTTCGTCGTAGCGGGTATCAATTTTGGGTTTGAATACCTCAACTTTCATCTCTGCAATTTTGGCCCGCCGAAGCCGCCGGATAAGCTCTTCCGTTTTGCCGGAAAACATGCAGCCGCAAACGACTTCGATCCAGCCCCGGCGCTGTCCTTTAAAATGTGGTTCTAGAAACACGATGTAGTGGTTGATGGTTGGTGGGTTGATTGCTAAAATCTCCTTGACTTACAAAGCAAATGCCGATACATCCAAAAACTTTCGGAAATTCGCCGGTGAAAATAGGCACTCTTATCAAACCCTCCCGCTAATGGATTTTCAAAAAGCAAAAATTTACCTCGACAAACTCAATCGCGAGTTTGCGCGCATGAGCAAAGATCCGGAAAATACCATCCGGATTGATGTAGACATTATGGCCTCTTATATCCGTGAGCTATATGACGCAATTCTTTCTGAATCAATTGCTCATGCCCCGGCAAAGGAAGAACATGCACCCGTTCGTCCTCAACATCAACGCACTCCAGTCGCGGCGCCTCCGATTGAAATTGCCCCCCCTCCTCCACCAGCACCTGTTGTGGCAGAAATTCCGCCGCCTGCGCCTCCACCGCCTGCACGAGAGGATCCGCCAGCCCCTGCACCACCTCCACCTGTTGAAGTGCCCAGACCTTCAGCTCCTCCGCCCGTACCCGTAGCAGCGTCAAGTCCTTCCGGTTTGGATGTATTATTTGAGGAAAAACAGGCAAAAGAACTTTCAGAAAAACTGGCCGAGTCTCCAATAGCAGACCTTAAAAAAGCAATTGCGCTCAATGACCGTCTGATGTATACCAGCGAACTTTTTGCTGGGGATGGTAAGGCATTTGAAAACACCCTTGAATCACTTAATAGTTTCACCCATTTCGAAGATGCCCGGAATTATCTCGTGCAGCACTGTGCTGTACAATATGCCTGGACAGACAAAAAACGATTGGACAGCGCCAAAGCCTTTATCAAATTGGTGCGGCGGCGGTATAAATAGATTGGTCGTCATTGGTCGTCATTAGTCGTCATTGGGTCATTGGTCGTCATTAATCGTCATTGGGTCATTCGCCATTTATTAATGCCCCAATGACTTAATGGCCAATGACCCAATGACGACCAATGACCCAATGACGATAAATGACGATGAATGACAAAAATATTAATCGTAGGCCAGGGCATTGCCGGAACGCTGTTAGCTTGGTCACTTCGGAAACGCGGTGCACAGGTGCAGATCATGGACGGAAATTTGGCAGGTGCTTCGTCGATAGCTGCAGCAGGGATCATCAACCCGGTGACGGGTAAGCGGTTTGTGAAATCATGGCGTTTCGACGAGTTTTTCCCAGTTGCAAAAGAAATTTATCAGCAACTTGAACAAGAACTTGGTATTCCCATTTGGGAAGAACGCCCAACGCTGCGCCTACTTGGTACACCAGAAGAGGCCAATGACTGGTCAATTCGATGCGCCCAGCCAGAATATGTTGACCATTTGGGTGAAACGGAGGATGCCGCAGCATGGAGTCAATTCTTGAAACCTGGTTTTCGATTTGGCCTGATTTTAAAATCTGCTCGAGCCCGTCTGCCGCAGCTTGTTGCTGCGTACCGGGAAACAGCCCGAAAGGCGGGTTTTTTTAGTGAAAAAAGCATTGATTATCAAGAGACTGAATCGTTTTTACATGTATATGATCGAGTCGTATTTTGCGAAGGATGGCGGGCGCAAAACAATCCGTATTTCCCGGAAGCACAGTTTCGAGTCTGCAAAGGCGAGGCGTTGATTATTCGCTTTGTTTCCAGCGGTGGGAGCGAAAATGGTTCCAGTTTCAAAGCATCAGATGTCTTGAAACGGAAACCATTTTCACTCCCCATGGATATGCTAAAAAAAACCATGCTGCTTGTCCCAATCGGCGACGACACTTTTTGGGTCGGCAGTACCTATCGCTGGCATTTTGAGGATACCTTAGCTGGTGAAGCAGGACGAGATTACATCCTTGGATATCTGAAAGAAATGTTTGACACCCCCTTTGAAATTGTCGACCATGTGGCAGGTATTCGGCCTACCATGATTGATCGAAGGCCGATTGTAGGTCCAAGCAACCAGAATCCAAAAGTATTCATCTTCAATGGCTTGGGAACAAAAGGGGCTTTGCTTGCACCATTTTTTGCGGAACAATTGGCTGAGGAACTGCTCCGTCGCCCTGTCCTTTAGGTCGAGGTCATTTTCAAGAAAGATGTTATTGGTGCCGCGTTCCTATGCAATTTCGCATAGTCCATTAATCATATTCCATCAACTTGCCCAGATTAACACCTACCCTAGCCCTTCAGCTGTTCCAGGTCATGCGACTAGGTTCGGCCGTGCTAACGGGTATCCTGCTTGCAAAAAGCGGCCTTCCGACGGCTGAAATCGGCGCTTGGGAGATGCTGCTGTATCTCGGAACCACGCTCACTTTTTTTTGGGTCAACGGACTTTTGCAAGGCATCGCACCAGTGTATTCCAAATTGAATGTTGAAGCGCGTAAATCTTTCATTTTCAATCACTTTTTATTATTTGTTGGCATCGCTGTCGCATTATTTCTGTTGCTTTTTTTGGGGGAACAATGGATCGCGCCTGCGCTGACCGGAATGACTGAAGTGCCGCATTTCAAACTGTTTGCGCTTTATCTGCTGCTGAATTTGCCGACGTTTCCAGTGGAGTATTTTTACCTGTTACAAGAACGTCCACGGAGTATTGTGGCTTGGGGAGTGCTTAGTTTCGGACTTCATGTGGCTGCGCTGTTTATCCCCATCAAAATGGGTTTCGGTTTGGAAGGCGGCATCACAGCCCTGGTAATTTTGAGCGGTTTGAAGTTTCTGTGGACGGCAGGACTGGCTTTGCGCCTGGGAAAGCTTGGTTTCGATAAACAACTCATAGTCTCCTACCTGGTTTTTTGTGCCCCACTCATGCTGAGTAATGTAGTGAGTAACCTCATGCTGCTGTTCGATAATTGGCTGGTGGGCTGGCATTTTGGCGATCCTGCTGTATTTGCCGTGTACCGCTATGGCGCAAGAGAATTCCCGCTTGCTACGGCATTGGTGGGTGCCATGGGTGTAGCAATCGTTCCTTTACTCACGAGCTCGCCCACAGCTGGCTTGGCCGAATTGAAAGCAAAGTCCACCAGACTGATGCACTGGCTTTTCCCCATGACAATCATTCTTTTATGCGTCAGTAAGTCACTTTTCCCGATCATTTTCAATCCTGATTTTGCAGCAAGTGCCAGCCTGTTCAATATTTACCTGCTTACCCTGGCGAGTCGGGTGCTGTTGCCTGCGTCCATCATGCTGGCCAAAGGCGATTCACGCAATATTTTTTGGGTGAGTGTAGCCGAATTGAGCGTGAAGTTTGTACTGGGGTTTGTGTTTATCCAATATTGGGGATTACCGGGGCTGGCCTTCTCAGTGGTGTTGTCTTTTTGGGTAGAAAAACTGGGGTTAATC
The DNA here is from genome assembly GCA_038327555.1 of Chitinophagales bacterium. GTDB lineage: Bacteria > Bacteroidota > Bacteroidia > Chitinophagales > Saprospiraceae > M3007. The sequence goes on from JBBQLD010000008.1 coordinate 25,094, forward strand.
TGGATTTTAGAGCGAAAACATGGAGTCCGAACCGGAGACTGGGTGGATTGGAAATGGTATTTGGGGTATGGGGCGGCATTGGCGGGGGCGTATTGGCTTTCTGCTTTTCTTTAGTATTAGGCCGACCTACTGCGAGCCAAATTTAACCATGCAATTTTAGACAATCTGCGTTTGAAGCAACGCGAAATGCCCCCTTCTAGCCCAACAAATTTCGCCCATGCTCAACGCTTAATATTTTTCCGCCCCAACTGTTTCTTTCTCCACAGGAAACAGGCTACTTTTATCCCGCCAAACCGTTTTTTAACCATGAACTATGAACTATGATGTATGAACTATGAAGTATGATGTATGAACTATGATGTATGAAGTATGATGTATGAACTATGATGTATGAACTGTGAACTATGATGTTTGAACTATGAACGTTGCTTAAACATCTCCTCGTTCATACTTTATACATCATACATTACACTTCATACATCATACTTCATAGTTCATACATCATACATCATACTTCATAGTTCATAGTACATACATCATACTTCATAGTTCATACATCATAGTTCATAGTTCATACATCATAGTTTATAGTTCAAAAATCATAGTTCACCAATTTTCAACCCAAACTATGCGAAAGCAAATCGCCTATGCCCTTTTGGCCACAGCTGCTGCTGCTGGTCTTTTCTTACTCATTCGTAGCCAGAAAGTTGTCAAAAACGAGGCTTACTATGAGGCTGTTTCCAAGTACATCTACGCCTTCACATCCGGCTCTATCAGCCGCGACGATGTGGTGCGCGTACGTTTCGTCAATGCTGCTGTGTCGCAGGAGCAGGTGGGCAAAGATGTGCCTGCCAGCCTCTTTTCCACCGATCCAAAAATCGAAGGCAAAGCCGTATGGGAAGACGACCGTACCATCAAACTTACGCCCGCTAAGGCACTTACGCCGGGCAAACGCTACACGGCAAACGTTTCGCTGAAACGGATTTACACCGATGCTCCGAGCCTTGCCCGCGCTTTCGAGTTTGATTTTAATGTGCGCGAACTGGCTTATGAAGTAGTCACCAACGGCCTCTCTGTAGACCCTAACGATCCGCGCCAACAACGCGTCACCGGTCGTGTGCACGTAAACGAATCCTGTTTGCCCGCAAAAGTAGAACAGATGTTGGCCGCCAAACAAGGCAATAAAGCACTGTTAGTCAGCTGGCAACACAGCCAGGACGGCCTTTCCCACGAATGGACCGTAGCTGGTGTGGAGCGCTCAAACGCCGCCAGCAATGTGCGCCTAGATTGGTCTGGTTCAGCGATTGGCGTTGAAAAAAGTGTGTCTGAAGCACAAGCTGTTCCACCGATTGGGGAGTTCCTCGTGCTTTCTGCCAAGGCCATTCAGGTGGAAGATCAATATATTTTGCTCAATTTTTCTGACCCGATTTCTGCTGCGCAGGACCTGGTTGGTTTAGTGCGTATTGACAACTACACCGGAAAATTACGCTACGTTACAGACGGCAATTTTGTGCGCGTGTATCCTGGAGAGCGAATTTCCGGGGCTAAAAAAATCCTGGTAGACGGTAGTATTCGCAGTGCCGCCGGGCAAAGCCTGAATGCTGCAATGGAGTGGAAATTAAACTTTGAAGACCTCAAACCAAGCGTCCGGCTCGTGGGCCGCGGGGCTATTATTCCCCAACAATCGGGCGGTGGCGTGATTTTTCCTTTTGAAGCTGTTGGTCTTACTTCCGTAGACGTGGAAGTATTCAAAATCTTTAATTCCAACATTTTACAATTCCTGCAAGTCAACGAAATCGAAGGCGAACAGGAGTTACAGCGGGTAGGAAAAATCGTTTTGCAGAAAAAATTCGACCTCGCAGCGATCAATCCTGATGCTTCCTCGAAGGTATGGCAACGCTATGCGCTCGACCTCAAAGACATGATTCAGAAAGACCCTGGCGCGATTTATCAAGTCCGCCTGGCGTTTAAAATGGACTATACCTCCTGCTCCACCACTTCGATTGCGGTTGGAGAAGGCGATAAATCTGACGCCCAAGATGGTATGGTAAATAGTATCTTGGGAGGCTATCGTGGCATTTACTGGGATGAAAATGACAGCGAATACTGGTGGGAGGAAGGCGATGATTACAACTGGGATAATCGTGAAATCCCCTGCGCGAAGGAATATTACAATGCCGAGCATTTCAGCAAGCGCAATGTATTTGTCAGCGATCTCGGTCTCACGGCCAAACGTGGTCGCGACGGCTCATTGTTTCTCGCAGTCACCGATTTGCATACCGCTCAACCTGTTAGTGGCATCGACATTGAACTCCTTAGTTACCAACTTCAGCCGATCACTAAAACCCGCACGGAAGGCGATGGAACTGTGATGGTAGAAGGCCTGCGCGAAACGCCGTTTTTGGCTGTGGCTACTGGTCAGGGTCGTCGCGGGTACCTCCGTATGGCCGACGGTAATGCTCTATCACTCAGCCGTTTTGATGTGGCCGGGGTAGAATCACAAAAAGGTTTGAAAGGCTATATTTATGGCGAACGTGGTGTGTGGAGACCTGGCGATTCCCTCTTTTTGAACTTTGTATTGGAAGACAAAACAGGCAAACTTCCACAAGGACACCCGGTGGTGTTTGAACTCCGCGACCCCAGTGGTTCGCTCCAGTACCGTACCGTACAAACTGCTGGCGTGAATGGGGTATATCCCTTCTATTGCAATACCCGAGCAGAAGCCAAGACTGGAAACTGGAATGCCAAAGTCATGGTGGGGGGTGCAACGTTTACCCGTCCATTAAAAATCGAAACGGTGAAGCCCAATCGATTGAAAATGGATTTCAATTTTGGCCCGCGCACTTTCCTGACGGCAAAAGATTTCGCCGTTGGCGACGAAGGCCAGGGCCTGAACGGAGCGCTGAAAGTCAATTGGTTGCATGGCGCAACGGCGCAAAATTTGAAGTCAACTGTAGAAATGCAGGTGAGGGCAGTCAAGACTGAATTTACTGGCTACAAAGGCTATACGTTTGACGATCCTTCGCGCTATTTTTCTTCTGAGCCTGAGGTTTTGTTTGATGCAAACCTGGATCAAAACGGGCAGGCCAGCGTACCGCTCAAAATCGGACAAGTCAGCGCAGCACCCGGCAAACTTATTGCCAATTTTAAAGTCCGCGCCTTTGAGGCTGGTGGCGATTTCAGCACCGATAACTTCGCACTAGACGTGCTGCCCTATGACCGTTTTGTTGGGGTTTTCATCCCCACCGACAAATGGGGCAGCAAATCATTGGATCGCAATGGCAGCAGCAAAGTAAATTTCGCCGTGCTCACTAATTTGGGCAAACCTGTTCCAAACCATAAAGTTACTGTGGCTCTTTATCGGGTGGACTGGCGCTGGTGGTGGGATGATGACGCACAGTCTGGTATCGGACAATTTAACAGCAGTGAACTCAACGATGCGGTAGATCACGCCGAACTCATCACCGATGCACGTGGTCAAGCCTCCTGGAACGTCAAACCCAGTGGCTGGGGACGCTATCTAGTGCGCATAGCCGACACCGAGGAAGGCCACACTGCGGGCGACTTTTTCTGGGCCGGACAGCCAGAACAACTGGATGATATTCAGAGCCGAAATGCAGCAGCGATGTTGCCATTTACCGTGGAGAAAGAAAAATATAACGTCGGGGAAGAGGTGGTGCTGAAAGTGCCTGCCAGTGAAAACGGCCGCATTCTGTTGACCTTGGAAAATGGCGCCCGCGTAGCACGTCACATTTGGTTCGACGCCGTGGCTGGTGATAACTTCCTGAAATTCAAGGCAGAAAAAGACATGACGCCCACGGTTTACGCCCACGTCAGTCTTATTCAACCCCATGCCCAGACCAAAAATGACCTGCCCATTCGGATGTACGGCGTGACACCCGTGAACATCGAGAACAACGCCACACGCCTCGAAGCCCAACTGGATATGCCCGACCAGCTCCGGCCCGATGAGTTCTTCAACATCGCCTTGCGCGAGAAAGGAGGCAAAGCTTGCGTTTACACTCTTGATGTAGTAGATGAGGGCCTGCTTGACCTCACTCGTTTCAAAACCCCCAACCCTTGGGAGGCATTCTACGCTCGCGAAGCACATG
>JBBQLD010000009.1:0-26375 GCA_038327555.1 Chitinophagales bacterium
TGAGCCGGAGATAGCAACATCAGCAGTTGTGCCTTTTAACGCAGAAGCATTCACATCCCCCGAGCCAGAGATCGAAATTTCCTGAACATCAGCGTTGCCTAGAAGGGTCATATTACTGCTCCCAGAGATCGCGATATCTAAATCTTTCACGTCTAATTCGCCTTTAAAATTACCAGACCCACTTGACGCATATTCAAATGCCTCAGCTTTAATTGGTGTAATGGCCTCTACATCGGTTGAGCCGCTGTTGGCCACTGATTTTAGGCTGCGATAGGTAACCGTGATTTTTGCTTTGTAATTGGAATACCGGCCTTTTTTAGTTTTAATATTGAGTGTGCCGTTTTTTACTTCGGTTTCGATTTTGTCTGGATCGATCCCGGTTACATCAAGGGTTATACTTTCGGTGTCCCCTTGTTTCAAAAAAACAACATCGAAGCCGCCCGAAATACCAACTTTATCAAAGGAGATAAGTGAACGGGTGACGGTGGAATTTTGCGCCGAAAGACAGCATGGAAAAAGCAGAAGGGCAAGAAAATTGAGTTTCATAGCTTAAGTTTTTATTGTTGAAAAATCTGAACCAAAAGGACAAATTTAGGTCAACAGGGTTGCACAAAAAACTCAGAAACGGCGCAAACCTCAAATTACCATTACTTTTGCCGCTCGAAACGATCGGTGAGCGTTGACTGTTGACGCTTAATCGGTATCTATTATACACAGTTAAGAACCAAGCAGCTAATTTAACGGTTAAGCTTCAACAGTCTACAGCCAACGGCGAACAGTATTATATGTCAAAAAAACTCCTAATTGTAGAATCACCCGCGAAAGCGAAGACCATCGAAAAATACCTGGGAGAAGACTTCACGGTGAAGTCCTCGTATGGACACATTCGAGACCTTGAAAAAGGCAATGATCTTGGTGTAGATGTGAACAACGGCTATCTGCCTAAATACATCATTCCCGCTGATAAGTATAAGACGGTCAAGGAGTTGAAAGATTCCGCAGCCCGTGTTAGCGAAGTTTGGTTAGCGACGGACGAAGACCGCGAGGGTGAAGCCATCTCTTGGCATTTGTGCGAAGTATTGGGCCTTGACCCCCGCGTCACCAAGCGTATTGTTTTCCACGAAATCACCAAACACGCTATCCAAAAGGCTGTGCTTACGCCGCGTACCGTTGATATGAATACGGTAAATGCCCAACAGGCTCGACGGGTGCTTGATCGCCTTGTGGGCTGGGAGTTGAGTGGGCTTTTGTGGAAAAAAGTGAAAGGCCAACTTTCGGCAGGTCGCGTACAATCGGTCACCGTAAAACTTGTAGTAGAGCGCGAACGGGACATTCAAGCGTTCAATATTGCGCCTTATTTCAAAATAGTAGCGCAGTTTTTTGCCAAAAATGCTCAAGGCAAAACCGTAACTTTTAAAGCAGAAAGCCCAATTCGGTTTGAAGATCCTGCGGGCGCAGAAGGCTTTTTGCAAAAGTGCGTTGGGGCAAATTATTCGGTAAGTAATATCGAAGTAAAACCCGCGCGTCGGAAACCAGCTCCACCGTTTACAACTTCCACGCTGCAACAGGAGGCCAGCCGAAAAATTGGCTTCTCGGTTAATCGCACGATGTCGGTGGCACAAAAACTTTACGAAGAAGGTTTTATCAGCTACATGCGAACGGACTCCACGAGCCTTTCGGAGACTGCATTGCAAGCTACGGAAGTCGAAATTCTGAAACAATTCGGCAAGGAATACCACAATCGCCGCCAGTACAAAACCAAAAACGAATCGGCTCAAGAGGCCCACGAAGCCATTCGACCGACTTATTTCGAGCGGCAGAATGTGAGTGGCAACCGCGACGAGCAACGCCTGTATGAGTTGATCTGGAAGCGTACCATGGCTTCACAAATGGCTGATGCTGAGCTGGAAAAGACCCTTGTTGATATCAACATAAGTACTCATCCCAGTGCAAAACTTGTAGCAGAAGGCGAAGTGCTGAAATTTGACGGCTTCCTAAAAGTCTACCTCGAAAGCACCGATGATGAGGACGAGGATACAAAGGATATGCTCCCACCACTAACCAAGGGCCAGAAATTAGAGCTGGATGATATGACTGCCACGGAGAAATTCACCCGTCCACTGGCTCGATTCACGGAAGCTGGTTTGGTGAAAAAACTGGAAGAGCTGGGGATTGGTCGCCCGAGTACCTATGCGCCGACCATTTCAAAAATCATGGAAGTCAGCAAAGGCTACGTAGTAAAAGAAAGCCGGGAGGGTGAGGAACGTATTTTTCAAATTATTACCCTGAAAAACAACGCAATAACGAAAACCAAAAGCAAGGAGATTACGGGAACAACAAAAAATGTACTATATCCAACCGATATGGGGATGATTGTTTCCGACTTCCTGGAAGGCCATTTCAAAAAAGTGATGGATTATGGCTTCACTGCTAGCGTGGAAGCTGAATTCGACCATATTGCAGAGGGTAAATTGCAGTGGCCGAGCATGATTGACCGTTTTTACAAACCTTTTCACGAGAACGTAGAAAAGACACTCAAAGAAGCAGATCGGGCTAGTGGCGAACGTATCCTCGGGATTGACCCAGCTTCTGGGCGTACCCTTTTGGTGCGTATGAGCAAACTCGGCAAACCAGTTATTCAGATTGGCACGGGCGATGAACTCGAGGAAAAAGAAACGCCACGCTACGCCAACCTTCGTCCCGGACAAAGCATGGAAACCATCAGTCTCACGGATGCGCTTGAGTCCTTCCAACTTCCGCGAGCATTGGGCGAGTTCAATGGAGAGATTTTGGAAGTGAATACTGGTCGCTATGGTCCTTACGTCAAGTTTGGCAGCACTTTTATCAGCCTTCCTAAGGGTGAAGACCCTTTTGAAACGAACTTTGATCGCGCAGTGGAACTGGTGAAAGCTCGGCTCGAAGCGGATCGGCCTATGGGGCATTATCAGGAATTGCCTATCACCAAAGGGAAAGGCCGCTTTGGCCCCTTTATCAAATGGGCAGACTTGTTTGTAAATGTGCCTCCCAGGGTCAATTTTGATGCCCTCACAGAAGCACAAGCAATGGAACTCATTCAGCAAAAAGTAGAAAAAGAGGCCAACCGATACATTTTGCATTGGCCGGAGGAAAGTATCGCCTTGGAAAACGGACGATGGGGGCCGTTCATTCGATTCAAAAAAGAAAATCTCAAACTTCCGCCGGTAGATGGCGCGAAAATGACCGCAGATCAGGCGGCAAACCTAACTTTGGCTGATGTGAAGGCGATTATTGAAAAGGAAATGCCTGGTGCATTTGATGCCAAAAAAGCGACAGCTAAGGGGAAACCTGCTGGTAAAGCTGCGCCCAAAGCGAAGGCGAAAAAGAAATAGGCGATTGATAAATTTTGCAAAATTTATTCGGGGTGCGGCTTCATGTCGCACCCCATTTTTTTTATAATTGTCAGCTTCTGGCTAGTAGACAAGCTCGGCACTGTAATTGTCGCCACATATCTTATTGCCTAATATCCTATCCAATTATGAAAAACCTACTGCTTTTTGCCGCTTTCCTTTTGGCGAATTATACTTCGGCCCAATGCCCTTATTTCTCCAGTTGTCCTACCGTTACCTCCCTTTATTGCAACTATAGCACCAACAATACCTTTTTGTGGAAAGCCGTGCCTTACACCTGGAATTCCAGCCTGATGCTTTCCGATCTTCCTGAGTCCGATGTCGACCTCAGCATCGTGGTGCTGGATAGCTGCGGCGTTCAGAATATAACCGTTGAATACACGCTTTTCCTCGACCTTGACGGCAACGATACAGCCGAGACCGTTATTCGGAGTAATGCGCTGCCACCTTCTGGTAAAGTGCTGTACAACAATATCTTAAGCCCGAATTATGTCTTGGGCGATACCCTTGAATTTGACCACAGCGTGGGTTTGCCCGATTCGATGAAATATCGGTTTGGTTTGGAACTCGAACGATTAGGTGATTCATTGGTGGCCAGTTTGAGCTGGACTACGGGTATGCAAAACCTGAACTATTTCTTACCCCAATTGCCTTATGGAAACCACCGTATCGAGTGGAGAATAGAGCAGGGTGGGGTAGAGGGGTTTTGCGAATATAGCCTGGAAGTGAAGGATTGTGCGCCGCCGGTTGTGAGCTGTGTTGGGCCTTTTTCAGTCAATATCTACCCGATTTTTGGGCTTTCTATCTTGAACGTGAGTGATTTTCTGCTCAATATGGAAGACAATATTACCCCAGTGAATCTATTGTCTACGGCTTTTCGTTTGAGTTGGCAAACTGGAACAGGTTTTCCAGTAGATATAAATGGAGCCCCTATTACTTCATTTAATTATGACTGTGGCTATTTTGGACTTCAGGAAGTAACTCTTTGGGTCAAAGACTTGACCGGACAAACGAATACTTGCATTACATACGTGAACATAGAAGATAACTTAGGGGCCTGTGGGCCGCCTGAAGGCTTTATTGCAAGTGCTCTGACATCCCCTCCATTGAACCAAGGAATAGAAGCAGTGCGATTTCACGTAGATGGAACAGGGTTTTTTACTTCCCCGTTTTCATTTACAAGTTATTCAGACTCAATAGGATTGAGTTCATTTTTCAATGTTTCATCTAACTCGAATTTTGTGCTCACCCCTTCCCGAAACGACAACCCGCTCAATGGCGTGACAACGTTTGACTTGGTATTGACCTCCAAACATATTTTAGGGGTGGATCCATTCGATTCCCCTTTTAAAATGGTTGCAGCAGACGCGAATAGAAGTGGGAGTGTTACCACCTTCGATGTTGTAGAAATCCGAAAACTCATCCTCGGGCTTTATGACTCGCTTCCTAATAATAGCTCATGGCGTTTTATTGACAAGCAATTCCAATTTCCGAATCCACAAAATCCGTTTCAAACAGCATTTCCTGAAAGTATCGCGTTTCAAAACTGGATGGGCATTCCTAATAACTTTGTATTCACTGGCATCAAAGTCGGCGACGTAAACAACACCGCCATACCCAATATAAGCGCCCCAATCCCGACAGAAAGCCGGGCCTCAAGATTTCTTGCCTTCCCCAATTTGGCACTCAAAGCGGGCGAAACGATAGAGCTTCCACTGTTCAGCGTGGAGTCTGACCTTTGGTCAGGATTTCAATTCGGACTTTCTTTCAACCCGAAATTGCTTGAAATTGAAAGTGTTGTATCAACAGCACTTCCAGATTTTGATTCGAATAATTGGGCGCAACCCCGTCCTGGTCAGCTTAATATGAGCTGGTCGTCTGCCCGGACATTCAGCGTTTTGGCCAATAACGAACTGCTGCGAGTGCAGATCAAAGCGCTTGCCGACATGAAGCTGTCCACGGCTTTTACCCTTACTGAAAATTCGATGCTGGTTTCCGAAGCTTATGATTCGGACGCGTCAGTTCACCCTTTAAAAGTTGTTTTTTTAGAAAAAAATACGCTTGAAACAGCACAGGTTTTTGCGCCACAACCGAACCCGACCACAGCCGGGTTTTGTATCCCAATCCAACTTACACAAGCTGAAGACCTTCATCTTGAAGTGCTAGACCTTAACGGGAAATTACTTTGGGCCGATATGCAAAACCTTGGAAAAGGGAGTCATTCTTTGGAAATTCCGGGCTCAGCGATGCAAAAAGCGGGGATTTATGCTTGGCGTTTGCATTTTGGGGAAATAATGAAGCGTGGTAAAATTACAAAGATGTAGTCGATTGAGAGAAAGCAGCACTTTTGATATGAAATCCGTTTAAACACTGTTCTTCCCCGGTCGGGAACTTTTTTCATTCTATCTATTCCAGATCTTATGTTTTCATCAAAACCTTGGGCTGTCGCAGTATTGTGGCTGCTCCTAGCCTTGCCTTTGGGGGGTCAAAATACAGCAGCGCTCACCCCAACACCTAAATGGGAATTCGGGCTCCGTGGAGGTGCCGGACTCAACTTAATCCCGTTTAATGGCAGACGAGCCCGTATCAGGTATCGTATTTTAAGTGGAAATAATATCCAGTACGGGAACTCTAGCCCTCGACCTGAAATCTACATCGGAAGCTATGCAACCCGCAATTTTAGGCAGCATTGGTCAATCCGTTCTGAGCTGTCGGCAATATCCCAAACTTATGAGGGTATGTCGCTCTCCATTGGCGCGTTTCCGCGCTATAGCTTGACAAGCTGGTTGAATCTGGAAACTGGGTTGGAGACTCGGATTCCGTTTTCTAAATGGGGCAGAGTCGAAACGAGGTTTTCTGTTGGCGCTGCATTTGGCCTAAAAGGCCTGGAGTTTAACCTCCGTTTTGCCCCAGTATATCAATCATTAACACCATTTAGCAGGGGTGCCTGGTTTGGCAGCATGCAAGCTGGCGCAAGTTTCAAATTGGCCAGCGCGGGTAAGTTGTTGAAGGGGAAAAAGGGATAGTTTTTTGCCTCGGATTGCCCGAGTTTACATAGCGTAGATTCGGGCAATTCGCGGTCAACTATCACCAATTTCTAGCAAATTCCTTCCCCTCGTTTTTGGCTTTCCAGCATTCAAAAATTAGTTCTGCCACCACCTTTTGGGGGCGTTCAGCGGTATCGATCACCAAGTCAAAATTGTCTAAATTTGCACAATCTGCCCCATATTTTATCAAAAAACGGGTATTTTCGCTCGCTTTCCGGGCAAGTATTTTTTGAGCAGCTTCCTCTGGAGAAAAATATTGCTCACTGTTGCGTTCGGGGTCGTTCAAGATCCGTTGCACCGCAACTTCCACCGCTGTTTTTAGAAAGACCTTGAATGAATTGGGCAGAAAAAACCAGGCCATTCGACTATCAATTACATAGCCATTAAGGTCTTGCCCCAGCGAGACAAAAATACCGTCAATCCGCTCATCGATACTTGGATCTGTATCCGCACGGCGATTCATTTCAAGCGTGTCAAGGCTGAGTTCCTGCGCCAATTGGCGTTGTACTTTTCCAGTGCTGATATATTCAAAACCAGTAAGTGCGCAAAGGATGCTCGAGACAGTGCTTTTACCGCTGCCAAGGTCGCCAGTCAAGGTGATTTTTGTTACTGGTTCAGCCATTAGAATTTTTGGTCAATCACATACGGAAGCATAGCCCGCCAGGTAGGCCAATCGTGGGTCATATCTCCACCCCAGATGTCAAGATCGCAGCCGACACCTTTGCCTGTAAGTATTCCGGCAAGTGTACGAGAAGCATCAGGGTCTTCATAGTTGCCAGACCCTGTCAAAATATGAATGTGATTGCTTTTGCGCAGCTGATTCAGCGTATTTTCATCACTCAGATTGGGCAGGTAATGCGTCGGCGAATTAAAATAGACATCCTCATCAAAATACCCTTTGGTATAGGAAGTCAAGTCATAGACCCCAGACATAGCAATAGTACCAGCAAATAGATCGGGGCGACGGAAAAACATATTGGCGGAGTGTAATGCACCAAGGGAAGCACCACTTGTGATGATAGGTGTGCCATCGCTGGTGTTCATTTTGATAAAAGGCACCACTTCTTCGGCTACATAGGCATTGAACTGTTGGTGGCGGATAGCTTTGTGGCGTGGTTCCATTCGGTTGTTCAGCCAAGCTTCTGAATTGATGCTGTTAATGCTAAATACTTTGACTTTACCTGCTTCGATGTAAGGCTTCAGCACGTCAATCAGCAAAAACCGCTCATATTCAAGATAATCAGCGGCGGCAGTGGGCAACAACAGCAGTGCAAAGCCGAAATGGCCATACATTGCTATTTCCATGTTCTTGTTAAGGCGTGGACTGTACCACTGGTGGATTTCTCGATTCATTGATTCGTATTTAATTGACGCAAAAATAGAAAAATAATTTTTCGACAAAAATAAAACTTTTTGTTTTGTTAGTTTAAAACAAAAAGTGACCTTTGCCAAACATCTTTTTCACTAAGGAACGCGACAACAATAACGTAATCATTTAATGCCACCCTTTGTTCCATCATACGGCCGCTATTTTTCTTTAAATAGCCCCACTATTCGCAGAAAAATAGGGTTGTCTGATGAAAAAATGGTTGACCTAAAATGACTAACTTATTGGTGCCGCCTTCCTAACAAAAACAGTTAAGCTATGGAATCAGTCAAAGACGCCATCTCATGGTTCGAAATCCCAGTATCAGATTTCGCGCGTGCCAAAACCTTTTATCAAGTCATTTTCGACTTTGAAATGCCTGAAATGGACATGGGGGTCTGTTAAAATGGGTATGCTGCTCTCAGACCAGGAAAATGGAGTTGGGGGAGCTATCTGCTTTGGGGAAGGTCACGTACCCGCTGGAGCAAACGGATCCAAAGTGTACCTTAATGGAGGGGCTGACCTCAACACCGTGCTGAATCGAGTTTCTGCAGCAGGCGGATCCATCGTTTTGCCTAAAACCGAAATAGGGCAAGACATGGGGAATTTTGCCTTTTTTGCAGACTCTGAGGGCAATGTAATAGGATTGCACTCGATGGGGTAGTGGGTAAAGAGAGCTAAGGATATTGAGATAATAGGGCGACCCCTTTAATATCTCAATATCCTTTTTTCCTCCATTTCATCCGACAGCTACCATTGGAATCTCCACATAAAAATCGGTGCCTTCGTTGTCTCGGGTTTCAAAGCGGATGTCTCCATCATGCGCTTCGATTATTTTCTTACAAATGGCAAGTCCAAGGCCGCTTCCGGAGGTTTTTGTAGTAAAATTGGGTTCAAACACCCGGTCACGAATTTCTGGCGGGATACCTCCGCCATTATCGCTAATTTGAATAATGGAGAGATCTCCTTCGCGGTGCAAGGAGACTTTTATTTTCCCCTCTCGGTCAGAAGGAATCGCTTGAATCGCATTGATAACCAGATTGTTAAACACACGAATCAGGTGGTTTTTATCCCCCAGAATGTGGAAGCGTTCCTCTGGTAGGCTTAGAGAAAGAGCCACTTGTTTTTGTTCACTGAACAAGTCGTGCACACTTTCCACTACCTCGTTGATCACTACATCATTTTTAGATTTGATGTCGAGATTGGCAAACATCGAGAACTCAGAAGCGATTTGTGCCAGCGAATCAATCTGCTCGATAAGCCGGGTAATTGCTTTACGGAGGTAGGCGGCGGCTTGTTCTGGATTGCCCGAAAGTCGTTCTAGCTGCTGCATTGAGAGTTTCATCGTTGTCAGCGGATTCTTGATATCATGGGCCACTTGACGGGCCATTTCACGCCAGGCACCCTCTCTCTCCAGTTTTACTAGTTGTGTTTTAGAAGATTCAAGTTTGCTCACCATCCGGTTGTACTGCCCAATGAGTTGGCTAATTTCATCCTCCGAATCACCTGCATAAACAAGCGGTTCGTTCTTGTCTTCAAGTCTGAGTTCCTGCACTTTTTCCGAGAGCATACTGACAGGTCGGGTAATGGAGCGTGCCAGCAGGAACGTTACCCCGAACGCGATTAGCAGCAGAAACACGTATAAACTGGCCAGCATTCCGATGAAGTCCGACACTTCTGCACCAGCATTTCCTTGGGTTTCTGGAAAAGACACTGCAAGATATCCCAGTACGACGCCTTCTACATTAAGTAAAGGTCGATATTGAGTAAAATACTGTAAACCAGCAGATTGCTCTGACTCAATACGCTCTGATTGCCGATTTTTTTTCAGAAAGTCCAGAGCGGCGGGATTCATTTTGGAGGGTAAAACACCGAGCTGTACCAAATCACGCTGGGTAGTAAAAACCATATTCCCGGCGGGATCAAAAAACTGAGCATCCATGCCCAAACTTGCCGACATGGTGGCAAGCGATTGGGGTAAGTTTTGACGAAGACTATCGTCCGAAATTGAAGTATTTAGTGCCTGAGCCTTCAAGTTGGTCAGCAGGGCCGTGGCTCGATAATTTAAATCTCTTCGTTCGCTGTCCCGTGCAGAACGGGTGAAATGCTGGTAGGTAAGATAGCCGACAACGACAAACGATACAGCCAAAAGGCTAACGTTCCAGAAGTGGATACGTCGAGCTAAGGAACCATTTGCAGAAAGCCGGAAATCGTAGGCTGCAGGAAGGAAGCCCAGCCAAGAGTTGGCAAAAGCCAAGGCGATGAGGCACAGAGCAGCCAGTGTAAAAATTATAGAAAACAAATATACTTGCTTCAGCCAGCCCCCACTTTGGTGGCCCACAGCTGCAATGGTTTGACCATCAGCACTTTTAGCCACGGCATCCATTCGACTGGCACTTTCAAATTCGGCAGCAGTGCCGTTGGTAAGTTTTGCGCCAAGCAGGCTCATATTAGCTAAGCCCTGATCAACAGTTAGCTGACCATTTTTTGAAATAGAAAAATCGTAACGGGGGAGTTGCCGGAGGCCATTTAGCGGACTATTAAAAAATAACTGAGAAAATGTACGGGTTGGCGCAGGGTGTACCAGATCGAAAAATAAATAGACCGTGGCGGGTTGAGTCCCATCGCCCATTCGATTTACTTTCAACTGGACCAGATAGCGGGATACACCGTCTGAACCATTTTCGAAGCGGAAATTATTCCGACTGGCTATCTGCTTTGCGGTAGCCCAAGTACCCAGCACAACTTGTTCGTAGCCAAGTGTTTGTCCCTGTAAAATTGGTTGATTGTATTTGTCAAAAGCAAACACTCCGAGGCGGTAATGCTGGAATAAATAGTTTTCCTCAAACACCATTCTGTTAAGGTATTCCCGCATTTCCTCTGCTCCTGCTTTAAACGGGTAGGGTTTCAGCATCCGGCCAACATTTGCGGAGTCCGCTTGAATTTTGTCTATTACAAATTCAAGCGCCGTTTCAGCCAGATACGTACCTCGGTCTGCAACCAATGACTGTGCATACTCGAGTCGTAATGCTTTGTCATGCAATCCGTTGAATCGGTACAATTGAGTGGAAGCGAACAGCGAAAACAGTACAAGCCAAGACATTGCCCACCCAAACCCAGCCCCTTGCCAATGTACAAATGCATCGAGGGTTAGCACATAGAGTAAGCCAAAAAACACGCCCCACAGCAAGTTTAATTCTGGCAGGGGTACCATAAAACTGAAAGCGCCAAACAATAACGTGGCCACACCTATGGATACAAGACGTTGGTTGTAAGCAAGTTGAAAGCGTCGAATTTCGATGATCAGGCGGTGGCTAAATAAAAATAATCCGACCATGAGTGCTACCAGACCAACGAGTGTGAGAAATCCCAATACACCAAGATTAAGCACATGATCCAGGTCGAAACCCATACGACTTTGGAATACCACTTGCCGCATGGCCTCCATTCCAATAAGAATGGAAAGCATCGAGAGTAGGTAGGAAAATATGCTTAAACCTAGTTTGGTTCCTGCGCCAGTGGGCAGTGTAGAAACATTTGGGTCAGAACTGGCCCGTCCACTATGAAAAAAGTACATCACGAATACGACAAGTATTGCGTGAATGAGCCAATCTCCTACCGAGCTGCCAAGGAGCGAAGCATTATCAAAACTTTTAGCAAAAATGGGAAGTTCACCGAATAGCCTTGTCGTAAAATCGGTTTTATAATTTAGCCAGAGCAACCCTGTAGAAACGATGGCTATCAGCCCAGACCCCGCCAATAGACCTAAACGGGTGTTCAAGCTGCGGGCTATTTGGGCTAAAAGGCTGAAAAACACACCAAAGAAAAGTAGCCAGGCTCCAAGTTTAAGCCATTGCAACCAAGCCGATTGTACCGGCAAAGCGGCTTGTAACCAGCAGATTTCTTGACCATTTACTTTGACCGGAAAATCTGTTTTTGTACCCCATATTTCAACGTTTTCGGAAATTTTAGGGTTGGCAGGGAAGGTTCTTTTTTTGCTCCGTTCGTTAGACTCTAGCTCATAGCAAATAGGTAAGAGTGTCGTGCGAGTATTGCTATCAGAATTGTCAGAAACAGCCAAAAACCAGCCTTGTGGGAGATGAATCAATGAACGGCCTGTTTTTTCAGACAATATTTTTAGGTCGCCAGGGGCTGGAATAATGGTTGTATTTGACCAAGATTGCAATACATCGGCTCGATGTACGAGGACAGTACCGATGCCGGTGCCATTTTTTGCCTCAATCTCTTGTTGGATAAGCCAGCTTGATATTTCAGTAGCGTGCTTTTGAAGCAACGTTGTACTTTTGTCCCACTGGCCCGCGCTGACGGCCAGCGCGAGAAGAATGAGCATTACGACCACATACAGGAGCGCACGTTTGAGCATAAGATTAGATGGACGTTGGTCTCGTTGAAACGAGATAGCATGGTTACCTGCTTAAGGTTAAAGATACGCAGGTTAGACAGACAATAATTAGATTTAAAGTAAGGCTTTTGTTTATCCGCACAAGGGCGGGCAAAAGTACCTAAACAAAGTTTAAGCCAATACTGAAATTTGGCTAGACGATTTGGCATTTGGCTACAATAAACTGAAGTCGAGCCACAAAAATTTTAAAAACCGCAGACCGCTCTGCCGCCTTTCGGGGAGGAAAGTCCGGACAACATAGAGCACCGCACCGTCTAACTGGCGGAGTTCTTTCGCTTCGGCGGGAGGGCATAGAAAGTGTCGCAGAAAATAACTTCCCGCTTAGTTGAAGTTTTGGTGGGTTTACTTGCCGAAGCCAAGGCTAAAGTTTTGGTTGGTGGGTTTACCCGCCTTCGCCAAGGCTATGGCGGGTAAAGGTGAAAACGTGCGGTAAGAGCGCACGATCGCGGCTGGCAACAGCCGGGAGGGATAAACCTTGCGGGTTGAAATGCCATGTACACCTTGTTTACCCGCCGTAGTCGCGAGTATTCGGGACGAAGGCGGGTAAATGCGCGGCTCGCGTAGTCTCGACTTCGGTTGAGAGCAAGGGGGGTAGGCAGCGCAGATTCCGACTTTGGTCGGAACCAGATAAATGGCAGAGGTTTCGTCTCGTCCTAGATGAGATGGAATACAGAATCCGGCTTATAGGTCTGCGGTTTTTTTTATTTTTTATTTTATGAAATTCAAACATTACGCTCTCGCACTTCCCCTCATGGCTTGTCTCCTTTTTTCTTTCAAAACGGACAAAAAGCGCACCAGGGTTGTGTTTTTTGGCGATAGCATCACAGCGGAAGGGGTCAATCCTGGAGGCTATATTGCCCAATTGCGCGATTCAATTGCAGCCCGCGGACAAGCCAAACGGTATGATTTAATAGGTAAGGGCATTGGCGGAAACAAAATTTACGACCTATACCTCCGCTTAGAAGAGGATGTGCTGGCCCGAAAGCCCAAAGTGGTGGTTTTGTATGTGGGTGTGAATGATGTTTGGCACAAACAACTCTTTGGCACCGGTACTGATCCGGAAAAATTTCAAAAATTCTACCTTGGGCTGATTCAAAAATTCCAAAAGAAAAACATTCGGGTGATCGCTTGTACACCGGCTTGCATTGGGGAGCGCATGGCCGGTCAGAACCAAATGGACAGTGACTTGGATCTGTTTTCCGCGATTATTAGACGTGTAGCCTTGGAAAAAAATGTGCCGATCTGCGATTTTCGTCAGGCATTTATAGACTTTTCAGCTAAAAACAACCCAGAAAACCGCGAAAGCGGCATCCTCACCACCGACGGTGTGCACCTCAATGAAAGGGGGAATAAACTGATTGCTGAAATGCTTTTGAATGTTGTGTGCAGTAAATAAGCATAAGAAGTTGAGGATTTACTCCTTTAGTTTTTTTAGTTCGGCCAGTTCTTCCTGCATAATGCTCAGGAATGCATCCAGTTTGGCAAAATCTTTAGCAGCAGCTTCAGGTTGAGCTGGATCGAAGGCGTGCCGCTCAAATGCTGCCATGGTGTAGGTCATTTTTTCCAAACGAATTTCGGTGGGCGTGGTAGCCTCTGCAAATGGATCTCGGCTGGGTTTTCCCGCCGAAACCACAAAGTCGGGTGCATCCTCTGGTTTAGCTGCAGGGGTAATTTGCCCAGAAGCAGCGGTTTTGCGCCGTTCAACCTGCGCGGCAGCGGTCATAGCTTTTGCCGTCATTTGATCGGTTTCTTCCCGCATGCCATGGAGGATATATGCCTCATTAGCCACGATTTGGCTCGTGTTTTTTTCAGTAAAAGCTGTTTTGAGCGCGGCTAGTTTTCGAGCGAAATTTGCCACTTCATTGGTTTCCTTTAGCAAATCGGCATCCGCAGGGCTAAGTTGTTGTAGCGTAAGACGCTCCGTGGGCGCAGCATCGGTTTGGGCATTCAAGCCGCTGAAAAACAAGATAATAAAAAGTAGAGAAAAGAAAAATCGCAACATCGGAAAGGGAGGTTTGTGCGGGTTTGCGCGTAACAACCAAGTTGGAATCACTTAAATCAAGCGCGTAAAACCCATCATGTGAAAAATAATGAGCAAAAGTAATCGGGAGTTTGGACTTTTGGCAGTGAAAAAGTATTGCGGAACATTGCGCTACGCATGAAGCCTCCCTTTGCTCCTTCCGGGTACCCTTGTACAAACAAAATTTTCAACAATGAAATTGACCAAAACACTCTCGCTCTACCTTGCCGTCCTATTCTTTTTTTCCTGCAACCCTGCCAGAAAGGCCACCTCAGGTGGAGAGGATGGAATCCTAGAATTTCAAATCCTTCAAATGAACGATGTGTATGAAATATCTCCGTCGCCGGCAGAGAATATTGGAGGCCTTGCCCGGGTGGCCACAATCCGTAAAGAACTGCTCGCCCAAAACCCAAATACCTTCACGGTGCTCGCGGGAGATTTTATAAGCCCTTCCGTCATCGGAACTTTAAAATTCGAGGGTAAACGAATTCGAGGCAAACAAATGATTGAAGTCTTAAATACACTTGGACTCGATTGGGTAGTATTCGGAAATCATGAGTTTGATTACGATGATTTGGCTGATTTACAGGCCCGCCTGGATGAATCTAACTTTACTTGGCTGGCCGGAAATGCAAGACTAAAGGGAGCTACCTGGACTCAGCAGTTTTTTAAAAATAAGCCTGGCGGCGGCACAGATATCTGCCCGGATAATAAACTGATTGTACTCAAAGATGCAGATGGAACTACGATCAATCTTGGCATTTTTGGCGTACTGATCGACTCTGGAAAAAAGCCATGGGTTGAGTATTCTGATTGGGCTGAAGCGGCCAAAAAAAACTACGCCGAGCTGAAACCAAAATGTGACGTGGTGCTTGCCCTCACCCACCTGGCCATTGAAGACGATAAAAAACTTGCTGCGATGCTGCCCGAAATTCCGCTCATCATGGGGGGCCATGATCATGATAATATGCGCGTACCAGTTGGTCCAAGCGTGGTGACAAAAGCCGACGCCAATGCCAAAACCGTCTATGTACACACGATCCGCTATGATAAGCGCAAAAAAACCTGCACAGTAAAATCAGTATTGAGAAAAGTAAATTCCAGCATTGCTGATGAGCCAGCCACCGCAGCAGTGGTGGCCAAATGGGAAAAGATCAAAAATGAATCGCTAAGTTCTTCAGGGTTCAATGCCACTGCGGTGGTCACCAAACTTGAAAAACCCCTCGATTGCCGCGAAGCAGTGATTCGGCATGGTCAAGCGCCAGTTGGCGCAATGATCACGGAAGCCATGCTCGCCGTGTCCCGTACAAAACCTGAATGCGCCGTACTTAACAGCGGCTCTATTCGAGTAGACGATGTGTTGAGTGGCACACTCACCGAGCTCGATGTTGTGCGTATGTTGCCTTTTGGGGGCGGCATTACAGAGGTGGAAATGAAAGGCAGTATGCTGCGTAAAACCCTGGAAACAGGACTTACAAATAAGGGTAATGGTGGCTTTCTTCAAGTCGGTCTTGCTCGCCGGGATGCAACAACGGGCAAGTGGTTCATTGGCTCCAATGCATTGGATGACAACAAGTTGTACCGCGTGGCATTGCCTGATTTTTTATTGTCCGGCAATGAAGCCAACATGGGTTTTCTCAAAGCGAGCCTTGGTGCTGATGGAAAAAGTGACAACCCTGATATCCCGAAAATTATCAAACCTGACCCTAAGGACAAGACTGATTTGCGAAACGATGTGCGTCTGGCATTGATTAAATATTTGCGGGGAGAGTGAACTTGGGAGCTTGCGCAAGATAAAGTTGTATCTTATTCATCAGACCCTTTTTCGTCCAGTTCCGGCAATGCGGGCCAAGGCGCACCGAGGCGTTTTAAGTCCTTAAAATCCTTTTGTAATAAATCCATGTTGTCGTACCCTCGGGAGTCGGCGTATGCATCGATGAATTGTTTGTACAACTTAATGGCTTGATCGCGGTCGCCAGGAGCATTGCGCAGCACCAGAGCATGAGCTTTATTGGGTTTCAAGAGCTCTCTATTGCCAAAATAAAAGGTTGAAGCATCTTGCTCGGCTATAAAAGCTTCTGCCTGTTCGCTATATCGAATGCACTCAGCCA
This sequence comes from Chitinophagales bacterium, assembly GCA_038327555.1. Lineage (GTDB taxonomy): Bacteria > Bacteroidota > Bacteroidia > Chitinophagales > Saprospiraceae > M3007. The sequence continues at coordinate 16,354 of JBBQLD010000009.1, forward strand.
ATGCTGCGGGCTTATTCCAGCCTCCAAGCAATAAGAAGTAGGGTACATTGATGTGCTCATTAAGCCATGCCTGTGTCCAGTACTCACTTGCATAAGGTTGTTCCATACATTTATTTGCACTTTGCAAGGCAAGAGTACTCCAAACGATAGCTGAATCATACTGGGCTTGTGCCGCAAAATGATCAGACTTAGATTTAGCAAACCAATAATCGGTTTCGGCATTGATCAAACGAGGGTTTTTATCCTTCAAAGCCTCCCTTAACCGGGTAGCAAACCCTTCTATTTGGGTGCGTTTGTCGGGAAAGCGCTCCCCGAGCCGGCTTAGTGCAAATAGGGCCTCCGCAGCTTCATTAGGGTTCGAAATACTGCCATAATCCAAAAATGCCTGAATTTCATCGTTCTCAAAAACAGCAATATTGGCCAGATAAAGTGCATTTAGGCCATAGGTGACAAAGAAAATACCAGATTGGTCATAGGCTTGTCTTGCCTCAGCGGGTTTGCCTAAGAGCAGATATGCCGTACCAAGCTTTTCGTAAAGTGGCCCTACAAGGTTATCGTAGTAGATGGTTAAGAGCGAGGTGTCAGACCGGGATACTAATTCGGAAAGCGATTGTGCGGATACCAGTCCAAGGTCAAATTGTGCAACAGCTTCGGTCAATTTCCCAGCCGCCAAAAGCTGTTTGCCCCAGGCCAGTCGAGTTGCCGTAAGTAATGAAAGGCGGCTTGTATCGGAGTTGATTTTGAATTCATCTATTTCGGTTAGTAATTGCGCCGATTTTTCAAAATGTGGCAAAGCATCTTGACTATATTGTTCAAAAACAGCCCATTTGAGATGCCTTGAGGCAAGTTCTAGCGTGATTGTTTCAAGCCATACCTGCTCTTTGGAGGGATTTTGACGAATGAGGGATTTAGCCTTTTGTTGGGCTCCTTCAAGGAGCTTAGTCTGATCAGCGAATCGGAGTGTTGTGCTGGCCGTATTGCGAATTTGAGCAATTTCCCAATGCGTGCGGTCTGAATTCGAAAGAAAATCGGAAGCATAGTTTTTTCCTAAGGGACATAAACTTGAAAATGCCCCTGAAAGGCTAACTGTCCCACAAAAACAGGTGACTTGAGCAGAATCAATAAGTTCATAATCTCGAAGTTTGGTCAGGTCTATTTCAACATAGTCAAATTGATATTGCAATCCAAAGGGCAAAGGCGTTGAGTCAGATTCATCAATCAAAAGGTGTTTTGAATAAAGTGCGGATGCCTCCGCAAAATCACGCCTTAGCAAGGCAATGTGGGCATTTAAAAGCACAGACTCCTTGCCGAATTCTCGCTTAATAAAGCTAATCAAAGCGGTGGCCTCACTTATGTTACCTCGTAGAAGTAGTTTTCGAGTATAATCTTCATACATTAGGCTCATGTCTGGCTGCCATAAATCCTTTGTGGTTCTATCTAGTCGTTCGTAGAGGTAGAAAGCCCGCTCGCAATAGTCGCGAACTTGCACAATGTTATTGCTTTCTATCGCTTGCCCTCTAAAATGTTGGAAAAAAGAGCGCACCAACGGAGCATCGCCAGACTCCGCTAATCGTTCAAAATTGCCAGGATAATAAAGCGCGGCTTCCAGATTATAACGCAGAATATACTCGCCTTCAAAGGACTGTAATTGTCGATTTCCGTCTTGAGCAACGACCCTTATTATACTCGGATCAAGGGTGTAAGACAATAATTGTCCGTCTGTGACCGCTATTTTTAAAACTGCTCCATTCGCTGAAAACCCAATTGCACTGATTCTTTTCCCGCTTTCAAAGAGTTTCTCCTCTGGCATCGCTTGCAATTGGAGGGATGCTTGTCCTGTCGAATCGTTCCAAAAAACTACTTTACCTGAAGAATAAGCGGCTGCGAGCAGATTGCTATTGGCCCGAAATGCAATAGCTTGAACATACTCATCGGCAGTTGCACGAATTTTAAGTACCTCATTTTCAATGTTTTTCAAATCAAAAATGCGAATATCATTTCCATTTGAAAAAGCGGCCTTGCTTCCTGATTCATCTAATGCGACCGTATTAACTGGATAATCATGCAAACGCAAGGATCTAGGCTTTTCACGCGTGCGGAGTGGAGACCATACCTTTACACTGGATTCACTAATAGCAGATTCACCTGACGAGCTATGCTGTACCACAAGCAAATTGTCCGTATTTGGAACAAACTTTAATTCACCAATAATTCCACCTTCAAATACCCTGCTTGCCATTAAGGCACCTGTTTTCAAGGAACGCACTTCTACCGTATTCCAGTCTTTGAGGTAGGCCATGAGCTTTTCCCCTTTCGAATCAAAGTCGAATAGCATTGGGCCAAACTCATTTTTGAGGGGAAATCGAAGCGTTCGATTATCCGTTAAATGCCTCGCTTCTGCCGAATCAGTCGATACTTGTACCATAGTCCACTGATCAGAGGCTCCTCGTAAGGGCTGGCCAATGTTCTTCCAAAATTGTGCGGTGTTTTTAGGTGTGCTCGTGTTGAATACCGCCAAAGTGTCGGCATAGGTGATAAAAAGTCGATTTCCATCGGGACTGAAAACGGGCTTTTCGTCTGCGGTATAGGGCAACATGACTGCCGATTTCGTAGGAGCATCTTGTAGGGACCACACGTTCAAGTTGCCCGTATACGACAGGGCTGCAACCCATCGGCCATCGGAAGAAAAACTCCCTTTTAATAGCTCAAAACCTGTATAATAGGGTACACGTTGGCGTAAAATGGTGTCACCTGTAAGGGCATCAATGACCCAAAAGCCATTAAATTTTAAATTACTCGAGTTTAAACAAGCGATCTGATGCGTCGCAGCAGAAACGGCAATTGGGTACATACTTTCGTAAATTTTCGATTTCTGCTCAACTGCGGTATTTTCTAGTTTGGGGTTCAGAGGAATAGACCAGGTACTTTGATTATAACATAAGGTTGCAAATCCTTCTTTTGGGAATAAGACTAGAAAAAATCTTTCTGTTGTACGTATTCAGGAATAGTAATCCCGTCAAATCGAAAGATTTTTTCTCGGCTCCAGGGTTTTCCGGCTGCACTTTTCACCAATACTTCTACACGATCGCGGAACCCGAGCCAGAATTTCCCCTCATAATATTCCATTGCCAGCAAGCCCTCGGGCACACCAGTTACAATTTCACGTGGTATGACCGGGAGTTGAACTACGTAAGAGTTTTTTGAACCCTTGCGAGAATTTTGTTGTGCAAATGCATCGCGGAGATTCAAGACATTGATCTTTTGCTCTTCAACATTTTCAAAGAAAAACTCGTCTCCGCGTGCATTGAAACACCAACGGGTTACGGATGGAACATCCACCCGGATGGAGCGCGAACCTCGCCGCAAATCAAAAAATTTGTTGCCCCAAAATAGTAGTTCGCCATCGGGCGAAAAATCAAAGCCGGTGTAGCCATTGTTTTCTCCTGTGCCATAAGATTGTACCAGTTTCATACTAGGCAACTCCCAGGCGAACATGTCGCCAATTTTGGGTACAAAAGCCCAGAGCAGTTGGCTTCCATCTTTTTGTTGTACGAATTTCATCTGCGTTTCTTTGTCCAAATTACCCTCCAATTCATAGCAAAAAACGGGGTGGTACAGCTCGTCGGGACGATTTCTGGAATCCTCAGAAGGTTGATAGTACCAAGCATCAAACATCGCTTGTACGCAGTCCGAATTGTCATCGGGCGCTATGTACTGATTGGCAAAATCGGCCAATCGAAAGGCCAGGGAGCGGTCATTGTTTTGAAGGAGCTCTTGGGCATCGTCGGCCAGGTTAGCTGCGATGGCATGGCGCGCCTGGCGTTCAGCTTCTTGCTGTTTCGCAAAAAGTTCATTCTCAGCAGCATTTCTGCACTGGGTTATTTTTGCCGACATACTTTGTCGGTCGTTCTGATCAGCATCGCTACAGTTTTTTGCTGCGCGGTACAGTGCAGCGGCATCTTCCCAAAATTTGAGCTGATAGGCGCGATCTGCTTCACTTTCCATTCGATGGAAACATTCTTCCAGGGTATCTTTTAGAAAGCCTTGGTTGGCAGTATAATTGCGGCGAGCAATGGGGACTTCATTGGAAAAGCTTCGTTTTTGAATGTTTGGAGTGGATTGGCTGCTAATTTTTTCATCCTCCGCAGCTGCATTTTTTATCCCCAGTTGCGCTTCACATCGAGCAATTCGTGTATCCAGCTCGCTTTGCCGGCGGGAGTTATTTTGTGCCTCCGGGCAAACCTTGGCCTCATTGAAATAGTCAAGCGCAACGCGCGCCTCGCCCCTGCGCAGTGCTGCATTCCCGCCGTCAAGATTGCGGGTATAGCAGTCTACGGCCACTTGAATCTGCTGTATTGGCAGGGCGTTTTGTTCGTATTTTTGGGCGGCAAGAGTTTCTGTTAGGAGCAGGGCGAATAGAAATAGAATATTGCGCATGGCTGGCCGGGTGGATTTTGGGCAAAGTTAGCAGAAATGACAGGTAAGTTTCTTTTTGTACGGTCTGGGTACAAAGCTAAAGAACGCATGGAAATCAAGCTGCTATATCAAACACCTACAAAAAATCCACATCTACATCATAAGGGTAGCTCATCAGATATTCCAGTGCCTTTTCGATGGGGTAGTGTTCGAACACCACGGCATGGAGCATGGTCGTTATAGGGACATGGAGTTTGTAGTTCCGGGCCAATTGATGTGCGATACGAAGCGTGCGCACGCCTTCCGCTAGCTCGGGCATGGCATTTCGAATTTGAGCGGTGGTTTCACCTTTAGCCAGGCGGCTGCCAAAGGTGTAATTGCGGCTGTTGATACTAGTCGCAGTGGCCACCAGATCGCCGATGCCAGCCACTCCCATGAAGGCCTGGCTCTCAGCACCAAGGGATTTTCCGAAATAGACCATTTCTGCCAGCCCTCGAGCGATTAACAGCCCTTGAATATTTCGGCCCAGCCCAAGTCCACCAATAATACCTGAGCCGAGTGCTACAATGTTTTTCAGAGCACCAGCCAGTTCGGCGCCAAGGATATCGTATGAACCAAAAACGTGAAATTTTGGACTATTCAGGGCAAACTGACCGGCTTGAATTACCTCCCTAAACCGACTGCCAACCAAGGTTGCAGCAGGCTGCCCGGCTACAATTTCGGCAGCTAGATTAGGGCCACTGAGACACCCAACACGCACTACGCTACTTTCTTCGCGTACTACTTCGCTCATGGTACGCACATTGGCTCGGGTGACGATGACGCCCGGTTTTTCTAAATCCTCCTCCTCTAATCCATTTAGATCAAAACCTTTGGTACCATGAATAATGATGTGGTGAGGCCTTAAATACGGGGCTAAAGCACGTATCATTGGTCTAAAACTATTGCTGGGCACTACGGGTAAAATGAGGGTGCAACGACGCGCCAGTTCTTCCAAATCGTTGGTTGCCATCACTCGGACGGCTACTTTTACGCCCAGGTGCTCCCGATGTTCATTGATATGGGCCACAGTTTCGGGTTTACGACTGAACAGCAGCACATCCGAATTGTATGCCAATAAATTGGCGATTGCGGTGCCAAAACTTCCTGCACCGAGTACCCCCACGGGGTTGAAAGGAGATGTCATTACTTTTCCTGTTTATTTTTTACTACTGCTGCCCCGCTGCCAACCAATTCAAAAACGGATTATTAGTTTCCTTCCGTTTCCATGGAAATGCAATCCAAATTGCTCCGCGTAATAGACTATCCATCAGCAGACCAACGAGTAAAATGGTAATTTGAATGGCAAATACGTACTCAAATCCTTTCCGTTGATACACGTTGACGAGCAATGCCCCCACGCCGCCGTATTCGCGAAACATGGCCTCAATTGAGGTAAGCATCATCCAGGCAATGGCGAAATTTTGTACCATCAAATCGCAGGCTTCATAAAGCGTGCCGCGCACCACGGTGTACCAGGTTACCTCACCCTCACCCATTCTAAGGGTTCTGGAGTAGTTATACATCCGTTGCGGAATGTCTCGAATCACCGCCAACAAACCAGTAAGCAAGTAAGTCAGGATGGTAAAACTCATCGTGGTTAGTTTAGCTTGCCAGGAGGTGCTGGTGAACAGCAAGAAAATAAAACTGATGCCGATCAGCGATAAAAACCTGAATCGGGTAAGCAGACTCACCAAAGGTTCGAAAATTGGAATGCGGCTTAAATAGGCCAAAATCATGGCTGCCACGATGGTAATCAGCATGGCTATGAGGCTGGTTTGTGCCGAATTGAAGAGTTCTCCAATCAAGTTGTACTGCCCTACAAGCTCTTGCCAGGCCGCCCAGCATTTGCCCGGGCCAGGTATGCCAGCTGGGGTAGCAAATTGCCAAAGCAGAAAAAAGGCTACCGTATAAAAAACTACTACTAGCATTTTAGCAGTAGGAGAGGGAGTGCCGTTCCAGCGGAAAAGTTCTTTCATCTATGTATGAACTATGAACTATGAACTATGATGTATGAAGTATGATGTATAAACTATGAAGTATAAACTATGAAGTATGATGTATGATGTATGAGCTATGATGTACGGGCTATGAACCTTGAACATGATACAAGTGCGCACACTCATACATACTTCATACTTCATAGTTTATACTTCATACTTCATACTTCATACATCATAGTTTATACTTCATAGTTCATACTTCATAGTTAATAAAATAATTAGTCGCCGAAGACAATCTCTACCCGGCGGTTTCTAGCGCGGCCTTCTGGTGTGTCATTGGAACCTACAGCCTTGTCTGAACCAAAGCCTTGTACCTGGGCAAAACGCTCTGCGGGGAAGTTGTACTTCGAGCGTTTTTGAATCCAGGAGCGCACTGAATTGGCGCGTGCATTGGAGAGCTCTACATTGCTCTCGTAGTTGCCTACATTGTCTGTGTGACCGCGGATACTCATACGAAGGCTAGTGGAATTCAAGGAGTTATAAATCTCCTCGAGTACTTTTTCACCTGCTGGCGTAATTGTGGCCTTGCCGGTAGCAAACTCAATGTTGTAGTTCCGGCGACCATACACATCGGTCATGTCACCTTTCGAATATTCTTGTTTGAATCCTTCGGTCAATTTACCCTTGTCAGCACTGGCGTACAAAGAGCGGAGTGCCGACAGGTCAAGGGCATCGTTTGCAGGCGGGAAAGATGGCAGATCTTCAGGGTATAATTTGCTCATGTAATTGGCAAAAAGCGTATACACTGATGCAAAAGCATTACTTGATCCCTCAGCGATACCCAGGTCATCAGCTACATCGGCGAGGTTGCAAGAGCGCGAACCACCCACGTTAACTGTGCGACCAGCACCACTTTCCATTTCTTTCCCTTTGTATAGATCGTACCAGTCTACTTCTGGGCCGAATACCTCACCATTCATTTTGCAGGCGTAACGAAGGGCAGGATCGAACGTTTTTACTTGATCGCCAGCAATGGCCAGCGCACCAATTAATTTCTTAACCTGCTCGCGATTCTGCTCCAAATATTTGTTCAAGCCGAGCATCATGCAAGGCATTTGCTTGGTGTTTTCTTTCGTACTGAGCAGTGTTACCACGTCGCGGTTGCTCTTAAATACTTTTTCGTCTTCGGGAGACCAGGTGCTTGTTGCATCAATTTTCACACTTGCGGTTTTGCCCGTGCGCTTGCCGTCTTTTACCTCAGGAAGTTCGATGGTTTGATTGGCCACGAAACGATCAGCGGCTTCCACAAAAGTGCTCACGCCCACGAAATTGAGTCGGCCAGCATCATATACAGTTGGATCAGGGTTTAGGGGCACATCATTGTCGGCGGCCCATTTGATTACGATGTTGTGGTCGCCGTCTTTAAGTACCACAGAACAAACGCCACCGCGTGCCTTCTGCGGATCTTTTTTCCAGGAAATCGGGCCAATGAACTTGTCTTCGCCGTACGAGTAACCGCAGATGTAGAAACCACGTACATCGTACGAAGGATCAACTTCTTTCAACTTAGCATCCAGCGCTACCTTAAAAGAAGCGAGGTTGTCGCCCATAATACCACAGAAAACGGGCGGCGCGCTTGGGTTGTTTTTAAAGTCGCTGGCAAATTTAACCAGCGCTTCCTGCATTTTGCCGTAATCATCCTGACGAATGAAATTCAGGTTGATCCCCGAGGCTGCTATAAGGCTGCCTTCTTTGGTTTTAGGGCCACCATTGGCGTAGGAGATGGCTGTTTGGCCATTCCAACCCATGCCAAGGTAAGTCATGCGGGTTCCATTGCTGGCGTTTTTCTCAGACGGAAAGGGGAGTTGTTTGAGACCAACGCTCTCATAGTTTTTGGGCGCGGAGCCGAGAATGTCATTCGTAGTCGCGTCGGTTTTTTCGAGTGCTACTACGTTGACTTTTTTCTCCAAAAGGCCAGAACTTCCTAAGAAATACTTAGTGCCGAAAAAGACTGCCGCAACGATAACGGCGGTGATCATAAGTTTTGAAACTGTTGTTAAACGTGCCATAGGGCTTAGAATTTAGGTTGATTTTTTTACCCACTTTAACTAATTCTTTCGCCGAAATTTTGACGAAAGCACAGGCCAAAGTGAGGGGTGAATGTCTGCCTTTTTTATAGACAGGGCTGATTTTATGAATAATTTCAAACCGAAAGTGCATGAAACTAAGCACCAGCTGAGATAATTCTTCGACACGAGCCCGGCTTTTTACGATGAGGCCGGATCAAGTTTCAACGAGAGGGTTACAAGTTTTAAGTTAAAAGTTAAAAGTAGCAAGTTAAAAGTAGCGAGTTAAAAGTAGCAAGTTAAAAGTTAAAAGTTGGGCTGATCGACACCCTTAGCTTGCCCCCAACTTGCTACTTGCCACTTTCAACTTGAAACTCAGAATTCCATAACAGTTCCGCAATGTTTGCAGGTACGGGCCTCCAAATCATCTTTAAATTCACCGATTGCCTCACGAATCTGGCTGCCGATATCCTTAAGTGGAAATCCAGCTTCATGGAGCGGTTGATCGCATTTTTCACAAAACCAGAGAAGTTTGTCTATTTCGCCAGTGTTTCGATGGCGTTCCAGCACCAGTCCGACGGTGCCAGCGGGGCGCTGCGGGGAATGCGGGATGCGCGGCGGCAGCAAGAACATCTCGCCCTCGCGGATGTCGATCGTTTCGCGTTTACCTGCTTCGTTGATGATTTTGACCTGGATATCGCCCTCCAACTGATAAAAAAGTTCTTCACCTTCTTCCCAATGGTAGTCTTTGCGGCCATTTGGCCCGCCGACCACCATAACGATGAAATCTTCGTTTTGGAGATAAATCTGCTTGTTGCCTACGGGTGGTTTCAGTAGATCGCGGTTTTCGTCAATCCAGGCGCGGAGGTTGAAAGGTTTTGATATTGCCATGGCGAAGAGTTTGTGGTTGGGAAACTTTGGCAGCAAATGTAGAGAGAATTGGATTGTTTTTACCGCAGCGGCACAAAGGCGCGTAGAATTCTCTTTGCGGTAGCTTGCGGGTGGTTTTTTATACATTTGTGCGTTCTTTTTAGCAGATTTATGAGCATCGAAGCACAGCCTGTCCGCATTTTCATCGCGTATTCCAGCAATGACCTCGTTTTTAAAGATGAAATCCGCAAACGCCTCCGCTCCCTGGAACGCGCTAAGAAGGTGAGTGTTTGGGACAACTACGATATTGAGGCGGGCAAAAACTGGGATGCGGAAGTTCGCGAGAAACTCGTACAATCCGATCTCATTCTCCTGCTGCTTAGCCCTGATGCGCTTGATTCCGACTATTTCTATGAGGTGGAAGCACCAATTGCTTTGCAACGCCATGAAGCAGGTGAGGCGATTGCGGTAGGCGTTTTGTTGCGGCCTTGTACGGATATGTTAAAGCACACGCCTTTAGGAGATTTTACAAAATATGAATTGCTGCCAAAGAAAGGGTTTCCCGTTACGGATAGGCACTGGCGTACTTTTGACGATGCTTATTTGAGCATTTTTAGGGAGGTGGATGTTTTGGTGGAGAAATTGGAGGGTTTGCGTGACAAAAGCCAGGTGGGGATTTCAAATCAAG
>JBBQLD010000010.1:0-26242 GCA_038327555.1 Chitinophagales bacterium
AGAACGAGCACAAATCACTTCATCACTCCATCATTTCATCACTCCATCACTCCATAATCAACGAGATGGTTCTTGCAATAAGTCCATGAACTGAACCGCAGTATTCTCCATTTTGAAAATTACCTTGTCCAGATTGGTCACCAACAGGTTAAACCCAGCCATTGCAATAATAGATACACACAAGCCTGCGGCCGTAGCTGTAAGGGCGTGGTAAATACCATTGGAAAGTACTTTAGGCGTCACCACTTGGGCATTGGCCATGTCTTGGAAGGAGATAATCAGACCAATAACAGTCCCCAAAAGACCAATCATTGGTGCAATACCCGAAATAGATGCGAGTGTGGAGAGGTTTTTTTCGAGTTTGAGCAACTCGAGGTTACCTACATTCTCGATGGATTTGTTGATGTCGTCCAAAGGTTTACCGATACGGTCAAGTCCTTTTTCTACCATTCGGGCCATGGGAGCATCCACGCTTTGACAAAGGGCCTTTGCTGCCTGAAGGTTACCGCTTTCTACACTGGCACGGATGGAATTCATGAAATTATGATCCACCTGTCCTGCACGGATAAGTGTAAAATAGCGTTCAATAATGATATAAACGGCTATTATAGATAGGACAAAAAGGATAATCATCACTACGAGTCCCGAAGGGCTGCTAGTCAGGATGATGTCCAGAATACTTTTCGTTTCCTCCGGTGTGTTGGCTTTTGGAAGTGCGCCAGGGGCTTGGAGGAAGAAGAATGCGCTCAGAAAGGCGTTGAGTGTCATAAAGATAAGAGGTGCTGTTTGTGTGGAAACCGATTGTTTTTGAAATGGGTCTGGAAACGCCAAAAGTAGAGCGTTTTGTATCTGCGCAAGCAATTTCCTTAACATTTTTGCCGAAGTAAGGCTTTTTTGCAAGCCTAACGACATTCGACGCCACTTTTCGGGGTAAAAAATGGACGGCCTCTGGCTCAAGTATTTGGAAGTTCAAATTTAGAACATGGCTACAAAAAACAGCTTTTTCATCACTCACAGCCCTGTTTTCGGGGGGTATCTATAAGATATTGTATTTTCCAACCCTCGTCGGTTTTCACCAATTGGAAGGAATTCGTGCCACAGTGCGAGCGTTTTCCATTAATAAAAAAAGAATAGGGATCCATACACTGGCCAGCGATTTTTCGGCTTGAATTGACTCAAATTTAAGTTGATGACAGCTTTGATTGACCACTTTGCTACCTTTGCAGTCATTTATGAAATCATCTTTTGAACAACTCATCCAATCGGACACCCCTGTTTTGATTGATTTTTGGGCCACCTGGTGCGGTCCCTGCCGAAGCATGGGCCCTGTACTCGACGAGCTCAAAGCCGAACTTGGCGATCGGGTGCGCATCTTGAAAATTGATATAGACCAGAATACAGACCTTGCAGTGCAAATGAAAGTAATGGGCGTACCCACGTTCATGATTTATAAAAATGGCCAACGCCTTTGGCATGATGCCGGAACGTTTACCAAAGAAGCCCTAAAAAGAAAAATTGAAGATGCTGAAAACCACTAATCTGCTTTTTGTGCTCAGTTTTTCCCTTGTCGCTTGTGCAAACGCGGATACCTCCGCGCCCCAAACCTCTGTTGCTCCAGCGTTTACCCGCCCACACAGCGATACCATTCCAGCCTTTGCGGTAGTGAGTAAAGACTATTTGCTCGGAAAATTCAATCCTGCCCAGCACCCGGGTTTCGCATCTGTAGGCAAACCCTTTGCTGATAAGCCGAGTATGATGTTGCGAAAAGAAGCTTTTGAAGCCTTCAAAAAAATGTGGGAAAGCGCAAATCGTGCGGGTATTTCACTCAAAATCATTTCTTCTACCCGGAATTTTGACCAACAAAAGACCATCTGGGAAGGCAAATGGAGCCGCTTTGCCAAAGACGCGCCCGAACCCAAGGATCGCGCCCTGAAAATTTTGGAATACTCCTCCATGCCAGGTTCATCGCGTCACCACTGGGGTACGGATATTGACTTGAATGATCTGAACAATGCATCTTTTGAGCCAGGGGGCAAGTATGAAAAGGTATACGAATGGCTCCAATCCCATGCCCATGAGTTTGGATTTTGCCAGCCCTATACAGCGGGACGGCTACATGGCTACCACGAAGAAAAATGGCACTGGAGCTACACGCCGTTAAGCAAACCGTTTTTGGCACAGTACAAAACGAACGTCTTAGATACTGATATCCAGGGGTTTTTAGGCTCCAATTTGGCGGGAGAAATTGGCGCCATACGGCATTATGTGCTGGGAATCAATCAGAATTGCGCGGAGTAATTTTTGATTGTCTACCCTATCTCCACAAAATTTCTGGGGGTTTCATACAGCCGCACATGCAGGTCAAATTTTTCGGGTAGATGCCCCCGTAAGATGCGCCATATAACCAGACTTATATTTTCTGCCGTAGGAATCAGTTGCTGGAACTCCTCCGTGTCGAGGTTCAAGTTTTTGTGATCGAAACGTGCTTCGATCTCGCTTTTTATGAGTTGGGCGAGCCAGCCTAAATCTACCACCATACCCGTATCCGGGTCTATTTCGCCCGTAACCCGCACTTCCATTTCGTAGTTGTGTCCATGAAAGTTGGGGCTATTGCAAAGCCCGAATACTTCACGGTTTTTCTCCTCAGACCAGGCCGGATTGTTCAGCCGATGGGCGGCGTTAAAATGAGCTCGGCGTGTTACGGAAACTTTCATATTTATAATTCCTTTTAAAATACAAACATACCGACACTCGAGAAAGTTTAACGTAGGCAACGCCTTGGTCCGCTTAGACGTCCCTGCCACGGCGTTATCTCGCCCATTGATTTGAATATTATTTTGTCATTTTGGAAGTATCAGTCTATTGCGCAGCGCGCTTCCCGAAAAGTTAGGGCTTTCGGGAGGGTGGCAATGCTTTGCCTGCTTCCTGCTATGGCTGCGGCTCAATTTTCCAATTTGCGCGAGCGGGTGATAGATGCGCGTTCGCCGATACAAATCCTTGATTCCCTTAGCGTTTCAGCGCCATTGATTTCTGTCCTTGATGTGCTCTCTGGCCAAAAACTGGATGCACGTTTTTTTACGTTGGAAAATAATCGACTCCGAATCGATACCGCAAGCTTGCGCTCAGCTTTTCCAGATTGCGCCAATATCCTTGTTCGCTATCGAGTTTTGCCGTTCAATCTTGGTGCAAAAATTAGCCGCTTAGACACCGTTGCCATCCGTCGGCGCGTGAATGAAGATGCCATTGAGTTCGACTACGAACCATACCAACCCACCAAACAGCTTTGGGAACAAAGTGGCCTGTCTTCCTCTGGCGCATACACCCGTGGACTTTCTTTTGGCAACAGCCAAAATCTTGTTTTTAACTCTAACCTCAACCTTCAACTTACGGGCAAACTCGGCAACGATCTTGAGCTCACTGCCGCCCTTTCCGACAATTCTATTCCACTTCAACCCGACGGCACTACCCGGCAACTTCAGGAATTCGACCGCATTTTTATCCAACTGAAACGCAAAAACGTGACGCTCACAGCTGGCGACTTTGACCTTACCCGCCCCGATGGCTACTTCTCGAATTATTTCAAAAGGCTGCAAGGTGCGATGGTAACGGTAGACGGCTTACAGTCTACGGTAGACGGTAGACGGTCTACGGTAGACGGTAAGAAGCCTCAAGTGTTAAATTCCAATCAACACATCACCAAACTCCGAGTCGCTGCGGCCATTTCCAGGGGCAAATTCGCTCGGCAAACCATACAAGGTCGGGAAGGAAACCAAGGCCCGTATCGCCTTGAAGGGGCTGAGGGGGAACGATTTATCATTGTTTTGGCTGGCACTGAAAAGGTCTTTGCGGATGGTCAGTTGCTGCGCCGAGGGCAGGAAGATGATTACATCATTGACTACAATTTGGGCGAACTGAGCTTTACCCCCAGGCGGCTAATCACGAAGGATATTCGGATTATTGTTGAATTCGAATATGCCGTACAAACCTATCTGCGCTCTACCGTGGCAGCCAATGCAAGTTGGAAAACGCCTAGAACCAAGGTTTTTTTCAACCTGTATTCCGAACAGGACAGCCGAAACAACGGCGGGGCGCAGGAACTCTCTACCTCCGAACGAGCTCGACTAGCCCAAATCGGCGACAATCTACAAAACGCATTCGCTCCGGGTATTGACACCCTCACGGCTTTTGATCCGTCGCGGGTGCTTTACAGTTTGGTTGACACGATACTTTGCGGGCAGCCCAAGCAAATATTGACTTACAGCACAAAGCCTGATTCTGCCCGCTACACGGCTAGATTTACAGAAGTACCCTCAAGGCAAGGCAATTATGTGCTGGTTGCTACGGCAGCCAACGGACGGGTGTTCCGATGGAGCTCGCCTGACCCCATCACTTGTCAGCCAACGGGAAATTTCGAGCCCATTGTGCGGCTCATCGCCCCTGAAACGCGCCAATTGTATACCCTGGGTGCTGATTTTCAAGCTTCCAAAAAATCCAAACTGCAAGCCGAAATCGCGCTAAGCGGCCGAGATCTCAATCGATTTTCGCCCTTAGGCAATGCGGATAATGTGGGGGCGGCAGCTGCGGTGGGTTGGCGACACACCTTTGCCCTATTCAGTGCATCCCCCGGCCCCCTTTTGAGGGAGAGAGCGGACACGCTCGCAGCTTCCCGAGACACCCAGCGCGTGTCTTCTTCCCTCAAAAGGGGGCTGGGAGGGGCTTTTTACGCCAACTATGAATTTGCCGCCCGAGATTTCCGTCCGCTAAACCCATTCCGTCCGGCAGAATTCAGTCGCGATTGGAACATAGGCTTGAATCAGGATACCACGGCTGAACATTTGGCAAAAGCGGGCATTTCCCTCGAAAAAAATCAATTGGGCGAGCTGCGATATGAGTTTGGCACCTTTCGACGAGAAGGTTTTTACGATGGACGGCGGCATACAGGTGGCTGGCGATTGCAACGTGCAGGTTGGAATTTTTTGGGCGAAGCCAATCTTTTACAGACAGATGGACAGGCGGAAAAGACGCGTTTTTCGCGGCCTAAAGCAGATTTGTCCAAGACATTTTTTGCCCAAAAAGACAGCTCGACCCAGCTTGCATTGCTTAAAATTGGCCTTTATGCCGAACGCGAAAAGAATGCCCGCCAAACTGCTAAAATCGACACCCTTTCGGCAGTTAGCTTTTGGTATGATCTGCTCCGCGTTTACTTTCAAACCCCTGAAAACCAAGGCCAATGGCAGTTTGGCGGACATCTTTCGCAGCGGAACGATTTTGCCCCTTCGGGCATTTTTTTTCAACAAAACACAGCGGCGAGAGAGTTCAATTTGAACGGTTCCTGGAATAATTCATTGGCGAAAATTAGCATGTTAGACCAGGAGAAAATAGGCAAATCTGGAAATCAGGTCCTCAAGCCTTCAACCACCCAACAACTAACCTGGGTACTCACTTTACGCCGCCTTCGCATCATTGCACCGGAACTGACCACAGAGGAACCACAAAACACTTACCTCGGAAGGGCTGATTACAGCATTTCTGCCTGGAAAAACGCCTTGGGGTTCACCGCTGGTTATGAATTGGGTTCTGGACAAAGTCCGCGGATCGAGTTCAATTATCTGGCGGTGAATCCTGGCGAAGGGAATTTCACATGGGTAGACCGCAACAGAGACAGCATTTTGCAGGTAGACGAAATGGAAATTGCTGTTTTTCAGGATCAGGCAAATTATGTGCGCGTGGCGGTGACCACGCAGGATTATGTCCGCACCAACAACGTAACATTCAACCAGACCCTGCGCCTCGAACCGCGCCAGTTGTGGCCTACAGCGAAACGCGGTTGGCGCAAAAGGCTGGGAAAGTTTTCCACCCAAAGCACCCTGCAAATCAACCGAAGAACCTTCACCGGGGCAAGCGGCGTTCAGGCTTGGAATCCGTTTCAGACCAATTTAGCGGATACTTCGCTGGCTACTTTGAGTTCGGCACTGCGGAATATATTGTTCCTCAACAGAGCCCAACCAGCTTGGGATGCCTCGCTTTCGATGGGCGATAACCGCAGCCAATTGGCCTTGACCACCGGATTTGAACAACGCCGGGCCCGTGATTATACCCTGCACCTTCGAGCCAACCTTAGTCGGCGTTGGAGTGCGGAGGCAGATTTTACAAATGCCCTGAAAAGCAGTGAAAACCAGGCCTTTGATTCTCGAAATTATCAACTGGAAGGCTGGGAACTGGGGCCCAAAATGACCTGGCTGCCTATCCGCGGCTTCCGTATGGTGGCCAATATGAAGTGGGAAACCAGCCGGAATACACTTCCTGCGGCCGAACGTGCAGATCAAACCAACTGGACGGCTGAACTGACCTGGAATCCTACTTCAAAAGCCAACGCCCAGGGTTTTAAAGCCGCTACTTCTTTACGGCTGAAAGGCACTTTTGCTGATGTGCGCTACACAGGATCCCCCAATTCTGCGGTGTCTTTTGCGATGCTGGAGGGTTTGCAGGATGGGAAAAACTTCCTTTGGAATCTTACGCTGGATCGGCAACTTTCAAAAGCGATGCAGCTTAGTTTGAATTACGAAGGCAGAAAGACGGGGGAGAGTCGGGTGGTACATGTGGCGAGAGCGCAAGTGAGGGCGGTATTTTGAGGGGATGGTGCTTGTTGGGTTAAGGTAAGAAAATGTTGGCAGGGAAAGTATCTTAGTCCTGTTGATTTGGGTGATTGGCAATTTCGTCACTAATAATCCCTTCTAGAGCGTCGAATGCGGAGTCGATCGGGTTCGAGTACCCGTAAACAGCCCACAGGGTTACGATCTTGAAGCAGTTGAACAATTTGCTCGGAGATTAACCGGATCGAAGCAAGTGTGATGGGGCGATTTGGGCGCACAATGATTATGCCTTGAGTATCTTCAGCAGAATAATTCAAAATATTGCAGAAGTCTGTGTCGAAAGTGATAAGACATCGATTTTCACGAATGCAGGTTTCATAAATCGTCTCGTCGGATGCGCCTGAAAGTGATTCTTCCAGCACTGAATGCGTGTCAAACCCTGAGTCTTGGAACACCCCTGTTAGGTTGGGGCTAAAATTTTCATCCAATTTCAAGCAAATCATGCGGCATCGAAATGTACTTCAACATAGTTTTCATGGCTCATCACTGAACCGTAAGTAATACAGGCTAGTATATCCTCTCGTTTAAGGTGCGGGTAAGATTCGAGGATCTCCTCAATGGAAGTCCCAGATGCTAACATATCCAAAATCAGAGAAACCCAGATGCGCGTACCACGAATACAGGGCTTTCCAAAACACACCTAAGGGTTCACACTGATTCTTTGCAAAAGAGGATTCTGATCCATATCAATGACAAATTTCTTCAAAAATATGCAAGATTTTCGAGAATGCCAATTTTTACCTGACATCATGAACAATAGGCCACAGCAACTTCTCCCCCCAACCTTGCATTGTTCAGCACCAATTCAATATTCGTCTCCAGACTCCGCCCACCCGTCAGACTTTCAATTTTTGCCAGCAAAAACGGCGTGATTGCTTTGCCCCGAATCCCTTGTCGCTCCGCTTCGGCTACGGCTTCCGCAATTGTTCGTTCCATCAAATTTGCATCCAATTGGTAGGTCTCCGGCACTGGATTGGCGATAAGCACGCCCCCTCGCAAGCCCAATGCCCAGTTTGCATGCAAAAGACTGGCTATTTCGGTAGCTGAATCCAATCTAAAATCCACACCCAAGCCACTTCGACGGGTATAGAAGGCTGGGAATTCAGCCGTGCGATAGCCAATCACTGGCACCCCCATGGTTTCAAGATATTCGAGGGTAAGGCCTAAATCAAGGATGCTTTTTGCTCCTGCACTCAGCACGGCCACTGGTGTCTGCGCCAATTCCTGCAAGTCAGCCGAAACATCCATTGTAGTGGCCGCGCCCCGATGTACCCCACCAATGCCGCCTGTGGCAAAAATGCGAATGCCTGCAAGATGCGCCACAATCATGGTAGAGGCCACCGTTGTTGCCCCGTGTTTGCCTTGGCTGACCAGATAAGCCAGGTCCCGGCGACTGGCTTTGGGGATGCTTGCGCCTTCTTTCCCGAGGAGTTCAATTTCGTCTAAGCTCAAACCGGCTTTAAGTTTTCCACCTATAATTGCACAGGTTGCAGGAATCGCGCCAGTGTCCCGCACTCTTTTTTCAACCAACAGCGCAGTCTCCACGTTTTGTGGGAAAGGCATTCCATGGGCGATGATGGTGCTTTCCAGGGCTACCACGGGGCGGTTTTCTTGAATCGCAGCAAGGACTTCCAAGGAAAAAGAGCAGTGATTGTGGAACATTTTGACAGGCATTTTTTGTTTTACGAGTCCAGCAGGATTTATAGCGCAGGGGGCTTAAAAAACCGCCTTTTAGATTTTCTATTTTTTTTTGAGTGCAAAGGTTGGTATTTTCCAAAAGCTGAAATTATCTTTGCACCCGCTTTTGAAAAAAAGTGTTCAAATTGTCTCATTAGCTCAGTTGGTTAGAGTCCCGATCAAGATCGGGATTAATCCAAAGGTCTCCCGAGGAATCGGGATTCAAGTTCTTGATGAGTCGCATAAAAATAAATTGTCTCATTAGCTCAGTTGGTTAGAGCGGCGGACTGTTAATCCGTAGGTCCAAGGTTCAAGTCCTTGATGGGACGCACAAGCCACTCCGAAAAATCGGAGTGGCTTTTTTTCAATGATATATTTCGTTTACATACTTTTTTCTGAAGGGTACGATAAGTATTACATTGGCCAAACAAACTCATTAGAGCACCGTTTAGAGCGCCACAATGAATTTGATTCGACGAGTACTTACACCTCGAAATATCGCCCTTGGATACTGGTTGCATCTGTTGAGATTGGAGTGAACCGCGGAAATGCACTGAAAGTAGAACGGCGCCTGAAAGCTCTAAAATCTAAAAAATTAATTGCTGATTTTGCTGAAAATCCAGAAAAATTATTAGCCTTTGCTCACAAAGTTCTTTCACCTGGTTCAGCGGCTCATTAGCTCAGTTGGTTAGAGTCCCGATCTTGATCGGGATTAATCCGTAGGTCTCCCGAGGAATCGGGATTCAAGTCCTTGATGGGACGCACAAGCCACTCCGATTTTTCGGAGTGGCTTTTTTTCAATGATATATTTCGTTTACATACTTTTTTCTGAAGGGTACGATAAGTATTACATTGGTCAAACAAACTCATTAGAGCACCGTTTAGAGCGCCACAATGAATTTGATTCGACGAGTACTTACACCTCGAAATATCGCCCTTGGATACTGGTTGCATCTGTTGAGATTGGAGCGAGCCGCGGAAATGCACTGAAAGTAGAACGGCGCCTGAAAGCTTTAAAATCTAAAAAATTAATTGCTGATTTTACTGAAAATCCAGAAAAATTAGTAGCCTTCGCTCAAAAAGTTCTTTCACTTGGTTCAGCGGCTCATTAGCTCAGTTGGTTAGAGTCCCGATCTTGATCGGGATTAATCCGTAGGTCTCCCGAGGAATCGGGATTCAAGTCCTTGATGGGACGCACAAGCCACTTTTATTTTTCGGAGTGGCTTATTCATTTCCTTTTTTTGCCGCTGTGGGCATCCCTGGCATAGCGTGTCAGGTTATATTTTTCATACTAATAATGGCAGAAATGGAGCACAGATAGAAAAGATCAACAGATTGACACAGCGGTATAAAATCAGTGCCAATCCATCAAATCCTTTTATTCCGTGTTACATTATTATCACGGTAGGTTTTTCAAAAAAGATTTTCAACAATGAGTCTTCTAACTGTAGGTACCGTCGCATTTGACGACATAGAAACCCCCACGGGTCGGGCAGAAAAAGTAGTAGGCGGCGCTTGCACTTATATTTCCCTGGCAGCATCTTATTTCGTTAGCCCGGTGCGTGTTGTGTCGGTGATAGGCGATGATTTTCCAG
Organism: Chitinophagales bacterium; assembly: GCA_038327555.1. Classification (GTDB taxonomy): domain Bacteria; phylum Bacteroidota; class Bacteroidia; order Chitinophagales; family Saprospiraceae; genus M3007. The sequence continues at coordinate 9,926 of JBBQLD010000010.1, forward strand.
AAGAAACGCTTGATTATATGCGGTCAAGAGGCGTTAATCTTGAAGGTCTGCAAATCAAAAAAGGAGAAAAATCTTTTTTCTGGGCAGGTCGGTACCACAGCAATTTCAATAGTCGCGACACCCTAGACACACAATTGAACGTGCTGGCCAACTTCGATCCAATCCTGCCAGAAATTTATCGCAATAGTGATTATCTAATGCTCGGCAACCTCACCCCTCAAGTGCAGATGCGTGTGCTGGAACAACTCACGCACCGGCCCAAGCTTGTGGCACTCGACACTATGAACTTCTGGATGGATATCGCACTTGCTGATCTTTTGAAGGTAATTGAAAAGGTGGATGTGCTGACCATTAACGATGAAGAAGCTCGACAACTTTCTGGCGAACACTCCTTGCTGAAAGCCGCCAAAGTAATCCATGAAATGGGGCCTAAATATTTGATTATCAAGAAAGGAGAGCATGGCGCACTCTTGTTTCACCGGGGACAAATTTTCTTCGCGCCGGCCCTTCCACTTGCTGAAGTAATTGACCCCACTGGTGCTGGAGATACGTTTGCTGGAGGATTCATGGGCTGGATAGCTAAAACCGGCGACACATCTTTTGAAAACATGAAACGCGCTGTCGTGTATGGCTCTGCCATGGCTTCATTTTGTGTGGAAGAATTCAGTATTGAACGCTTGAAAGGACTCACCCCCGCTATGATTGAGCATCGGGTGGAACAGTTTGCCGAATTGGTTCGATTTTAAACCGTGAACGAAACCCCACCCATCATCCCTCTGGGAGAAGCCGAGGCTCAAAAATTCGCCCGTTCCATGCGTCTCTCCAGGATGCTATTGCCCATCGGGCTGGGATTAATCGGTGTAGGGTATCTTTTTTACCAACAATTTAGTCTTGAAAGATTTCGCGAAATCGAATGGAGTGGCAGGGCTTTCGTGTGGATTGGATTGGCATTTTTGCTCCTGCTGACCCGACATTTTTTCTACGCCTATCGGCTAAAAGTACTCACAGGAGGTAATTACTTTTCCTGGAAAAAATGCCTCGAACTCATCGTTATCTGGGAATTTAGTGGAGCCCTCACTCCAACGAGTAAAGGCGGCCCATTCGTCATGCTTTTTGTGCTAACGCAGGAAAAAGTACCCGCCGGACGCACTGCTGCTGCGATGTTTTACACTATGATTTGCGACTCGGGGTTCTTCGTGATCTTGCTCCCGATCCTGCTTGCAATATACGGTCCTCCGATGATGTACCCAGGTATGACCTCTTATTCGGATCAAAACCTGGCTTCAAATGTCATGTTTGTCACCTACGGGATGATGTTGACCTATTGGCTAATCTTAATCTTTTTTGTTTTTTTGAGGCCGCAATATGCCAAACGCAGTTTGAATTGGTTGGCGGGGCTTAAATGGTTAAAAAGATTTGCGCCAAAACTCAGCCTGTTAGGCCTGGAGTTTGAGCTTGCTGCGACTGAATTGCGTGAACAACATTGGCGGTATCACCTCCAGGTTATTTTATGTGCTGTGGGCGCATGGACGAGTAAGTTCCTGATGATCAATTGTTTGATTATCGCCATTGTGCCCAGTACGCCCATTGATGGTGCTACCCAAGCGTTCATTTATGCTCGTTTGGTCGCCATGTTCATTATTATGGCGTTCAGCCCTACCCCCGGAGGTGCGGGTCTGGCGGAGATTGCACTGGCAGGCTTTATTTCAGATTATGTACCTACAGGCATCGGCATGGTGGTGGCTTTGCTTTGGCGTGGTATGGCCTACTATGGCTACCTTTTGGCAGGTGCGCTGGTGGTGCCAGGATGGATTGCAGCTAGAATTGTAGAGCGAAAAAAAGCTTTACAGAACGAGTAAAGGGCACCAATGAAATAAAGTGACAATTTCGGGGCGTCGGTTTTATTTCGTCGGCGTTCCTTTTGCGTTTCATTTGATTCCCGATTTGATTTTTTGAACCTAACTCGGCACACTTTTGTCTGATTAATAAAATGCAGTGCTACGAATCATCGTTTGGCAGTTCGTATGACCGTACTTTTGCCATGTTTCCCAAACTTGATAAGCACATGAATGTTCAAACCTTGCGCTATGTCGCATTTGTCTTCTTGTTTTTCGGCCTGAATTTGAATGGTTTGCGCGCACAGAGCCCCGACCCGAATCTGGCAGCCCAATATTTTTCAGACGGTGAGTTTGAGAAAGCCGCCACCTTATATGGCGAGTTGGTAGATAAAGAACGCCGCAGCGATTACTATTTTACGCGTTACATCGACTGCCTTGTCAAATTAGAAAAATGGTCTGAGGCTGAAAAAGCAATCAAAAAGCAGTTAAAAGAACAGCCCGAAAACAACGCGCTCTTCGTAGTCTACGGGAGTATCTACGAAGAACAAGGTAAAACCGCCGAAGCTGATGCACAGTACGAACGCGCCATTAGCAAAATGGAGGGTGATTATGCTGCGGTCATTCGGCTTGCCAATTTATTTCTGAATGACTCAAAATACGATTTTGCAATCAAAACTTACGAGCGCGGTGCTTCCGTTACGAAAGACCCAAACCGATTTGCTTATAACCTTGGCGATCTCTACCGCCGGAAAGGTGAGCCGGTAAAAATGACGGAGCAATACCTCAATGCCCTTGCCTCCGACCCAGGCAAACTGCCTTCACTGCAAACTATTTTTGCCCGTTCGCTTGGGATTGAAGACATGACTGAATTGCAAACACAATTGTACGCCCGCATTCAGGAAAATGAAAATCCCGACTTTGTGGAATTGCTGGCATGGTCATTTGTACAACGCAAAGATTTTAAGAGTGCCCTCCGCCAATACAAAGCACTGGACAAGCGACTTGGCGAAAATGGTCAGCGCATCATGCGAGTAGCCGACGAGGCTGCCGAAGGTCGGGATTACGACGCGGCCATTGCAGCTTACGACTATGTGATTTTGGAAAAAGGCCCGACCAGCCCCTTCTTTTATGATGCAAAACGTGAGGCCATGCAGTGCCGCCGCCGCAAAGTCACAGAGGGCCTCAATTATACCCAACAGGATTTAACAACGCTGGAATCTGAGTACGAATCCTTTTTATCACAGTATGGCAAGAGCCATTTGAGCTCTTCTATAATCATGCAATTGGCTGATTTGGAAGCCATTTATCTACGCAATCTACCTAAGGCTATTGTCCTTCTGGAAGAACTAAAGCAGATGCCTGGCCTCCGCACCGAAACCCTTGCCCGACTCAAAATAAATCTCGGTGATTATTACCTGATGAATGGAGACATTTGGGAGAGCACCCTGCTTTACAGCCAGGTAGATAAAGCTTTTAAAGAAGATACGATTGGCCAGGAGGCTCGTTTTAAAAACGCCCGGCTCTCTTATTTCAATGGTAATTTCCAATGGGCACAGGCGCAATTTGACGTGCTAAAAGCATCCACATCCAAGCTTATTTCCAATGACGCACTCGATCTCTCGGTGTTCATTATGGACAACCTAAACCTGGATACTACCTCTGACGCAATTTCGCTGTACGCTGCCGCCGAACTTTTTGTGCTGCAAAACCGCTTTGACGAGGCTTTTCTTAAACTGGACACCTTAGCAACTGGTTTCCCCGAACACTCGCTGCAAGATGATAATCTTTATTTGAAAGCCCGGATCTGGGACAAACAAAGGGACTATGCCAAAGCAATTCCGCTGTATCAGGAAGTAGCTGAAAAATTCAAAGACGATATCCGGGCAGACAATTCTTTATATGCGATTGCACAGATTTATGAATTGAAAATGAACGAATTAGAAAAGGCCAAAGAGATTTACGAGAAGATATTTCTGGATTATTCCGGTAGCGTGTACGCGGTAGATGCACGCAAAAGATTTAGGATTTTGCGGGGGGATAAGGTGCAGTAAGGAATGTGGGTGTGGCTTATCGTAATGGGGTTAATGCCTCGTGCGCCGCTTATGGAACGCGGTTGGAATAAAGGTCGTTTCAAAGACCCGAAGTAGTAAAATCGGTAGTCATGGAAGGCTTTCAGACAAAATTGAAGGATTTGCTCTGAGTAATTTTTTCAAACTTTGCCCTTCGAAAAACGCCGCGCCTCTTGGCGAGGCGTTTTTTATTCCAAAAAGAAAAGTCATATCCCTTCGCTCCCACCTTCGCCAAGACTTTGGCGGGTGAAAAGGCTACAGCGGGTAAAAAAGTCAACCATGGCAGATATCTTCGAAAAAGTCGAGCAAGTTCTGGCTGAAATAGCCAGCCAATCGCCTGCAAATGCTGCAGAATTGGAGCGTTTTCGTATTCAATACCTTGGTACCAAGGGGCTAATCAAGGGCCTGATGGAAGAAATGCGCAACGTGCCCAACGAACGCAAACGCGACTACGGTCAGCTCATGAACCGCCTCAAACAAGAGGCCGAGGCGAAATACGACGCATTAAAAGAAAATTTCGAAAGTCAATCGCAAGGTGCTGCGGCTCAAGCGATTGATCTTACGGCGCCTGGCGAGCCGCTTCCGCTTGGCTCACGCCACCCGGTGGCGGTAACCATGAATCGAATTGTGGAAATCTTCACCCGCATGGGCTTCAGCGTGGTGGATGGCCCCGAAATCGAAGATGATTGGCATAATTTCACGGCCATGAACACGCCGGAAGACCATCCTGCCCGTGATATGCAGGATACGTTTTACGTGGTGGACGCACCTGGAATGTTGCTGCGCACCCATACTTCGCCGGTGCAAGCGCGGGTCATGGAAAAACGACAGCCGCCTATTCGCATCATCGCGCCGGGTCGGGTATATCGGAATGAAACGATTTCAACGCGCTCACATGCCCAATTTCATCAGGTGGAAGGCTTGTACATTGATGAGGGTGTGTCGTTTGCGGATTTGAAACAGACTTTGTTGTACTTCGCGCAGGAGATGTTTGGTGCGACTAAAATCAGGTTGCGGCCTTCATTTTTTCCGTTCACGGAGCCTTCGGCGGAGATGGATATTTGGCTGGGTACGGAGACTGAAAAAAATGCTCGCTTAACCAAGGGTACTGGCTGGCTCGAAATACTCGGCTGCGGCATGGTAGACCCTCAGGTGCTGGAAAATTGCGGTATTGATGCTACAAAATACAGCGGATTTGCATTCGGCATGGGCATCGAACGACAGGCGCTGCGCTTGTACGAGATTGGGGATATTCGGTTGCTGTTTGAGAATGATGTGCGGTTTTTGCGGCAGTTTTCCGCAGCGATGTAGCGCGAAATTTATTTCGCGTTTAACGTAGCGCGAAATTTATTTCGCGTTTGACGCATTCCGTAAAGCCCAGAGCGAAACAAATCCCACCGTACAGGGAACTGGCGGCCTTTAAAGCCGCCCATCGGTTTCAGCGGATGATGGGGCGGAGTGACAGCTGGGTACTGCCAGGCCTGAAATGGGTTGAACGTTTTTCTTGGAGTTTATTTTTTTAAAAAATGTCTCGATTCTTCGGGGCTTTTTTTTGACAGCATTTACAAGACAAACAGGATCTAATTGGGGTTTTAGTTTTTTTGACAGGATTTACAACATAAATAGGATTCAGACCCCTATTAAATCCTGTTTGTCCTGTAAATCCTGTCAAAAAGACTCCCCTAAATTAATATCCAGTAAATCCTGTCAAAAAAACTAAAACCTAACGGGCTCGATATCCACGCATCGCATAGTACAAAATGTAGCCGTAGCAAGGCAGCATCAATACCAGAAACGCCGCTTGATACCCTATGCTTTTTTCCAGCAAGCCGTATATCTGTGGGATGATTGCGCCACCTGCGATACCCATGACCAACCATGCAGAACCAATCTGTGTGAACCGGCCCAATCCATTGATAGCCAGTGGGAAAATGGCGGGCCACATCACGGCATTAGCCAGTCCCAGGAGGGCGATGCAGGAAACTGCAGTCGAACCGGTGGTGAAATAAGTCATTGTCGTGAGTACGACGCCCAGCATGGCCGAGTACTTCAAAAAGTTTTGTTGCGCGATGTATTTGGGAATTAAAACAATGTTCAAAACATAGCCCAGCAACATGGCCGCCAGCGTAAATGTGGTGAAATACTTCGTTTGGTCGAGGTTAAAACCCAAGGATTTACCATAAATACCAATGACATCGCCGGCCATAACTTCAGCGCCGACGTAGACAAAAATCGCAATAGCGCCCATCACCAAATGAGGAAATTGCCATACGCTAGTGCGCCCGGCAGCGAGCTTGGTCTGGGCTTCGTCGCCCGAATCTGTAGCGGTATCAATTTCTGGAAGGGAAGAGCGCCGAATCATCAAAGCCAGCACAGCCAACACGATGGCCATGACCAAGTAGGGCGCCACTACCCGCCCAGCCAGTTGGTTGAGCAGATCACTTTTGACCACCGCATCCGTGGCGGCATTGATCTGAGTTTCGATGGCTGTGGCGTTTTTCAAGACAATACTGCTCAGAATCAAGGGACTAAGAATGCCTGCCACTTTGTTGCAAATGCCCATAATACTGATACGCTGCGCCGCGCTTTCAATCGGGCCAATGATACTGATGTAGGGGTTGGAAGCCGTTTGTAAGAGCGCAAGGCCCATGCCTTGCACGAAAAGTCCGGTCAGAAACAGCGGAAAGGCTCGGGCCTGAGCGGCAGGAATAAAAATCAGACAACCCACGGCCATGACCAACAATCCTAAGGCCATACCGTTTTTGAAGCCCGTAATTTTTAGAATTCTTGAGGAAGGAATGGCTAGAAAAAAGTAACTGATGTAAAAAGCGAAGGTTACGAGCAGTGCCTGCAAGGTGTCTAGTTCGCAGGCGAGTTTCAGAAATGGAATCAGGGTGCCATTGAGCCAGGTGACAAAGCCAAAAATGAAAAACAGGAGGCCAATGATGCCAATTTGGTACAGATAGCCGGGGTTTCGGGTGGTAGAATTTTGCATAGGTTAGTCGTTTTGAGGGTAAAGGAACTTAACTTTCTCAAAGTTTCAAACAACCGGGAGCAAGAAGCGAGTGGCTCATAAGCGGGATGCGGCCCAGTGGGTTAAAATTTAGTTTGGTTTGGATACTTCAATTCAATACAGATTTTGTTTTTGAAAGGAGGCCGACTTCACCCTACCTTTCAACCAAAAAAAACTACCCACCCATGCATCGCTCCATTTTCGTCCGTTCAACCATTTTGTCCCTGATCTTCATCGGCCTCTGCGCCTCGAAACCCACAAGGTTTTTAGAATCTTATAGGTTTGAAACGCAGTCTCACAACCCCTCAACACCTCAACCCGACTGGGGTTTTTTCGCCCACAAACGCATCAACCGCTTGGCCGTACTCACCCTGCCACCGGAAATGATGGTGTTTTTCAAGCCAAATATCGATTACGTCACTGATCATGCGGTGGATCCGGATATGCGTCGATACGCCAGCAAAAACGAGGCACCGCGGCATTATATTGATCTGGACAATTTCGGTGCGCCGCCTTTCGACGAACTTCCCCGCCAATGGGTAGATGCGCTGATGGCATATACGGATATATGGGTCGTGAAGGCTTCTGGCGACACGGTGCTGCTGTGGGGAGATAAAAAGCCTTTGCAGGAGGTGTGGAAACGCGATTACAAAAATTGGTTTTCCCGGCAATTGATGCCGCGTTTTTATCAGGACGATGAAACGCTGGATGCGGATTCGCTGCGGACTTTTTTGGAAATCATGGGCAGGAAAGAACGCCCTCAAGCGGCTTTTTACCGGGAGCATGTTTCGCAGCACGGGGTTTTACCCTGGAACTTGCAGCGGATGCAACGCCAACTGACTGAAGCGTTTCGAATGCGCGATAGTCGGCGGATCTTAAAACTCGCAGGGGATATGGGCCACTACATCGGCGACGCGCACGTGCCGCTCCACACGACGAGCAATTACAACGGACAAAAAACGGAACAACATGGCATTCATGGTTTTTGGGAGAGCCGGATTCCGGAGCTTTTTGCCGATGAAACTTATGATTATTTTGTGGGCAAACCTGAATACGTAGAAAGCACGGAAGATTGGTTTTGGCAGACTGTTTTTGATTCTAACAACCTGGTGGACAGTGTTTTAACTTTTGAGAAAAGACTGCGCCGCAGTTTCCCGCTTGACCGACAAATGTGCCCGGATATGCGCTCAGGTGTGATGTCGGTGATGCCTTGTCGCGACTTTGCCGGCGCGTATCAAGACGCGATGAATGGCATGGTGGAACGCCGGATGCGGGCAGCCATTCACGGGGTCAGCAGCGCCTGGTACACAGCCTGGGTGGATGCTGGCGAACCAGATTTGTCGAAAATGGACGCCCCAATTATCAGTGTGGAAGAGCGGAAAGAAGAGGAGCGTATGCGGAAGAATTTTGAGCAAGGGAAGATTTTGGGGCGGGCGGAAACGCATTGAAATGATTGGCACAATTCCCTCGATCAAAACCATATTAGTCTTAGTGGCTCTTAGTTTCTTAGTGTTTTTAAAGCAATGCCACTAGTTCTTTAATAACTAAAAAAAATCATGTTCAAAAAATTCTTCCACTTTGTTGCAGGCGAAATTCTAAACCTTTCCATAGGTTATTTGGCTGGTTTGACGGCTTCTAATCTGGTTTCGCGTTTCTTTGTCAAGAAAAAATTGGCCAATCTTTGGGGTCTAACGGCTCAAAAAGAAGCTGTTAGCAAAAATGATTACGAATGGCTGATGTTCGGCTCCTCCTATGCCATTGGTCTCTTAGTCATGCTTATTGTGAGTTATTTAATTAGAAGATTGCAGGGGGAAAAGAATCCAGATTAACCGATTGCTACACTAGTGGCAGGGGCACGAAGTCTTTGACGGTTTGTTCGACTCTTTTGAGCTGATACTTTGTTGCGCCTCAGTCATGGAGAGCCCGCTACAATCCTTCGTCGCGCCTAGTCTCATCTCAAAATAATATGACCAAACTATCAAAGACTTTGTGCCCCTGCCACTAGAGCCCCGTTCTCTTTCTCCCTCCTTAAACCGCCCAACGGCATGCGCTTTCAAATCTTTATGGTGGGCTATCTATTGTGGTGCTTTGTGGTGGAATTTATCAAGCCCGTTTGGGTACTGCCAGTGGGTATTTCAGTGATTCAGTTGGCCGTGTTAGCGGGGCTTTTATATTGTATAAGCTTGTGGTGGCCTAATTCCCGTTCATAATATCTCCCAAATATCCCCCCAAAGCCTGGCTCCCCCATCCATATAAATGGTTTCGCCTGTCATGTAGGCCGCGGCGGGGCTGGCCAAAAAAAGTGTCAGTGCTGCCACCTCATCTATCGTACCGAGGCGTTTCATCGGGATGGTGCGCGCTACATCGGCCACGAGTTCTGGCGGATAATTTTCTAGTCCGCAACTTTGAATGATCCCTGGGGCGATGCAGTTGAGTCTGACGCCTTTGGAAACCCATTCCACAGCCAAAGATTTGGTGAGATTCATGACACCCGCCCTTGCAGCACCAGTGTGCGCCATACCTGGAAATCCCCGTTCATTGTTTACCACGATATTCAACACCACCCCATGATTCTGCGGGAAAAAGAAGTGTTTCGCCATCCTTTGGGTCACGAACCAAGTGCCATTCAAGTTGGTATTCACCACCGCTTGCCAGCCCTTGGGTGTAATATCTGCTGCAGGACTGGGGAATTGCCCACCTGCGTTATTGACCAGAATGTCCAGCTTTCCAGCTTTGGATGCAATAAAATCAGCCATTTGAGCCACTTGCTCCGGCTCCCGGATGTCTAGCACATGGCCGTGTACTTTACCAAACTGATCAAGCTCCTGGACCGCTTTTTCAATACGCTCAGCTTTGCGGGAACAGATGAATACTTCCGCGCCAAAGGCTAAAAATTGTCTGGTGATAGCAAAGCCAATCCCGCTACCGCCGCCCGTTACTAACACGGTTTTTCCTTGGAATAAATCAGGTTGGAACATATAGAAAAGAATAGGCGGTGACATGGAGTCACCGCCTTAGGAATGGGCTTAAAATATCTTATTGTACTTTAAAAGGAAGCCGCCAGTGTAAGCAGGTTTCAAGCCAAGAAACGGACGAATATCATCCGGGCTGGTACCTGCTGGTATTTTTTCTACCTGCACGAGGGTAAAATGGTCATAGAACAAATCGCCGAAAAGGCCGAGTGCAAGACCTTTGAAAATTTGAATATCAATCGAGTTTTGCCACAAAACATTGCCATTCAAGTTCTGACGGTAATCAGCGAACCAGCCAATTTTTGAAGACACTGCCATGCGATCTTTGAAATACTTGTTGACATATTGTGCTTTAAGTGCGTAGCCAATTTGGGTACGGTTATTTTTGCCCGCTTCGTTGCCGAGCGGCTGACCAGCTAAGGCTGCGAGGGCATCATTTCCTACATACGTGACGTTAAAACTAACTGGAGAAAAGAAGAAAGTCAGGTTTTTAGTTGGTTTGTAATCAAGACCTGGGGCGATGGAAAAACGAGCTGGAGCCAAAAACTCGGAAAGCAGATTGGAATCTACGCCGTTGATCAGGTTACCGGAATAGGTGCGCAACAGTTGAGTTTCAGCAGTACCATCAATGGCTGCAAAAAGTTTATCCCCAACAATACTGTAACCATAGCGTGAGCCAAGGCGAAGGATGTCAAGGTTTTTTTGGAAATCGGCGTTTTTGCCGCCAATACGTTGGGCAGCAAGTTGAAGCGTACCGTTGTTGTTCCAGAAAGATTTCCCTTTTTTGTTGTTGGCAAATATGTTTACAAGGCCGCCAAAGCCGATACGGTTATCCCCTGCACCAAGGCGAGGATTGATTAGCCCTAAGCCTGTGAGATCGAGGCCAAGGCCTCCTCCAATAATCCAGCTTTTTTCAGCTTCTTTTTTTGCAGCGTCTGCGATCTCTTTCAAACGGTCGTCACCAGCTTGAGCAAATGCAAAATTGAAAACGAAGAGGGCAAGAAGGAGTGAGCATAAAAATTTCATGATAGAAATGGGTAAGCTTTTAGTTAAAAAATAGTCGCCTTGCAGGTAAAGTCACGCTGCAAGGCGACGGTTGCCGCTACAGACGGCACTTTTGAAAAAAGTTTCGAGTTTACAAGTGGAGTAGACTTGAAACTTAAAAAGTCTGATATTCTGGCGAGTACATAATGAAGTTGATGAGTTTTTCGAGCGGAATCTTTACTTCAGTCTGGTTGCCAGTGCTCAAATAATTTTGCCATTCATACGTCCAGTCAGATGGCGGCAATCCATCCATGAAAATCTGTTCGTAAAAATAGTTGAAACGGTCAATACCTACGTCTACTGGCAACATGTAATCGAGCAAGTCCTTCACCAATTGGTAGGGATTAGACTGATCCAAGGAGATTCCGCTATTTCTCACCCAAAGCACGATGTCTAGTTTAATGCCAATACTGCTGTTCGGAGAGCCGCCAACCACCCGTTTGCCTGTGAGCAACATCTGTGGAAGCTTATACCGCGAAATGATAGAAGTAGAACTAAACCAGTGGCGACTGAACTCAGGTCTCTGATAGTAGGCCGGATAGCCCGCTACGTCTGGTGGGTAGAAAAGATTGAGATTGGCCAGCCCAAGCATCCTGTCATACACTCCTGAATTGTAAAAAGTAAAGTAATGTTTGTTGTTTTCTGTGTATGGGCTAGGAATCGTTAGTCCGAAAAACGAGATCGATTGCAGGGCAAGTTCTAGCGGCGAACGGATCAGCCCCCCGATGATTTCATCAGCATTTACCGAATCATCCAAATCATAAAAATGTTGGCTTTTCAGCAGTTTGCGCAGTATAGGTATGATCTCGTAACCATTCGTGCGCAAGGATTCTGCTAGTGGTTCGATAATATCATCCTCAATTTCCTGGTTGATGTTGGTGTGTACAAAGTACCGATAAATGCGGCGCACGAAGTTGCGGGCGGTTTCAGGCTGCGCAAAAACCATGTTCACAAAGGCATCCAGTTCCGTGTACATCGCCGCAGCGGTTGTGCCCCCCTGAATAACCGTATTCTGGAAATGGCTGCTAAAGGTTTTATTGCCCGTATCATGGCGGTTGAGGGTAGCGGTACCTCTTGGGATATTTGTTTCTGGGTCAGCGCCTGTTCTGTTGGGCAGCGCACGCCAACCCGTAAACACTCGTGCGGCTTGGACAATGTCGTCCTCGGTAAAATTAGTATAGTCTCCTGGCCCGATTTGTGGGCCTTTCCCTATCGTAAACAGTTCAAAAAACTCGCGGGCGAAGTTCTCATTGGGGGCATTTTTTTGATTTTGATGGCCGTTCAGATAATAGAGCATCGTGTTGTCCGCCACCATTTTAGTCACCAGTTTTTTAAAATTCCCCAAACAACCCCAGCGCAAAAGACTCAGGTAATCAAAAAAAGTAAGGTGATTGTATGTAATGATGCTCGTTGGCAGGTATTGATGGAAGAAAAAGGTCATTTTATGACCAATTCCGGTATCCTCCAATGCTTCGTTGAGCCACCAGCCTGTTACCCGTCTTTCCAGGATGAACATATCCGTAGTAGGAAGCGGTAGACCTGGGGGAGAAAGCCATTTTATCTGCTCCACCACCTGTGGTGTAGCTTGATTGTCATATATGGGTTGATCAAGCTCCAACGTATTGAGTGTCAATAGGCTGTTTACCGCCTGATCGGCGTTCATAGAAGCCAATTGCCCAGCGCGTTGCTTTGAATACCGGAAACAAGTACGGCGCAAAAGGTGTGCTGCACGGTGTTTTCCTAAGGAACCTTGGTAAGGAGTCAGAGAAGCCATACTTTTTGAGTTTACGGAATTAAGACGTTGATGATTTTTGGATTTGTGGAATGCGGCGAAGATAAGTTTGCTAAAAGCATATCCATGCGTTTAATATCAAACTACCCAGCTGTCTATTTCGTTTCCCGCAATTCCCGCCTCAAAATTTTGCCCACATTCGTCTTGGGCAGTTCTGTACGGAACTCCACATGCTTGGGCACTTTATAATTGGTCAAATTTTCCCGGCAATGCGCAATCACCTCGTCTGCCGTGAGTGAAGGGTCTTTTTTTACAATGAAAACCTTTACAATTTCGCCCGATTTCTCGTCCGCAATGCCAAGCGCTGCTGATTCAAAGACTTTCGGGTGCATCGCCAGTACGTCTTCAATTTCGTTCGGGTATACATTGAAACCAGACACCAAAATCATGTCTTTCTTCCGATCCACGATTTGGAAAAACCCGTCAGGATGCATAAAACCCATATCACCAGTGAAGAGCCAGCCATCTTTAACCGTTTCTGCCGTCGCGTCGGGTCGTTGCCAGTAGCCTTTCATGACCTGTGGGCCACGGGCTACAATCTCGCCCACATTTTCCGATCCAGGCGGTAGCGGAGTACCATTATCATCCACAATACGCACTTCGGTACTGGATACGGGCACTCCGATGGTTCCCATACGGGAGGTATCATCGACCGGATTTACAGTAAGCACAGGGCTGCTCTCCGTCATGCCGTAACCTTCAATAAGTTGAGTGCCCGTTACTTGTTGCCATCGTTCGGCTACGGCCCGTTGTACGGCCATCGCGCCGCCTACGCTAATTCTAAGTGAACTAAAATCGAGCGTCGAAAAGCTGGGCTGGTTCATCAATCCGTTGAAAAGCGTATTCACCCCAGGCACAATGTTCGGCTTGTGCTTACGCCATTCTTTAATGAGTGCAGGAAGATCTCGGGCATTGACAATCAAAATGTTGCACGCGCCTACACTCAGGAATGCCAGGCAATTCACCGTAAAAGAAAAGATGTGGTAAAGCGGCAAGGCACAAAGGCTACGGGTCACTTCTCCTTCATGGCCCAGAAGTACGGGCATCAGCCAGGCGCGGATCTGCATCATGTTGGCCAAAAGATTACGATTGGTCAACATGGTGCCTTTCGATACGCCGGTGGTGCCTCCGGTGTATTGTAGTGCGATGGTGTCGTCGGGGCCGCCCTTGAATGCTGGGATGGTGAATTTTTGGCCCTGTTTCAGGGTGTCCAGGAAGCACACCGTATTGGGTATGCTGAACTTGGGCACCATTTTTTTGATGCGACGCACTATGAAGTTTACGATTACACCTTTTAGACCAAGCATCTCCCCGATGGAGGTGATCATGACGGTTTTGATTTGCGTTTCGCCGATGATTTGCTGCAAGTTGGCTGCAAAATTTTCTGCAATCAGAATGGCTTTTACGCCAGAATCGGCAAACTGGTGCTTCATTTCCCGGGGGGTGTAAAGCGGGTTGGTATTCACCAAAATCAGGCCCGCCCGCAACACCCCAAACATAGCGATAGGGTATTGCATCAGGTTGGGCATCATCAGAGCCACCCGGTCGCCCGGTTCCAAACCACGAGAACGAAGATAGGCTCCAAAAGCCATACTTTTTTCATCCAATTCTCTGAATGTCATGGTTTTGCCCATGAAAATAAAAGCTGGTTGCTCTGCAAATTTTTGAAAAGATTCCTCCACCATGTCAATGACACGATCGTATTGCGAAGGATCAATATTGGCGGGAATGCCCGCTGGGTAGTGCTGTAGCCAAGGTTTTTCCATATTACATGATTTGTTTTTTTCCGCTGTAATATTTTGAAAAAAAATTGATTTTTTGGAATATTTGACTTGTTCAAAAGAAAGAGCAGCGCTGCGGCTAATCTGACAAAGTAGAATTAAGCCAACAATATTGAAATAAAGGCCACACTACCCTATTCCGACAAAATTTTCAGCAAAAAATACGAACCCAAACTTTTACCTCTCGTGGCCGGATTCAAAAATTTAGCTTTCAAAAGAGCGACCTGAAAATGGCGAAACTGGCCCGTCTCTTCAGTTTTAATACCCGCTTTTGCTAATATTTCCTTGCCATCCTGAGTGGTAAAAACCCAAATTTCGCCCTGTTCTCGGGCCTCGATTGCTACCTTTGCAGCTGACTCCAGATTTTTCATGATTTCACCGTTGTAAAAATCCATGGCATGACTACTGCTATTGAAAAAGTACATTTTATCCGCTGGAATGCCTTTTGAACGCGCAAAACGCGCAGCTTGAGGGGTACTTTGGTAAGGCAGCAGATTGGGGTAAAAATGGAAGTTTAGCACAAAGCCAAAGATGAGCGCGACCCAAACGCCACGCTGCACAAACACCTCAGAATCATCGGGAAATGGATTGTGCACAACTTTCCAGAGCAAGGCAAATGTAGCTATCAACGCCACTGCGGGTACCAAAATTTGGCTTGAAGGGAATACAAAAAACAGGGCTGCAAAAGCAATGGCTAAAGCTACAAAAGCGGAAAAATAGAGTATTGCCCAAAGCCCTTTTCCAGGGTTCTTCCAGCTTGAAGCTACCAATACCGCTGCCCAGGGCAGGGTGATAAAAATATAGTGCGGCAGTTTGTATTGGGATTGGGAAAGCGCAATGAAAGTGAGGAAGAAGCCGCCGAGGGCGTAATATTCAGGTAGCACGGCCTTTAGGCCGTCGGGAACAAGGGCGTTTACGCCCTTCTTTGCGCCATCTTGCTGCGCCGTAAACGGCGCATGTCCCGACGGCCTAAAGGCCGTGCTACCATTCCGCCACAACGCCCCCGGCAACAACAGACACCAGGGCAAAAAAGCCCACAAATAAACGTGCATGAAATAAAACCCGGAGGTATCGTTTTTCCACACATTCTCGCCGGTGATGCGGCCAAAACTTTGTTCCCAAAAGAAAAAACGGAGTCCGGAAACCCCGTATTTTTCATTCACCAGCTTTTCAGGATGCAGATCGAATTGTTGCCAAAGTCCCCAGCACATGGGTGCAAGTACCAGAGCAGTAACAACCAGACCAACCAGCCATTGCCAGCGAAAAATACCAGGCCAATCACGACGAATAAGTACATGTGTACCCACCGCAAACGCTGGCATGACCAACCCGATAGGCCCTTTGGCCAGCATAGCCAGTCCGACAAAAAAGAAACCCCAAAACAGGTTTTTCCAACGCTTAAATTCCAGATATTCAGCCAGTTGCCAAACGGCGCAGGCACTGAACCCGAGCAGGATGGTATCGGTGCGCACGTCGTTGCTTATGACTATCAAGCCCATGCAGGAGGCAAGTATGAAGGCAGCTGAACGCGCTGTTTTTTCTCCATAAAAAAGCAGGGTGAAACGGTAGGTAGCCCACACCCCTGCGATTGCTGCGAGTAAAGAAGGGAGTTTGTACGCCCAGTTGCTAAAGCCAAAAAGCCAAAAGGACGCGCTCGATAGCCAGAACAGCAGCGGGGGTTTGTCAAGGTAGTCTGCGCCACGGTGCTGCACCTGGAGCCAGTTTCCATTTTGCAGCATTTCCATGGAGATGGAGGCGTATTGCGACGCATCTACGTCCATGACGTCGAGGAATAGGCCGCGGATGTA
>JBBQLD010000011.1:0-25126 GCA_038327555.1 Chitinophagales bacterium
CGTGGATGCTCAATCGAACGAAGATGTTTTGTTCTTGAAAAAAATTGCAAAAACCATTGGTAATCTGGTCTATCGCGTCACCGACGAACAACGCGCGCAGCTCCATGTTGCCGCTGTTTTTGCCAACAACTTTGCCAACCGTTGCTTCGCCATTGCAGAGAAAATTCTGGATCAAAAAGATTTGCCTTTCGAGTTATTACACCCGCTCATGGAGGAAACACTCGCTAAAGCTCTACAAGATTCACCTGCTCGAATGCAAACTGGCCCGGCCATGCGTGGCGATGTAGACACCGTGCGCCGACACCTCAAGTTATTGGCTGAAAATCCTGAATGGCAAGAAATTTATCGGGAGATATCAGAGAATATCAATCCTGATTTGAAGGTGTAAACCTCACCAATCTTTTTTCGAGCCTTTTTGTTTGGTCTGTTGCTGGGCAGCGCGGTATTTCTGCGCATTTTTGCGGTCGTCAGTCCCAACTGCGGTTTCCAACAGGCGCTTTGCGTCTTCCTTTTTGAGCCTTTGCTCCATTTGTTTTTTTTGTTCTTCTCCTGAAGGCTTTTGGGGCTGACCTTGCTGGTTTTGTTGTGGCTGACTGGGCTGTTCCTGTGGCTTATCTTGTTGGTTTTGAGGGTTTTGTTGAGGCGGCTGATTTTGATCCTGATTCTGTTGCTGCTGTTTTTCCTGGTTTTTCTGCTGTTGTTCTTTTTCTTTTTGATCCGCTTCCCGAAGCCTTTTTTTTGCCATTTGAAGGTTTTGCTTGGTGCCAGGGTCTGCCGGACGTAGGCGCAAGCTTTCTTCATAGGCTTGCAACGCTTCTTTGTACTTACGTTGTTTCAAAAAAGCATCGCCCAAATTGTGGCGTGCATCTGCCTGATCCGAAAGGGGTTGGGTTGCACTTGCTACCTGCTCGAACAGTTGTGCTGCATCTTCAAATTTCCCTTGCTGGTACAGCGTGTTGCCTAAATTATACACCGCTTTTGGATTGCCAACTTCATTACCTGCAGCAATTCTATAGTGTTTTTCAGCTTCTTTATATTGGACACGATCGTAAGCTCGATCTCCTTTTCGCAATGGTGCGTGAGTGGACTGAGCCTCCACCTGATTCAGCACAAATAATAGGAAACAGGAAAAGAGTATTGGTCTCATATTTTTTAAAACTCACGTTAAATTAACATCATGAACTTTATTTTTTGACGGGAGAAATCAATACCTCCAATCCCAAAAAGAGTAATACCGGCCATAAAAACCATTGATACCAAGACTCCAGGGCACTAAAAGAACGGACTTCCAAAGCCCGTTTTTCGAGCCCGCCTACTTCACGAACTATCGCCGACACCGCACGGTCTGTTTGACTAACACTAAGGGCTTGTCCGCCACCTGCAAGTGCTATTTTTTGGAGTAAAGCCTCATTAAGTCGCGTGCGCACCACCGCTCCTTTTTCGTCGCGTTTATATTGGCCGCCCTCCCAATTGCTGGTCGGAATTGGGCCGCCATCGGTAGTTCCAGCACCAACTGCGATAACTATCGTACCATTTTCGAAGGATTTTTTGGCTGCGTCGAGCGCTTCCTCATCGTGATTTTCGCCATCCGTGATCAGCACTACTGCTCTACCTCCACCGGGTTCTGCCTCAAAAGATTTTTCAGCGAGTTCAAGTGCCGAACTAATGGCAGTCCCCTGCTCCGTGAGTAGATCGGGGCTGGCGCTTTGGATACTTTGTAGCACGAAAGAATAGTCGGTAGAAAGCGGTACAGCCAAAAAAGCATTTCCGGCAAAAAATATTAGGCCAATGCGCTCTCCTTCAAGGCTTTGAACAAGTTTTTGAGACAGTATTTTGGTCAATTCAAGGCGACTGGGGGCCACATCCCGGCAAAGCATGCTCTGGGAAATATCGATTGCAATGAATACATCAGCTACATTTTGGGTTGTGGTTTGTTTTTTGGCCCCCAGCTGTGGATTGGCCCAGGATACGGACAACAGCATAAACGCCAAAGCTAGCAAGGTGCCTTTTACCCAAAATTTATATCCTGAAAACACAGGCATCAGGCGAGAAATATCGCCCAAACGAGCCAGCGCATTGTGCCGCCACTGCTGATAGCTAAGCCATAACAGCATCAAGATTGGCACGAATGCCAGCAGCCAAAAAAAATCAGGGTGCTGAAATTGAAACATGGGGCGAAGGTAATACTCAATCATTCATCCACAAATCCCCAGCCAAAGCGGTTTCTTCCAGCCCATCGTTCATGATGCGCTCTTGCTGGTTGATCCCTTCTTGATGAATAGCTTCTAGAAACATACTAATAAACTCGCGGCTTAAGTCGCCCTTTTCAGCTCGAATACGGCAGGCATCTGCCAAAGCTCGCCAGCGTTCGGGCTGAAAAATCGCTACATTTTTGTCCTTTTTGACGTAGCCGATTTCCCGAACCAGATTCATTCGCTGGGCAATGAGCTGAATGATTTCTTCATCGAATTCATCAATCTGCTGTCGAAAATTTTCAATTTGTTCCTGAAAACCAGGGTCTTCTGAGGTAGAACTGCGCCGTACAAGTGAACTTATCATCTCTCCAAAACGCGCCGGGGTAATCTGTTGTGAAGCATCGCTCCAAGCCAGGTCGGGTTCGGGGTGAACTTCGACCATGAGACCGTCAAAGTTGAGGTCGTAAGCTTTCTGAGCCGTTTCGGCCAGAATATCCCGACGGCCACAAATATGCGAAATGTCGCAAATCACTTCAAGATCCGGGAATTCCTGCATCAGATCTATCGCCATTTGCCAACGCGGCACATTGCGGTATTTGGAATCGCCATAAGTAGAAAAGCCACGGTGAATGGCCGCGATACGCCTTAGCCCTGCTTTGTGCAAGCGTTCAATTGCACCAACCCAGAGTTTATAATCAGGGTTTACCGGATTTTTCACGATGACCGGAATATCGGTGCCTGCCATTGCATCTGCAATTTCTTGTACAGAAAAGGGATTTACAGTAGTTCGTGCGCCAATCCAAAAAACATCAACACCGTATTTCAGGCATTCGTACACATGCTGACCTGTAGCAACCTCGGTGCATACTTTCATACCCGTTTCTTCCTTCACTCGACGCAACCAGGGTAACCCAGCCACGCCAACCCCTTCGAATGCCCCAGGTCGGGTTCGTGGCTTCCAAATGCCTGCGCGGTACAGGTCTACATGTACATTGCTCTGCTGCTGAAGCTTTTGGAGGTTCTGCGCCGTGGTAAGTACCTGCTCCTCAGTTTCGGCAGAGCATGGCCCTGCGATGAGAATTGGGCGTTTTTGGTTGTTGAATATGGGTTCGAAATTCATGATTCAGGTAGCGCGAAATTTATTTCGCTTAATGTAACGCGAAATTCATTTCGCATCAATGTAACGCGAAATTCATTTCGCTTAATGTAGCGCGAAATTCATTTCGCATTAATGTAACGCGAAATTCATTTCGCTTAATCGGACAACAAGATAAATGCCTCAGTACAAAACACACCGCAAGCAGCAAGGTTTAATCATAAAACCAAAGCATTGCAATATCGTATCAGTACAGTGATGCAAATATTCAAAAATTAATCTCAAACAACCAAAAATTAAACAAAGAAACTTTTCAACGTTCCCCAAAAATCAAACTTCCAATTCGAACCAAAGTACTGCCCTCCTCTATTGCAACGCTCCAATCGCCCGACATTCCCATTGAAATTTCAGAAAAATGATCCGATTGGGGGAAAAAAGTTGCTTTCAGGTGGTCAAAAATTTGCTTCAATTGATGGAATTCTCCTCGTACCTGATCAGTATCATCTGTAAACGTGGCCATACCCATCACCCCGCATAAGCGGACATTTTGTAGGATTGAAAATGCTGAGCTTTGCAGCATTTCGACAGCTTCTTGCTCTTTTAAGCCGTATTTCGTATCTTCTTTTGCGATATGAAATTGGAGCAGGCAATCAATGACCCGATTATTTTTAAGTGCTTGTTTGTCAATTTCTTGGAGCAAATAAAGACTATCCACCGAGTGAATAAGGGAGACAAAGGAGGCGATGATTTTCACCTTATTGGTCTGCAAATGGCCAATAAAGTGCCATTCGGTGTCGGCAGGCAGCGCAGCTTGTTTTTCGAGCATCTCTTGTGGACGGTTTTCACCAAAAATGCGCTGTCCTTGTTGGTAGATCTCTAGTATTCGAGCAACAGAGTGCGTTTTAGAAACGGCCACGAGGCGGGCGTTTTGGGCGGAAAGTTCGGAGCGTATTTGATTGAGCATAGCTGCAAAAGTAAAATTTTGGACGCTTTGCAGCTCAGAAACTATTCTGACCAAATTTACGAATTACTTCATTTATCCATTCTCCTTAGGCAACTGAATTGCGCTACCTTGTGGCGTTTTTCCGAATGTCTTTGATTTTCAAGTTTTGCCCAATCCTTGACTCTTTTTTTATGACTAAGTCCATTCATTTTTTCAAGCTTCTATTACCGCTGGTTTTCCTTTTTGTATTTCAATCACTCTCCGGACAAACGGTGATCTGGTTAGAAGATTTTGCCGGGGCACCTCCAGCACCAGGCTGGGATGATTCTAATTTCACGGACTGCGATGGCGCCGCAGGTTCTTTCAATGGGGTGCAAGCTGGCCGGTATGAGGTCATTGACATGGAGGGTTCCCCATGCTGTCCCACAGGGGCTACTATAGGCGGAGGGAACTTCAATGAATGGGTAACCAATGACATTAACATTGCTGGCTATTGCAATGTCACTATTTCGGTTGGCTATGGGTCAATTGGTGTATTTGAATGTTCTGCTGGTGGGCCGTTTTTTGCTTGCACTGGAGACCCTTTTACCGACAATGGCCACGACCAGATTGTTTTTGAATATAGTTTGGATGGAGGAGCATTTATTCAGTTCGCCTATAACTGTGGCGGCGGTGGTGGAAGTGCAACCATAAACGGACTTACTGGAAATACCTTGAGCATACGTATTTTACCAGCGAATAAATCCATTGCAGAGACCTATTGGTTTGACAACGTAAGGGTTACAGGCGTACAACCTACCGTAGATCCAATCGCCGATATCCCAGCAGCATGCGCAGGCTCCCCAATTATGGTAACCTTTACTGGCACTGGCACGCCAGCTCCGACCTTCGACTGGACCAATGACAATATTGCCATCGGGCTGGGGGCTTCTGGCACTGGCAACCTAAATTTCACCCCTCCAGCCAACCTTGCTATGCAAGCAGTTGCAACGATCACCGTAACCCCGGTTGCAGCAGGTTGTAGTGGTCTGCCGGAGACCTTTATGATCACCGTGAATCCACTGCCGCTGACGGATGATCCACCCAATATTACGGCTTGTGCTGGAGATTTTGTGGAAGTCGTTTTTACTGGAAATGACCCTGCCGCTACTTATTTCTGGACAGTCAACAATATTCCTTTTTTCCCGCCCAGCGGTTCAGGGGATATTAGTGGAACCGTTCCTCCCATTCCTTTTCCACTGAACGGCACTGTGACCGTACATGCGGAGTCTAATGGCTGTATTGGTCCGTCGCAGACCTTCAACATATCGCTGCTGCCAGCCATTTCGGCCACTTTTACCATGACAAGTCCGGCTATTTTGTGTGGTGGACAACAGGCTGCGTTTTCGGTCAATTTTAGTGGCGCCAGCGCACCCTATACGTTCATTTATGCTATAGACGGGGTAGAACAAGCGCCGATAATTACAAACAACGACCCTTTGAGTTTCAACGTGACTTTGTCCGGCAACGCTACGGTTTCTGCGGTAAGTATGGTCAGTGGCAGCGGCTGTATTGCTGATGTAACTGGCAGCTTTGATATTCAGGTTTTTCCAACCCCAACGGCTACTTTAACCGCAGGCCCAGCCAGTATTTGCCTTGGGGATCCGCTTGATTTACAAATTAATTTCAACGGGACGGAAGATTATACCTTTACCTACACCATAAACGGCGTTCCACAACCCACTATTACAGCCACTGGGCCGACTTATGATCTCAACGTAAGCCCGGCCGCTGGAACTACTACTTACTCGGTTACAGCCGTCACCAGCAATGGCTGCCCAGGTACCGCCAGTGGCATTTATGTGGTCAATGTGATCGCTCCTCCTACTGCTTTGATCAGCGGAAATCCTGTAATTTGCTCGGGGCAAAATGCTTCTATCGCTGTAAATTTTAGTGGTACAGCCCCCTGGACATTTGTTTATTCTGTTGATGGTGTAGACCAGGCGCCAATCACGACGAGTAGCAGCCCCTACAATATATCAAATATTTATTTCAACAATACCACCTTGGATTTAGTAAGCGTCGTTACAGGCAGTTGCCTTGGCACGGTTTCTGGCACTGCTATGGTCACTGTTCAACCCGGGGTTACAGGTGTTTTAACATCGGATACCACCGCCATTTGCATTGGCCAAAATGACACACTTGATCTAAAATTCACTGGCGCAACCCCTTACACCTTCATTTATTCCGTGAATGGTGTGGCGCAGCCGCCCATTACCACCAGCAACAGTACTTACCAAATCGTGGTAACGCCTGCAATTTCAACGACTTACACTTTGACTAGCGTTAGTAATGGCAATTGTCCGGGTGGAACAGCAAGCGGTATTTTTCAATTAAATGTAGCAACACCCCCCACTGCCACTATCTCCGGAAGTGATACGATTTGTAAAGCAGGAACGACGCCCTTATCGATCAGTTTTACGGGCACAGCCCCTTGGACTTTTGCCTATGCTGCAAATGGCATTCCCGTAGACACCCTTACAACTAGCATCAATCCTTTCCTGTTAAATGTAAGTCCAACCGCTACTAAGTCTTACACCCTTACCAGCGTAAGCTCTGGGAGTTGTGGAGGTTCAGTTTCTGGCATCGCCACCATCAGAATAAACCCTGCTCCAACGGTCGTACTTTCAGGCGGAGGGCAGATTTGTCAAAATGGCAATGGCACCAACCTGGTTTTTACATTTACAGGCACAGCGCCTTGGACCGTCACCTATTTGGCCAATAACGTAACGCTTATGGCCACCAGTTCGGTTAGCCCGTTGGTGCTGCCGGTGAATCCAAACATTGGTACGATTTACAATTTGGTCTCGATTTCGGACTCCTTGTGTTCTGATACGGCAATTGGTCAAGTAATTGTTTTTGTTTTTACCCCTGCAAATGCGCAATTTTTGGGAAGTGCCACGTTTTGTGATTCGGCCATAACACAGGTTTCCATTGATTTTACCGGGACGGGACCGTTTACAGTAAATTATTCAGTCAACGGTGTTGCACAACCCCCCTCTACCACCTTTGATGATCCTTATATCATTCCCGTAAATGTAACTACAACCACAACGTACACCCTTACAAGCATAGAATCTCCGGGATGTCTGGGAATCATCACGGGTGTTCCAGCGGTAATAACCGTAAATAAGGCACCGACCTATGCCAACTTAAATTTGATCTGTAATGCGGCGAATGGGACGTATGTAGTCACTTTTAATGTACTTGGGGCCACGCTACCACTTACTTCAATTGGTGGAAATACTGGAACCTTTTCAGGAGCTCAATGGACGAGTGCGCCCATTCCACAGGCTATGGGATATAGTTTTACCTTCAGAGATGCAAATAACTGTGGGAATGTAATAGTGAGTGGTGCAAGCACCTGTAATTGCCTAACAGAGGCAGGCACTATGAATCTAATTCAGATTGACGCTTGTGAAAGTCAAGTCATCACTGCAGCCTACAACGGCGGCTTTGTGAATGATGGAAATGATACGCTGCTTTATTTCATTCACTCCAACCCAGCCTTGCCGGTAGGGATTATTTACGGCTGGAACAATATTCCTTCTTTCGGATTACTGCCGGGTATGACCTCTGGCACCACGTATTACATCTCTTCTGTAGCGGGTAATATTAGTTCCGGTCTGGTGGATCTCAATGATCTTTGTACGGTAATCTCACAAGGCACCCCAGTGGTTTTCCATAGCCTGCCCACCGCGAATTTCAATCTTTCAGACACGACGGTTTGCCAGGGTCAACCAGTAGATATCATTGCCTATTTTACCGGGACTCAGCCATTTTCATTTACCTGGTCTGGCACCACCTTCCCTTCAAGCTATGTCTCTCCGTTAAACAGCGCAAACTTTAATTGGCAAATTTTGCCTGCGCAAAACACCACCTTATACCTGGATAGCATTGGAGACCAATATTGTCCTCTTCGCCCATTCCGCGATTCCGTCATTATCATCGCAATCCTACCTCCAGTGATGAGTAACGTGCAAACAACCTGTGATTATGCTACGGCGACTTACACGGTTTCATTTGACATTATTTCCGGCACTGCACCTTTTAACCTGAGTGGTTTGGCTGGATTTTTTATGGGCAATAGTTTCACGAGTATACCCATACCATTTGCTTCCGGCACTTATTTTGCAACTTTGAGTGACGCGAATAATTGTGGACAAGACACCATTAGCGGTTTATCCAACTGCAATTGTACCGGTAATGCCGGGTTGATGGATCAAACCCTGGTCATTGCCTGCCAAAATACTCCGCTGAATGTACCGGCTACCCAGAATCCCGTTTTAGATGTCGACGACCAACTCTTGTATATCCTTCATACTAACCCAAGTCTTCCATTAGGGATTATTCTGGATTGGAGCACCACACCCACCTTTATATATGGCGGTGCAATGCAAACGGGGATAACGTATTACGTCTCAGCCATTGTCGGAAACCCTGATGGATCCGGCATGATCGATTTGCTGGATCCCTGCCTTTCCGTTGCCATTGGCACACCCGTACGATGGTTGCCTTCACCGACTGCAACTTTGACGAGTGGTTCCTATAATATTTGCCCAGGAGGTACACAGTCTCTTCTAGTTAACCTGACCGGGACTGCCAATTTCATGCTTGGATACACCAACAATGGGAATCCATTTAGTGTAACAGCCACTCAGACGGCATTCCTATTAAATGCCACCTTGGTACAAACTGCAACGTTTGTGTTAACCTCTGTTTCTGATGCGAATTGCACCGGAACGGTAAGCGGAACTGCTGTGGTAAATGTGCACCCAGCACCCAGCGCAAATAACTTTATCCCTACTTGTTCGCCTGCAACCCAGACCTACACGGTGGAATTTGATGTTACGCAGGGCGATTTGAATACTATTTCAATTGCCAACATTGCTGGAATTTACAACCCTATGACAGGGCATTTTGTCAGCAATCCGATTCCAAATGGGCAGCCTTACTCCGTGCTCATCACGGATAGCTGGAACTGTGGCAGTTTCTCGTTCATGGACACTGTAAGCTGTGCTTGTACTACGGATGCTGGCATCATGAATACAAGTCCGCTCACGCTTTGTTTCGGGCAAATGGTCAGCACGTCTGCGGCTTCCGGCACCAATCTTGAGCCAGGCGATGTACTCTTATATTTCCTTGTTAGTCAAGCGAAT
The DNA here is from genome assembly GCA_038327555.1 of Chitinophagales bacterium. Taxonomy (GTDB): domain Bacteria; phylum Bacteroidota; class Bacteroidia; order Chitinophagales; family Saprospiraceae; genus M3007. Next base: position 9,433 of record JBBQLD010000011.1, read on the forward strand.
ATGCCGCCAAACTGGACAATTGTAGCCAGCAGTCCCACCCCGAATTTCGCCTTTAATCCGGCAACTATGATGACCGCTACAACCTACTTTATTGTAGCGGTAGCTGGAAATGCAGGTGGCACAAACGGAATAGATCTTAGCGACCCTTGCTTATCTGTAATTCCTGGACCAACAGTGACCTGGAGGCCAGAAGTTACGGCTGCTCTTTCCGGAATGCCCATCGTTTGTCCAGGAAGTCCGGCAAGCATCTCGGTTCAATTTGCGGGTGATGGCCCATTCGATTTCGCTTACACGGATGGTATAAGCCCTCAAATATTAACGAATATCAGCCAAAACCCTTATTCGATTTCGGTAAGCCCGGCCACTTCTACCGGCTATGTGCTGGTCAATGTAACTGGAGCTGGCAATTGCCCTGGCAACATTAGTGGCAGCGCTTCTGTGACGATATCAAATCCTCCACAAGCACTCAATGTGCTGGTCAATTGCGACTTGGCTACGGAGACCTACATACTCAGCTTTGATATTGGCAATGGTGCGCAAGCCAATCCAACGTACACCGTATCGGGAATAGTTGGCACGCTCACGGATACCACGTTTACCTCGAATTCAAGCCCTGGGACGCAGCCCTACAGCGTAATTATCAGCAATCCGGCAGGATGCACAACCACAATATCAGGAATGCCGAGTTGCGCCTGTGCGACCGATGCAGGCACCTTGACTAATGCAGCCAATGGATGCCTGCCAAGTGGTACCGTTTCTGCTCAACTTAGTGGAAACCAATCGCTTGACCCCAACGATATATTGGTTTATGTGCTTTGTACCGACCCTGCTATTTTACCCCTGGGTATTTTGGCACAGGGAAATTTGCCAGAATTTGGATTCCAAACAGGCATGACGGCTGGAATTACCTACTATATTGTAGCCGTGGCTGGTAACGCGCTGAATGGCACCGTTGATTTGACCGACCCTTGTTTGTCCATATCACCAGGAGTACCTGTGGTATTCCACTTCCAGCCCTTGGCGTTAATTGTGGGCGACCAGACCTTGTGCGAGGGCAATAATGCTTCGTTTCAGGTGCAGTTGTCTGGGGTTGGGCCATACCAGTTTGTTTATGCCGTGAACGGTATTCCACAGGCTCCCGTGAGTACATCCGGCAACTCTTTTAATATTCTGACCAACAATGTGCAGCAAAATCAGATATTCACCCTGGTGTCTGTTAAAGATGCAAATTGTCCAGGTACCGTGGATGGCCAAGCGACGGTGACGGTGTTGCCGACGCCAACTGGTTCAATTTCAAGCAATATTAGTATTTGTGCAGGAGATACGACTGGTTTGACCTTGATGCTTGGTGGAGGCACTAGTTTTGATGTGACGATTTCAGGAAGCAATCCTCCAATACAGTTGACCGGCGTACAAAACGGCTCAACCTTTGACGTTTTCCCTTCCAGCACAACGACTTATACGATTACTAATTTGGTGGCGACCGGAACGACCTGTCCTGCGAAAATTGGGCAGGCAGCAACTGTCACCACCTCCACCGTGAACGCAAACAGTGTGCTTTCCGACTTTAATGGTTTCAATACCAGTTGCCCATTGACCAATGACGGTTCTATTGTTGTTACGCCAATTGGAGGCATTTCACCTGTAAATGCTGTTTGGAGCAATGGCACAACGGGCCTTAGCAACACCAATTTGGGTGCAGGAGATTACATGGTGACCTTGACCGACCAGATTGGCTGTACCTACTCCAATACCTTTACGCTGAGTGCACCACCAGAGCTGGGTATTGATTTCACAACAGATTCGCCCACCTGCTTTGGAGACAGAGACGGCTCGATTACGATCACGGGCGTGAGTGGTGGTGCGGGCCCCTTTGCTTTGAGTCTGAACAATTCGGCTTTGCAAACGACCAATACTTTCCCGGTAACTATCCTTACACTTAGTAGTGGCATTCAGGTGATTGGCATAGAAGATGCCAATGGGTGCTTGAGCGATACCGAAGCTACGGTGTTAGATCCAATTGAGCTTTTGGTAAATCTCGGCCCGGATACCACGATCCATTTGGGAGACAACGTGTTATTGCAAGCCAACCTGAATTTCACTGAAGTTGCGTCTTTTGTTTGGTCGCCATTGGAGTATTTGGATCGACCAGATTCTTTGACCACGCTGACTTCTCCGCTGAACTCTATTCGGTATAATATTTTGGTGCGAGATTCCATGGGTTGTATTGCCCGCGATGAAATCCTGGTAATTGTTCAAAAAAACAAGCGTGTGTATATTCCAAATGTTATTTTGCCTGCTTCTGATGGGCAAAACAACATTATGACTGTATTTGCCGGGAATGAAGTGACCCTGATACACTCGATGCGGATTTATGATCGCTGGGGTGAATTAGTGTTTGAAAACCGCAACTTTTTGCCCAATGACCCGCAATTTGGCTGGAATGGACAAGTCAAGGGGCAGGATGTAAATCCGGGCGTATATGTCTACGCCGTGGAAGTGGAGTATGTGAATGGGGAGACAGAGATCTTTTCTGGGGATGTTACGGTGGTTCGGTAGCAGACTAGTGGCAGGGGCACGAAGTCTTTTCTGAAAAACTTCCGCTTCAAGACCGGGAAGCAAATTGAGCAAACGCCTCAACCGACTGAATCAACAATACCCCTTCAACTGCGCATGCAGGCTCAAAATCAGGGTCGAAACTGGCAAGTATTTGAATGCTATGCATCTTACAAAGAGCCAAAATCATCGCATCGTTTGGCAACAAATTCTACTGCTCATAAGCATCGTATTTGGAATACGGCAAATTGGGTAACATACCTTTCATGTGAGCAACCATTTGCAGGCGATTCTGCTTCTTGAGAACTGTGATGACTTTATCATTAGCATCAGCCTTCTTCCCAGAAAGGTGAAAGTCAATACCTTTTTGGGTCAAAAAAGTCAAAAGCATTTCCCAATCTGAGGGTTTTTGATTTCTAATATCAATTGCATAAGTCGAATTTTTCACAAAAATAAGCATTACTACCGACTCCCCAAAATCACCCCAAAGCACCTACTAACTGCTCCAACAAGCCCTTTACCGCCTTCATGCTTCGCACATCGTCTTGCACCAGGATCAGCTCTTTGTTCGTCTGCTTGAGTGAAACACCCATAATTCGGCCATGTTTATGCATGAATGCCATAAATTTTTGAAAATGCTCCGTGGCATAAAAAGACGACTGCGGGTCGCCAAGGAAATAGCAGCGGAGTTTACCGCCTTTTAGAATAAGCCTTTCAAAGCCGATTTTCTTACATAGCCATTGCAGGCGAAGACCGTCGAAAAGCGCGTTTACTGGCTTGGGCAATTTGCCAAAGCGATCTTCCATTCTTTTTATAAAATCAAGGATACCTGCTTCGCTATCTACATTGTTGAGTTCGGTATAAAGATTCAGACGCTCTTGCGTATTGGTAACATATTCGCTGGGGATGAGCATTTCTACATCGGTTTCGATGATTACGTCGCGTACATACGAGCCTTTTTGGGCAATTTCCTCCTTGAATAAATCCTTAAAATCGGTCTCTTTCAGTTCCTGAATCGCTTCATCCAGAATTTTCTGGTAGGTTTCAAAGCCAATGTCTGCAATAAAGCCGGACTGCTCACCACCCAGCAAATTACCTGCCCCACGGATGTCAAGATCACGCATAGCAACCTGAAAACCAGAACCAAGATCCGTGAATTCCTCAATGGTTTTCAGACGTTTACGGGCTTCCTGGGTTAAAACGCTCATCGGCGGTGCGAACAAATAGCAGTAGGCTTTTTGGTTGCTACGCCCTACCCTACCGCGTAATTGGTGCAGGTCGGAAAGGCCAAACATATCGGCGCGATTGATAATAATGGTATTCGCATTGGGAATGTCGAGTCCCGTTTCAATAATATTGGTACAAGCCAATACGTCAAATTTTCGGTCAATAAAATCTACCAATACCTTTTCCAGGTGATCAGAATCCATCTGGCCGTGAGCAAAGGCGATTTCTGCATCTGGGCAGAGTCGTTTGAGTGTTTCGACGATGGCCGACAAGTCGTTGACCCGATTGTGCACGAAATACACCTGCCCACCCCGATTGAGTTCTTTGTGGATGACCTCGGCAATAAGATCCTCGTCAAACACTCGAATTTCGGTATGTATCGGTTGTCGATTGGGTGGTGGAGTGCGGATGACCGAAAGATCTCGGGCGGCCATGAGCGAGAATTGAAGCGTACGCGGAATCGGCGTGGCCGTAAGGGTAAGGGTATCCACGTTTACTTTTAGTCCACGAAGTTTTTCCTTACTGGCTACGCCAAATTTTTGTTCCTCATCTACCACCAGCAAGCCTAAGTCTTTGAATGCCACGTCTTTACTCAATAGCGCATGGGTACCAATAACAATGTCAATCTGGCCAGTTTTCAGCTTTTCCAGAATGACTTTTTTCTCCTTTGCCGTACGAAAACGATTGATGTAGTCTACGGTAACAGGAAAATCTATGAGCCGTTCAGTGAAAGTACGCCAGTGTTGCAAGGCCAAAATAGTGGTCGGCACAAGAATAGCCACCTGTTTGCCATCGGTAACTGCTTTGAACGCGGCTCGGATGGCGACCTCAGTTTTTCCAAAGCCCACATCACCGCAAATCAGGCGATCCATCGGGTATTCCCGCTCCATATCGGCCTTCACATCATTGGTACTTTTGTATTGATCGGGCGTGTCTTCATAAATAAAACTGGCCTCTAGTTCCGTTTGCATCACATCGTCGGGTGGAAAGGCATGCCCCTTTGCCGCGCGTCGGGAAGCATAGAGCTTGATCAGTTCGGCGGCAATGTCCTTGATTTTCTTCTTCGTCCGGGCTTTGAGCTGCTTCCAGGCATCGGAGCCCAGTTTAGCCAATTGGGGTGCTTCGCCCTCCTTTCCCAGATATTTGGAAATTTTGTGGAGCGAGTGGATGCTCACGTACACAATGTCATTGTTTTTAAAATTCAGTCGAACGGCCTCCTGTTTTTGCCCACCAATTTCGATGGTCTGAAGTCCGGCAAATTTGGCGATTCCATGGTCAATATGCGTCACAAAGTCGCCAGCGGTAAGCTCTCGAAGCACCCGGACATTTAGGGACTGATCCTTTGTGAACCCTTGGCGGACTTTGTACTGGTGGTAACGCTGGAAAATCTGGTGATCTGTGAGTACTTCAATCTTCAGGTCTTCATCAATAAAACCCTCGTGAACGGGGATTTCGACGGGGAGAAACTGCACATCGGCCTTCAATTCCTTAAAAATCGCGGACAACCGATCAAATTGCTTGGGGTTTTCAGAGCAGATATAGGTCTCATAGCCAGCAGCCTTCATCTCGTGCAAGTGCCGGATGAGGAGGTCGAAGTTTTTGTTAAAAGAGGGTTGGGGCTTGGCGTGAAAAGGGATGGTAATTGGTGCTGAATGGGACATTGCGGATAATTTCAAGCACAAAAGTAGTTAGAGAAGCTTAAAAATCTTCTATTTGCCCTTATTTAATTTTTATCTAATTTACTGTATATCAATAATTTAAGTAAGTAACCTGCAAAAAACAGGGAAAAATCGTCGGGCGACCAAGTGCTGTTTGCTGTCCTGTGCCACGCTGAGCTGCCACTTGACCTTTGTCATGCAAATCGGAAGAAATAAACACCGATAGCAAAGACAACATGAAAAGCACATTCACACTTCCAGCAGCTTCAAAGCACATCATAACCGACAACATCACTGGTCTTGATCTTATCGGTGCAGCTATTACTGGACTCGACTTGATTGGGGCTTAAAAATAGCCTCAGATATGGTCATGCCCATTGAAGGAGGGTACTGATTCTATCGATTTATCCAGGCCTTAAAAGCTGGATAAAGATCTAGTAGTGTGAACCTGGGTGACTAAACGCACCCATAAAGAACTTAATTATTTCATACTCAACACTATGAACATGCGCTTGGGGCAAAGCTCCGAAGCAAGTTTTCATCAATCAAACATTTTTATGAGAAACTTTTCAAAACTCAACATTCTCAACACCTCACCTCCTTTTGGGCTGCCCCACTTGAACTTGGTTCGCCCCCTGCGCGAAACCGACGCCACAAAGCAATTGAGTTGCGACGTCGTCTTTGGCTCTCCTTCATCGGATTGTATGGGTACGGGTATTTGTCGCATTTCTGCCCGAACAGGTGGGAATACTTCCGCAATGGAACAAAAAAGGAACTGTCGTAGTACAATGGGCTTACTGTTTCCGATTGAAGGCGGGGATGGTGTAGCACTCGTACTCACACGGGCTTTGTTGTGTACTCAACTTTACAAAACTCACCTGCGACATGGCACTTTGACTTTAGAAAGTCCTTGCCCTTTGCCAAAACATATTGCCCTAACACTCGGCCTAAAAACCAGTCAATTATCAATAGGAGTATACCCTATTCATGAAGGCGAAGGCTTTTTAAGGATAGACTTTAACGCATTATAAACAGTCAATTTAAATTTTGTGAACATGAACAGTATCAACAATCGAGGAATCCTGGCATCGCTGGGAAATGCCTTCCTCACTGCAATCTTTCTGCTGGCTTTTGTGTGCATGTCCAGCACCACTGGGAATGCCCAAATTCAACAGCAAACAAATTACAATTGGAAAGCGCCAGAAGACGTGACCAATATCCTGATCACACAGGTGTCTCTGCTCAATCAGCAGATGCCAGGTCTGGCTGAAGGAACTCCGCTGTATGATAACACCCTTCGGCGGATAGCTTATTCTAAGGCCATTCTTATGGAAATTAAAAAAGGCGCTACTGTGGCACAAGCCCTGGAACTTTCACTTCCGGCAGCTGCCACTCTAGGCTTTGAAAAAGAAGCTTCTTATACCCCCAAAATTTTGCTTAAAGCATTGCATACGGAAACCCGAGTGCTTTTAACCAACTAATTAAAGGAATATATTGACTTCCCAACCGCTTAAAACGAAACGTTCACTGGGTTAACGCGCTAACGTTTGCCGATTTTTTTATTCTTCAACGATTATCCTCGCATGAAAAAGAGCAACTTTCATACTATTTTAGCCATGGCCGTTTTGTGGATGTTCGCCTGTGCACAATTGAATGCACAAACGAACGTAAACATGGCCGCAAATGGCACAACCGTTGGCAGCCCATTCTCCATTGCGCCGCCAGCCACATGTTTTTTCAATTTTTACGACTTCGGCGGTCCTGGTGCAAATTATAATAATGGCGCAAATGCCAATATAACGTTCCAGCCATCGAATCCCGCTACCCACCGCGTCCAAGTTTCCTTCAATGCCTTTGGCTTAGAGGCTGGCTTCGATGCTTTCTATATTTTCAACAGCAATACAGTAGGGGTCAACCAAGTGCCTGGCCCTCAGGGTGCGACACTTTTGTTCCCCGCGGGCAACTGGCAAAACATCAGCCCGGGTACTGTAACGGCCAATACTGGAATTGCTGCTGTCGGCGCAAATGCTGCCGAAGCCTTAACTTTCCAATTACGGTCGGACAATTCAATCAGTGCTGCGGGATGGAGTGCTATTGTGCGACAGGTACCTATCATCAATTGTACCATGACTGCGCCTGTTTCGCAAACGGTAAACACTGGCGCTGGTTCGGCTTCTTGCTTTGTCAATGTAACCACGCCATTACCCACCTTCCCTGGTGGCTGCAATGTGGGTTACCAACTTCAGTATCGCATCAACGGTGGTATACCAACCATTGTACTTGATCCGGTCAATACGACCATCTCTGCTCCAGTAGGGGTAAATGTAGTAACCTGGGAACTGATAGAACCATGCGGTGGCGGTGTAATTACTGCTGCAGTACAAATGATTACGGTAAATGACAACACCTTACCTACCATCACTTGTCCTACAAACACGACCATTAGCCTACAAGGTGGTTTTTGCCAAACCAACAACTATACATACCAGGTGACTTGTGCCGATAACTGCTCATTCGCTCAGGTCGGACAGGTAGACCACCCAATTAACTTTAATAATGGGGCGGCAGGTATGATGTTTGATGTCACAAACCAAGGTGCTAACACCCTAACGCTTACGCAATTTGGGCCATCTATTTCAGCCGGCACCACTACAATTGAGGTTTATTATACCACCAACGTTGGTAGTTTTTTTGGATTAGAAAACAGCCCTGGTTCCTGGACTTTGGCTGGATCACAAATCGTAATGTCCACTACCCCGGCAGTTGGCACCGCGGTTCCTGGTTTTGGCATAACTGTCCCTTCCGGCCAAACGAGGGGTATTTACATTACTAGTAGTTCAGGTGGACAGATTAATTACACCGATGGCAATCGTCAATTCAGCGATGGCACTTTGCGCGTATCCTCCTCGCCAGGTGTCGGCAAAGCCTACCCTTTTGGAATAACATTCTCTCCCCGTTCTTACAACGGCTATGTAAAATACTCCATACCTTCCAACAATGCTGCAGAACAATTAACCGGAATTCCTTCTGGCGGAACATACCCGATTGGCACGACGATTAATACATTCCGATGCACAGATGCTTCTGGACGTACGGCTACTTGCTCTTGGTCTGTCACTGTTCAAGACTTTCCAAATGCAGTTACTGCCTTGGTTTGCAATGATCTCTCTCAAATTGCTTTGGGACCCGACTGCACGGCTACTTTGAATGCAGATCAGGTACTGGAAGGTGGTCCTTACAAGTGCTACGACATCTACGTAGTAGAATTAGATAAACTTCCACCCTTCGGCAATGGCCCCTGGGTACCAGCAGTATTAGGCCCTCCAGATGTGGGTAAAACCTATCGGGTGCGCGTAACTGACCCTGAAACAGGCAATAAATGCTTCAGCGACATCAAAGTTGTGGACAACCTTGCTCCACCAATTAACTGTAGCCCAAGCCCAATCACCTTGCCCTGCAACTATGATTTATTTGACTTCAGCCCGCTTTTCTCGGAGTCAGTAAAATTAACCTTGCGATTTAAAGCCCAAAATCTGCCCGTGAATGTGGTCGATTTTCAGACCCGACTCTTCACGATACCGGTCAATCTGCCGATGAATGCCATTGTGAACGACGTAGATGTTCGAGTCAAAATCTCGGGAGATGCCTTTTTTAACAATATCCGAATCCAGGCAGAAAGCCCGGCTAGCACCGTCGTAACCCTTTGGAACCAGCTGGGCGGCTGTGCACCTGCCCCAATTTGGGCGCAGTTCGACGACGAAGGTTCGCCAACCTTAAGTTGCGATAATTATACTCTGGACAAAAACGCCCAGATCCCCCTCGGTTTTGGGGTGTTGAGCAGTTTTGACAACGAAGATGCCAACGGCGACTGGAAGGTGCGGGTAAGCGACCTGGATGGAAATTCCGATGTTTCCAAAATTGAAGCTGTAGAATTGGTGATCACCATGACAGGCGTATTTGGTGCCGGATTACCCAATGGTTTAACCCCTCAACAGGTCATTCCAAATGGATTTCAGAGCTATTTGGTGCCTGCGGGTCTGCTTGACCCCTGTTCCAATGTTACTTTGACATACACGGATCAAACTACCCCGAAGGATTGTGCTTCCGGTCTGACCCATATCATTGAACGTCGCTGGAGCGCAAAGGATGCCAGCGGCAATATGTCTACCTGCTTTCAGCAGATTGAATCCTTGCGGCCAACCCTGCGGGATATTTCCCTGCCTCCAGATTATGACGGCATTGACGCGCAATTGTTTGATGATTGTTCAGGAATATACCCAAGTGCTGACTGGATTGAGAGCATCGGACTACAGGGTTACCCTTATCTCTTCAACCGGAGAGACGGTTGCAATACCGTTCACGCAGAATATGAAGATAAGGCAGTTTGGACCTGTGATGGAGCCTACAACATTAACCGCGAATGGTCAATCATTGACAACTGTACAGGGCAATTTATTATCCACACCCAAATTATTCGGGTGGTAGACAATATTGGGCCCGTATTTATTGATCCGCCAGAAACAGATCTTATAAAAACCACAGATCCATACGACTGCTGTAGCAGCATGGAGTTGCCAGATGTATTGGTGGCTGATGAATGCTCGCGAATCAACAATGTGCAAGCATACATTATCACCAAAGATCCTTTCACCGGAGACATAACCAATATTGTTGTGGTGAATGGCGGGCTGTACAATTTCCCAGGAAATCCAGCAAATAACCCAGATACTTTGGCTTCTTTTGCCCTTACGCCTTGTATTCCGGTTGGCGAACACATCGTACGATACGTCGCTCAAGATGCCTGTGGCAATACCAGCACGTATGAATTTAACCTTACCGTGGTGGACTATTCCCCACCTGTGGCAGCTTGCGATGAAACGACTGTAGTAGCCATTGGTAAAGACGACCCGAACGATTGCTACTTGGCCAACTTTGCAAATTGTGAATACGCTGGAGTAACCTGGATACGTGCCACTACCTTCGATGATGGTTCCTACGACCAATGTAGTGAAGTTAAGTTTACCATTCGAAGGGCAGCACCGTACAGCGATTGTATCAAAGCGCTTAGTCAATCCCCTTGCCCTGGCAACGCTGAAGGATTCAGCGAGTATGAATTGGCCACCGTAGAATCAGACTCGATCAAGTTCTACTGCTGTGAAGTAGGCACAGAGTTGATGGTTATTCTGCGGGTGTACCAGTGTAATGCCGATGGGTCAATTTCGACCTATCTGGATGGTACACCGATTTACAATGAATGCCAGATCAATGTGAAAGTACAGGACAAATTGAGACCAATTTGTGACGCACCTTTCAACGTTTCAGTCACCTGCGAAAACTTTGATCCAAGCCTTTGGACTTATGGAAAGCCAACGGTGTTTGACAACTGCTGCCTTGACACTTCGTACCGCTACCAAGGTCAAAAGGGCTTGACGCACTCCGCCAATTACAGCAATTTTGACACCGTTTGCAACAAAGGCACCATCACAAGAACCTTCCGCGCATTCGATTGCCATGGCGCATCTTCCGTATGTACGCAGCGGATCATCGTCACCTACGAACAGGATTATTTCATAAAATTCCCGGATGATGCCATCATTTATGAATGCAACGGAACCGGATTGTATGGTGAGCCACAATTTTTTGGGGAGGACTGCGAACTCTTGGGGGTCAGTTTCCAAGACCAGATTTACACCGTCGTGCCTGATGCTTGTTACAAGATTGAGCGCACCTGGAAAATCATTAACTGGTGTACTTACAATCCTGGAGCGGGCTGTGTCATTGTACCTAACCCAACACCACATACCAATAGCAGCCATGTCAGCAATCTTCCAGGCCCCATTGTTTCAAAATTCGGAACACTTTCACCCTGGGCACCGACTGTAGTAAAAGTTCTACCGACCGATAATACACCGACGAACTACAGTAGTTTTTGGAGCACATCGGCAAACTGCTACGAGTACAAACAGATCATTAAAATTATTGACACCAAAGCACCAATCATGTTGTGTCCGCCAAGCCCAGTGGAATTCTGCGACTTGTCAACAAACAATGCACAACTCTGGAACGAAACCTACTGGTGGGATGTCCGCAGCCAATCACATGATCTTTGTGAAGCACCTGTAGACCTGAGCATTTCGGCAACCGATTTCTGCTCTGGCTCCAACCTCAACATTCGTTACCTCTTATTCCTTGACCTAGATGGTGATGGAACGATGGAAACCGTGGTCAGCAGCACAAACCCGCCTGCATCCGGTGTTGTGAATTACAATAATGTAAATACCGCCAATTTTTCAGGCGGCACACCTCGACAGTTCGATCAGCGTGGCGTTGCGGCAAACCAAAAGTATAAATTTACGATGCAGACTACCGTAAATGGTACCAGCCTCGGCGCATCAGTACGCTGGAATACTGCGGCTTCACCAGCCATTTACACCGTGCCCGAATTGCCTTATGGTACCCACAAAATTAAGTGGATAGCGTCTGATGGCTGCGGAAACGAAAGTGTTTGCGAATACACTTTTGTGGTAAAAGATTGCAAAGCACCTACGATCATTTGCATGAATGGCCTGACTGGAAATCTGATGCAAACTGGGATGATCACCTTGTATGCCAGTGACTTTTTGCTCCATGCAGACGACAATTGCACACCAGCCGACGACCTGCTTTTCGCCCTTAGAAAGTGTGGTAACAGCACTGCTGGCTTCCCGGTTGACGGAAACGGAAACCCAAATATCAGTCTCACGTTCGATTGCACAGAACTTGGCGTTCAGTGTGTTGAACTCTGGGCTCAGGATGCCTACGGCAACGCCGACTACTGCGAAACGTACATGATTGTCCAGGATAATGCAGGCAATTGTGGTGCTACTTCAGCTTCCGTAGCAGGTCAGTTAAAAACTGAAATGAGCGAAGGCTTAGAAGAAACAGACGTAGAATTATCCGGCCCAACCTTTAACCTCTTCGATATGACGGATCAAGAAGGCCAATATTCATTCAGTAATGCGGTGCCCATGCACGCCGATTACACCCTCACACCAACAAAGGACGACAATCCGATCAATGGTGTGACCACTTACGATCTGGTCTTGATTAGCAAGCATATCCTTGGTATTGAGCCGTTCACGACGCCTTACAAGATGATTGCTGCTGACGCAAACAGATCTGGTAGCATTACCACATTCGACATTGTAGAACTGCGCAAACTTATTCTTGGCATCTATACCGAATTGCCTGCCAACGAAAGCTGGCGCTTTGTAGACAAGTCCTTTGTTTTCCCAAATACAGCAAACCCCTTCCAAACCACTTTCCCGGAAAGCAAAACGGTAGCTGATATTCAGGCAAATGCAATGGATGACAACTTCGTAGCCATCAAAGTAGGCGACGTAAACAGTACTGCTATCGCTAACGCATTGATGAGTGCCGAAGAACGTACAAGCGGCACTTTCCTCTTTGATGTGGAAGATCGCATCGTAAAAGCAGGAGAAGTATTTGAAGTGAAATTTAAGGCAGCTGAAAAGGCGGCTGGATACCAATTCACGCTGAATTACAACGATTTAGACCTGACGGATATCGTGCCTGGCCCTGGTATGAAAGCGGACAACTTTGCCTCCTTTGCAGCTGACAACGCCATCACCACTTCATTTAATGGCGCACAACAAGCAGAGTTCACGCTGAAATTCAAAGCCAAAAAAGCAGGTGAATTGAGTAAGATGATTGCCGTATCGAGCCGGATTACTAAAGCAGAGGGATACCAACTCAGCCCGTCTGCCGAGCAAGCGATCACGAAGCTGGATGTAGCACTTCGATTCAATGGCAAAGACGGAAGTACCATAAGTGGTGTGGGCTTCGAACTGTATCAAAATCAACCCAATCCTTTTGTGAATCGCACCCTCGTAGGCTTCCACTTGCCCAATGCGGCAACGGCTACCCTATCCGTGTTCGATCAGTCAGGACGATTGGTATACAATCAAAAAGGCGATTTCCCGAAAGGTTACAATACCATTCCGCTGGAAAAAGCACTCTTGAATACTTCAGGTGTACTTTACTACACCCTTGAGACCGCGACAGACAGCGCGTCGAAAACGATGATTCAAGCAAAGTAGTGGGGAATTGGTTATTGGGGGATTTGGTGATTTGGTTATTTGTTTTGCCAGGGCTTGGTATTCGTTTTTTACTGAATGCTTGCACAGGATTCCAAGCTCAGGCAAAACAAATAACCAAATCACCAATTCCCCGAATAACCAACAAAAAGACGAAAAGTTGCTCTTTTCTGCAGTCGTGGGCGCCCCAAAACGTTGGGGCGCTCATGGCTCAAACTTGAAAGCGCAATAAAATTATAACAATAGGTTTTTGCCCTTAGATCTTTAAGAATAGGCATAAGACACCTACCTGCCCTCTTTATTCAGGGCGCGCTTTAATCCACTTTAAGTTTTAATCTTCCTTCCGTTTTAATCCCTGTCCAATCTCGTGAGGACGGTCAGGCAGCAAAAGCGCTGTCTGGCCGTTTTTTTTATGGATGTGGTTGACCAAAACGATCTACCATTTCACCAAATCCATTAGCTTTTTGGCGTTTTCGGCGTTGGAAAATTCAAGGTCTAAAACACTCCGTCGCTCGGTGATTTTTCCTTGTTCAAAAGGCACATTGATAAGCGCTTCGATGGTCTGGCGCATGGCCGCAGCGGAGTTACGGACATAACAAAGCTTGGCAAGCCCTGTACCGCGCACCATTTGTTCATTGACAATACAGAATCGGCCTCGGAATAGGGCATTGATCAGTTTCAATTTTACGCCAGAAGACTGCGACGAAACGAGCAAATTGATATGTGCCTTGCTGAGCAGGCTGTTCATTTGGGCCTCGTCTGGGTTTTCTATCAGTTTAATATGTTCATACTGTGCTACAAGGTCGCGCAAACGGTCTGTAGGATCCATACCCGCAATGAGGAATGGAATATCAAATTCGGCAAATACTTCTTCAATAAGCCAGGTGGCCGCAAGTTCATTGTCGGGAACGCTTAATTTGCCATGAAACAGCACATACTCTCCTCTTCCCAACTGAATGTCGACTGCTTCATTGGGGTGGAAGGCTGGGATGTAATGGGTATTTGCTTTTAATGCACGATAATAAGCTTCATCTGTACCCGAAAGGGTAAGGATCTCATCTGCGTGAAGCACCACTTTGGGTTCAATACGCTGAAGTTTGATGCTTTCTGAAAAGTAATACGCCTTTTCTAAGGGTGCGATTGCGGAAGTAAGTTGCGCCAGGCTTTCGTAGTACTGCCATTCGATGTTGTGCATCCGAATGAGTTTTTGGCGGCTGCGAAGGCTGGGATGCCAGATGAGCCCCGCAGTGTGCATCCCTTCAAACAAGATTGGATGCCGATCTTTACGCAAGCGTTTTAGGAGCGCACTACTTTGACGTGTACGCATAATAAAAGGAAGCAAGCTCAACTGATAGTACAAAGAACGGCTTCGCTTATAGTAGTAAATCTCATGACAATAGGCGGCGAGCTCCGGCTGGGGTGTCCGTTCGCCATATTGGTAGCAGTGGAGAATGACCTTCACCCCTTGAGCGTGTAAGGCCTTTATCTGGTTGAAAATAACAATAACCCCGCCGTAATTGGCTGGATAAGGAATATCAAAAGAGATGATGTGGAGAAACATGGATCAGCGATAGGTTGTCGTGCAACTTTTTGTTCGTCACTTTGGAATCGGAACTGTAAAGGTAGGATGTTTTTGCAGGTGGAAATATGCAGAATTAAAACCCGGAAGTTATTATTCACCCAGTCCTAAATTTGAGCACTTTTTATTTTAGAAAAAATTTCCCTTTTTCGCTTGCTTAACCCATACAGTTTCTCATACCTTAGAGAAATTTTTTGACCTATCTACGTTCACTTAGGAACGCAGCACCAATAACTTAGTCATTTGATGCCACCCTTTGTTCCATCATACGGCCCCTATTTTTCATTAAATAGCCCCACTATTGGCAGAAAAATAGGCTTGTCTGATGAAAAAATGGTTGACCTAAAATGACTAAGTTATGAGTGCCGCGTTCCTTAACAATTTGCTTATGAATATCACTTTCGAGGAACTCCGTCGTATCAAGCATGCATTGCCTCATGGCAGCGTAGCCAGAATCGCTCAGGAGCTGAATTTGGATGAACAAACCGTTCGCAATTATTTCGGGGCGCATCAGTACAAAGACGGAGAAGTGGTGGAATTCCACCTCGAACCCGGCCCAAATGGCGGCATCGTGCATA
>JBBQLD010000012.1:0-24540 GCA_038327555.1 Chitinophagales bacterium
CTGCAAACAATGCGTGATGAAATCCAAGTAGGTTTTGATCAAAACCAAATCTCTTTTTCTTCCAAACAATTCGTAATGCATACAGAGCGCTACCATGGCCCGGGCATTGTCGTCGAGGGTATAGCCTGATTCTGGATCAGGGTGATTGATTTTCGAGAATTGAATCATTCCGAATGGGGTGGTCATTTTTTTGACGTGGCCAAGATGAATGTCTGGCAATTGATATTGCAGCACTATTTCGTCGGGAATGAAACTTTGGAATAACATGGCATAGGCTACAGCGGTATTCTCCCATGCTGCGAAAATGACGCGCTGAAGACCGTTGTTAATCATGTTTTTGCGCAAAGGGCGGTTGGTCAGCAATTTATTGACCGCAGCGGTCAGTTGCTTGGAGTTCTGGAAATCAAACAGGATGCCCGCGTCCTCGCGCAGCAGTTCCCGAGCATGTGGAATCGGGGTGGAAATGATGGCGCAGGCGCAGCTAACAGCGTAGGAAAACGTGCCGCTAACAGCCTGGTGGGGATCTTTGGAGGTAAATAAATAGATATCAGTCAGTTGCAGGTATTCCAATAACTCTTGCAGCGGCAGATAGGCATTGATGAATTTCACATGTTTTTCCAGTGAAAGTTCCGCCACTTTTGCTTCCAGCATGCGACGGTACTGTTCACCGTCGTGCTTTAACACAGTGGGATGGGTTTTGCCGATCACCAGAAATATTACGGTTGGGTTTTTGGCTACAATGGCAGGTAAAGCGTCGAGGGTAGTCTCTATGCACTTCCCAGAGCTGATTAGCCCAAAAGTGGAAAGTACTTTCCGCCCATTTAGTCCATATTTTCTCCGCAAATCTGCTTTGCTCAAGTGAGGCACCAAATGTATGCCGTGCGCTATGACCTGAATTTTTTCTGGTGGCACATCGTACGCTTCTATCAGGATTTGCGCCGCATTTTGAGTCATCACAATGAAGGAAACACAAACCTCGCTCAAGTCCCTGATTTTTGCTTTCAGGGCCTCATTAGGCTTGGGCAATACGGTGTGGAAAGCGAGGAGGATAGGTTTCTTGATTTGTTGCAAAAAATGCAGGAAAACCTGATCAGGTATTGCCGAAAAAAAGCCGAACTCATGCTGAAGCAATACGAGCTTTATTGGGTTGTCCAGATTGATCGCGTCGGCTATTTCCTGATAGGACGATGGCTCTGAGGTATGGAGCACATATCGCACTTCCGAAGGGTAGCGGTGCTGATCCTCAGAAGCATCCAAGGCGCATACGCTTAGGGAGAATGATTGGCGGAACTTGTTGTGCAAGGCCGTTCTCAAATCCTGCGAAAAGGTGGCAATGCCGCACTCTCTAGGCGGGTAAGAGCTGATGAGCAGTATTTCGGGAATAGGCTCCCAGGAATTGTATTTCATAGTTTAAGTATTGTAAAGAATCTGTCCTAGGAATTTAAAAGAATTTAAAATTGGCCTCTATACCTTTGATTGAGCGACTAAAGCCTCCGTTAGTTCGGACAAACTCACCATCGCACAAGCAATCTGTTCGTCTGCCGCACCATAGTAGATGTATAAGTCATCGCCAAACAAGGCCGTACCAGTTGGGAAACACACATTGTTGACTTCCCCTCTTGTTTCATAATCGTGTTCGGGCGAAAAAAGCGCGTAGGGCAGGCGGGTAATTTCTTTGCACGGGTCTTCTAATTGCAGTAGCGCAGCACAGGCCACATATTTATACCCGGAAGCTGTATCGTGGACACCATGATAGATGAGCAGCCAGCCGTGTTCTGTTTCGATGGGAGGGCAACCTCCGCCGAGGTAACTGACTTCATGGCGATATTTGGGCTCCAGCACTATGTTATCCGCAAGGTGCAGGAAATACGCTTCCCAGAATGCGGGGGTCAGCTCTGCCAGTTCATGGACGGTAGTAATTTGGATGTCAGGTTTTATGCGGTGTAGGAAATAGAGCTTTCCGTTGATTCGGCGCGGGAAAAAGACCACGTTTTTATTCCAGAGCAGCGGGTTTTTATCTAAATTGGCATGTATTAACGGATGCCCGTTGAAACGCAGATATTTTTCGTTGAGCGGGTTTTTAATTTCTGCGAGGCGCCTGAAATCCTCGTAAGTGATTTGTGGCGTAAGAATCCCCTTTTTTTCAAAAATGGGTAAAGTTTCCGAAGTGGCATACGCGGCAATCGCATTTATGCCATCATAAGCCGTATAGGTAAGGTAATACAGTCCATCAATTTTAGAAACTCGGGGATCCTCTACGCCCTGCGACTCCATGTCTGACTGTGGGAAAAGGACGGGAGTGTCATAACGTTCCACCACATTTAACGGACCCTCCAAACGGCAATAACCAATGGTTGAATAATTGCCGTTTCGTACTGCCCGATAAAATAGGTGGACTTCATTGCCTTCTTGTACCACACCAGGGTTCAATACCCCTGCATTTTCAAATCCTAAATCGGTTTTGTTCAGGATGACCCCTTTTTTGGTTACTTTTACCATTGGTTTTTGCGGATTTACTTTCATAATAACGATGCAGGTGTATAGAAAACGGATGGACGCGGCACTAGTGCCGGAGGCGCTAGGGAAAGAATTATTGCTGATGGGCAATATTGTATCGCTTTACCAATATTTTTAACGAATCAAGCCACTTTCGCAAGGTAGTCGCGTTAATGACTGGTGTTTCCGATATAGGTAATGTTGCAAACATCTCATTCAAATCTCGATACAACTCTGGGTAGAACTCTTGTATTTGAACCGTAATATTTATGATTCGCAGGTTCAAGTCTTTTTCTGTTTCCATGTTGGATGTCGAATAATCAAGCGAGTCCTCGCAGGTTTTTAGGCCTGCGAGGTCTTTCGCACGATAATGTTCAGTAGGACTGATGGTTATGTTTGTTTTTCGTTGCAATGGATTCATGCCACTGCCATTCGCTTCTTAAGACTTTCCAGACTTGACAGCGGGTTTTGGGACAAATGCAACCGTTGTGGACTGTTTGTCCTGGCCGAGTTTGCCTTCAGATTTGTAGCTCGAAAGGACTTTTCCTTTGCCCGAAGACTTATCAGCAGGCGCTTTTTTAATATTCTTGGTTCCTTTGTCCTTGCTCATTTTTATTTAAGTTTAGTGACTTTTACTTGCTTCAAAATTGAACGGTGAGGTCTTGCAAAAGTCAGGCTGATGAAAGGACGGGGCGTTACACAATTCTATTATTAAGTTACAACTTTCACAGTTTTCGGTGAAAAGCTATAGCACAATAAAGTTGACTGTTGATTTACAGTTTGCAAATCAAGGGAGGAGCAGCATGCGTGTATTGGATTTCTACTACTGACAAATGGTCGGTGTCGTCTATATGTAAATTGTCGCCAAGCACAAAACGATAAATGCCAGATTGCGTAAACACCGGCTGATTTTCTAAAACACCGTAAGTATACGGATCCGCATTAAATGTGGAGGTTTGAATAGTCAAAGTACTCAATAAATTGAAATATTGGCTTGACACCAGCGGGGTTAAATTCCCTTCACTGGATTCAACAGGATAAACGACATAGAAAAAATGACCTTGGGGGTCGACCACGCCGAGGTACTGGCTATGAGGCATTTCAAAATGCAATTGGAAAGAATTTCCCTTGTATAAAATGGATTTGTCAGCCCACATTTTGTTTGTTGATTCTGGCAATGCATTTACAGTGACTAAGCTGCTTACCGAAGCACGAAGCGGCAATGTTTTGTTAGTTCCTAAAAGCCCAAAAAAGAGCAAAGCCACAGCAGGGAAGACAAGAATAAATTTCATAAAATATGTATTGAATCTAACGTGAGTTTTGGATAGCATTGGAGCCGCATCGCGGCGTAGCGTCCGTAGAAATTAAGCCATTTATACGATGGAGGTGCAGAGCACTGAAACAATTGCCCCGGTGCTCTGCACCTCCGTATTTATTACATCGGGTTTACTACAGACGCTACGCCTCAACACGGCTATTAATTGAGAATCAATTAGATTCGATGCTTTGTTGTCCAAAACTCACTTTAGATCTAATAATCAGATTGAAAAATCAATGCCATCCAAAAAAAGATTGAAATGGGGGATCAAGGGGAAAGAGCATGTTTTCCAATTAATTACATTGACCAAGTGCCATGTAAATGATTACAAAAACAACGATTGTACCCAGGCATCCACCGCCCCATCTCGCTGCGCCAGCCCCGGCTATTATGGTTTTAAAAAAAGAATTCATGATTTTTGATTTTAGTACCGATGAAATAACAATCTCACGATTTGGAGGGGAGAGAAGCTTTGAATTATAATACCTCAAAGGTGGCGCTCTGTGCCAAAAAATGCGTTACACAATTCTACAATTAATTTGCAGAATTTACTGTTTCCGATGTGATGCTCAATATTCAGCGCCTTTCAGACCTGCTTTTTAATTCTTTTATCTGTTCTTTCAATTCATCCACAACATTGCTGGTGGCTTCTTCGAAGGTCTCGCGTTGCATTTTGACAAACAAATCGTAGCCGGGTATTTCCAGCCTTATTTCACAAACCTTGTTTTCTCTGGTGTCGGATTTTTCCAATTTTAGAAAAACCTTGGCTCCTTCGATTTTATCGTGATAACGTGAAAGTTTTCGAACCTCTTCAGTTACAAAATCATGCAAGGCTTGGGTTTCTGAAAAGTGTACGGATTGGATTATAATGTTCATTGCATGTAGTTTTAGTGAAGGTTAGGGAACGCGTGGAGGCTTGAATTTTAGTCCTATTGGGCAGTGTACCCGCCATCAATCATATAGTATGAGCCTGTAACAAAAGAGGATTTGTCGGAGCTTAACCAAAGCACCAATTCCGCTACTTCTTCAGCAGTGCCCAAGCGCCCGATGGGGTGCAGCCCGGCCAGGCTCTGCATGGTGGCTTCGTCCAACGTTTTGGTGAGCAACGGCGTGACGATATAACCTGGGCCAACCGAATTGATGCGGATATGCTGATTGGCATATTCTACGGCTGCAGCTTGAGTAAGTCCAACAACCCCGTGTTTGGCCGCCACATAAGCTGGAGAATTCTTGGTTCCAACCGAGCCCAAAATGGAGGCCATGTTCACGATGCTGCCACCACCCGAAGCCAACATGGCCGGTATTTGATAGTGCAGCCCATAAAAGACCCCTGAAAGGTTTATTCCAATCACTTTGTCCCAGCCGTCTATGGGATACTCGCCTGTCATACCCACGGGGCCGCCAATGCCTGCGTTGTTGCACGCGATATGCAATCCGCCAAAATGCTTTACAGTTTGCTCCACGAGCGATTTGCAGTCGCCGTGCTTTGAGGTGTCTGATTTAACAAAAAAAGCGTCGCCACCCTTAGATTTAATATGCGCTACGGTTTCGTTCCCGCCCTTATCGTCAATATCAGATACCACTACCTTTGCTCCTTCAGCGGCATATAGTACTGCAATGGCTTTGCCGATGCCCGAGCCAGCCCCGGTAACAATGGCTACTTTATTTTTTAGACTATTCATGATGTAATTTAATTTTGTTGTGTCAGTACCAGTTTGTTGATATCCAGTCCTTTGCTTTCTATTCGAGAAAGAATGCCCTGATAAACTTTTGTGTCTATTTTGGAGGTCCTGGAAAGGATCCACAAGTATTTTCTGTTGGGGTGACTAACTACGGCGTAGCTATAGTCGTTCGCCAAGTCAATGATCCAGTACTTCCCTTTGAAGGGCCAGAAGAACTGCACTTTCAGTTTTGCGTTGTTGGAGCCTTTTTCAACAAATGCTTTCCCGGACGCTGAAGATTCCTTTCCGGTCATACTGCCTTTGTTACACCGATTGACCACCTTGACGAAGCCTTTTTCACTAGGTGAATAGTGCGCTGTAGTGCAGTGGCAATTTTTCTGAAACCGTTGTGGGAATGAGGCAATTTCGTACCAAGTGCCCATGTATTTGCTTAAATCAACACTCGGAACTGCTTGCAGCGGTTGTGCATCTGCATTGGTTATGGCCATGCACATCAAGGACATTACGAAAAGGAAATTGAATTTCATGCTGTTTTTTGGGTTGAAAAATAATCCCGTACAAACGCATGCTCTTGGTTTTCCGTCATTTTATCGGCAGGCAGCACAAAAATGGTTACGTCTTTAAAAAGGGGGTTGTCTTTGACCGTGTTGTAAAGTTCGTCTTTTGCATTTGTAGGGCCAAAGAGGAGCACCTCATTATAGTTTCTAATGACCTCGCTCAATTTTTTGTAGTAAGCCGTCTGCTCGTGCTGCTCTTTATTATGCATTCCTTTTTCACTTTTGCTCAAGCTCTCTACTCTGTCCTGATGCGTGAAATTGGATTCAAGCATCTTTGTTTCAATCGTTTCGTTTGAAAACTCCATGAGGTGGGCGTTTGCATTATCCATCCAAATACCAAGTTTTTTGTCTATTGTCATGATGTTTCTTTTTAATTGTAGTGAAGAAAAAGTTCGTTCTCCCCTATGTCTGCTTAGGAACGGCATCCATTGCCGCTTACTTACCGTATCTGCGGAGTGTCCAGGCGATGGTTTCATGCCCAAGCATCAGTGCCGTAAGAAAATCTGCCGTACCTGCATCCTTGTATTTTTCGGCGCATTGGTCAACGAACTTTCGGAGTTGGATCACCACATTTTCGTGGTCTTCCAATAGTTCGGCAATCATTTCTTTGGATGAGGGGTACTTTCCAGGGTGTTCTTTGATGGAGGCTAGTTTCCCAAATTCAGCCATGGTTCCGATGGTTTTGCTGCCCAATTTGTTGATGCGCTCGGCAATCTCGTCAATGGCTTCTTCCAATTGCTTATAATGACCTTCGAAAAGTTTGTGGAGTTCCATGAAACTTTCGCCGCTCACGTTCCAGTGAAATTTTCTTGTTTTGGTGTACAGAATCACGCTATCGGCTAAAACAGCTGATAGTAAATGGGTAATATCGTTCAGGTTTTTTGTTGAAATTCCTATGTTCGGTTTCATGACTAAATAGTTTTAAAATTTGAGTTTTAGCTATGTAATTCACCTATTGTATCTTGAAGCCGCGATTGAAATACACCCGGTGGAATGCACATTTCCTCATGGATTTCTTCCGGCGTATACCCTTTAATAAAATAGATCAGGCCAAAAATTTTGCCTTGTTCATTTCTGATTACATTTGCTGAATAAGGGTAATGTACTTCCATTGACCTGTTTTCGAAAGCGACAGCAGATGGAGGCTTATTCTTTCGTATAGCTTCAACGCAGGTCTTCTTGGCGATGTCAACCAGCCAGATGAACAAGGAGGCTTTTGAGGGATCGAAATGCTTCGCGCTCCGCCATATCTTGACAAATGTCTTTCGGAGAACTTGCTTAGCCAATTCTTCTGAAGGAATTGTACGTAGTATCACCCCGTACAGCCAAGCACCGTAGGCTTCATACAATTCAGGAATCACACTATGGTCTTGCTGTTGCAATTTTGAGATATAACTCTTTTCCATTTTGATTTTAATAATTACAAGGTTCTTTTTATGCTTGTTTCACTAATTCAATTTCGCAATTGATCTTTACTTCATCACTTACCAATACACCGCCAGCCTCTAGCGCATTGTTCCAGGTTAAGCCCCAGTCTTGGCGGTTTATCTTTCCTTTTATAGTGACCCCTGCTTTATGGTTTCCCCAAGGATCTTTCATAACACCCCCAAATTTGACTTCTAATTTTATTTGCTTGCTGATGCCTTTGATGGCAAGTTCACCATATAAGAGGTACTTATCTTCGCCTTCCAACTTCTCCAGCGTGTTGCCGGTAAAAGTTATCTGTTTGTGACGTTCAACATCAAAAAAGTCGACCCCTTTTATATGCTCATCGCGTTTTGCGTCGCCAGTGTCGATGGATGCCGGATTGATCCAGCAATCAATTTCGGCAGTCATGAAATCTTCCTCGGTAGTATAAATGCTTGAGTCAAATTCCCTGAAAACACCTTTGACATTGCTTATCATCAGGTGTCGCACCTTGAAGGAAATGTCGCTGTGGACGACATCAATGCTCCATTTTGTTTTGGTATTTACTGCTGTGGCTTGCATGCTCTGTTTGTTTTTGGAAAAGTGTCATGGTTATCCATTGTCCTCTTCGAGATCGTTGTGATTGTCGCCACCTAAGCTGTAATAGTTGTTTTCTTCGTCTTCGCTTCCAATGTTCTCTTGCTCGTCGTCCAGCTCGGCGCCTGGCACGTCAAGGTCGCTACCGTCCATATCCATGTCAAAATCACTTTCGTTTGGCCCATAAGAAGGCGCATTGGGTTCTTTAATTTCAGCGAAGTTTTCAGGGGCGATATCCACCACTTCTCTGGACTTGTTATAAATGTCTTCACTGGGAGGGTAAATTGGATACCCTGGGAAGGCTTTGTCCCAGCCCTCCTTGTCTTTTTGATTTTGACTATTCATTTTTGCTGTAAAGGAGACGGATGCAATGGCTGTATTTTTATCTTTTGACATAATTCAGTGTTTGTTTTAAGTGCTTAGAAAAAAAGAATGCCAGTAACCATCAAATCAACACTAAGGCTTTCTTTAGCCGATAAATTTAGTGCAAGTGGGTCAAGCAGGTTATTCAGCAGGCTGATCTGCAATTCGCCTTTAGCATATAATCTTCCATCGGCCTCGACTTTATAGGAAATAAAATGAAGCTCGTACAGGCCGCTTTCAAGCAGTGAAAGATGATAATTGCCATTAGCCTCAACGGCGGAACTGGCGATTGCATTTTTGAACTGGATTTGAGAAGCGCCTTGTGGGAATTTTTCAATACTGACATCGAAAGTGCCCTTTTTATAAGCATAAACCACCACTTTATCGCTGCTGGAAACGCCGTCAGTGCAGTCTCCGCTTATTGTCCCTGTCGAAGACTTATCCAAAAGGCGTATAGCGGAAGCCAATTCCGGGTCGCTCACAAACTTGTATTCATTGGATGAACCGACCTGATAGACGATGGATTTGCGCAGATCCATATCAATAATGACCGCAGCAGTATCACCTGCTTTTGGTTCAAAACTGCCTTTGGCTTTTATCACCATCTGGCTTCCGCCGTTTAGTTTCCTTTTACCACCCGAGTTATCCTTGATATAGCAGCCGGGGCTGTTGCCATTGGCATCTGTCTCCGTGTCGAATATAAGTACAATTTCATTGTAGGCTTTAAGCTCCAAACTGCCTTCGCCCAAGAGTTTTGCCAGTCCATTATGATAGGCTAAAAGGTCGAAAGTGGTTTTTCCGTCAAACCCTGCCCAAGATTTGCCATCGACTTTAACATCAGCGATGGTCAGGAATACACCGCTCACGTTCGGGTCGTCGATGGGGGCATCGGTTATTTCGATTTGGCCGTAACCGACTTTTTCAACTGGATTAGGTTCAAAATCTTTGAGACATGCAGTAGCAGACAATAAGAGCACAAATGCTGCTGTGATATTTTTCCAATTTTGGTGAATCATAATTTTTAGTTGCCTTGATTAGAGGATGAATTGTTGGAATCAGATCTGGAGGAATTGCGGCCAATAAAATAGAAATGAACACCAACTACAAAATCCCATGAAGTGACGCGGGTGCGGGCATACTGGCTTACTCCACCTACTAAAAAGTCACTTTGGCTAATACCGTAGTTGTATTTTACCTGCGCTTCCAAAGCGACACGTCTATTTGAAAAAATAGAATACCCAGGGCCAACCCCTAAAGTGGAGAGTACGATATTAGCTGTTTGCCTGTCGCCATCTACCGTAATCTGTGTTTGAGACTTTCCATAACCATATACTCCCCCTAAAAAGAACGCCTGGTCGCCTGCGAACGGTAAATAGAGTCGGGTATAAGGGCCAAAAAGCAGTTTGGTGTCTGCTATGTCTTGGGAACCATTCGGAGCGGCATCAGTATTCCTTGAGGAATTGACCAAATAATCCATCCCAAGGCCTAATACAAAGTTATTTGCTAGAAAATAGCCGATAGAGGGCGTAACATGAATCTGGTAAGCAGTGATGCCGCCTCTTTGCACCGTACCTCCATTGTCAATCTCGATATTGGCCACCGAATTGGTATAGCCAAGCCCAGAGCCTATGGAAAAATTGCCCCTACTGACACAGTCATTTTGTGCATTGAGCGTGTCTTTGGAAAGAAGTGCCAACGAGACCATTAACGTAATGAATATTCGAAATTCAATTTTCATGCTTGTGTTTCTTTTATTTGAATTAGAATCCAAAGGCGACCCCGAGATTGAGGTTCAATAGGCGGTTCTGAAGCTCTGAGCGGTTGTTTCCTTTGGCTAGGTCCAGAAAACCATGGGTGTATGCGATATCGAAATTGAGCCAAGTCAACTCTGCCAGCCGGTAGTTGAAGCCAGCACCAGCCTGAAGCCCGAAGTCGAATGATTCGTAGAGGTCTTTCGACTTAAGCTTGACAATATTCTCTCCTGCCAAGGTTTCTGTTTCACCTCCCACTAAAAAAGCAAACGATGGCCCTACAAAAATTTTCGGGCGAAAATCTTGATCCATATTACCAAAATAATAACTGAATTTGAGCGGTATACGGAGGTAATTTAGTTGGCTTGTCAGGGTTTGATTGCCAACCTTGCGCTTGGAGCCTTCTTGCGAATATCGCGCATCGAAGCCGATACCGAAACTTTGCAGAATGCTGTGATTGAAGATGATGCCGACATTAAAGGACGGACGTGGATCTGAATTGTCCTTGTCCGAGAGCCATGCATAGTTGAATCCGAGACTTGGCCCAATCGAGTTTACTTGCGCTTGCGCACTAATAGCTGTAGAAAGGATGGCCAATAAAAAAATTAAATGCTTCATGTTGATGTTTGTTTTGTCAAATGTCCCATAGCGGTTGCCTTGTACAGCATCCGGTTTATGGGCAGGAAATAAAAAGGTAAATGATAATGATTTAAGATAGCGGCTTTCTGCCCTGAATTACGTTGAGCAACACCACGATAATGGCGATAACAAGCAGTATATGTATGAGGCCACCGGCACCGTATCCTACGAATCCAATCAGCCATCCAATAACCATGATTACTGCAACGATATAAAGTAAATTTCCCATGAAAAAAGTTTTTATTGTAACTGAATTATTACAACTCAAAGGTGACCGTATATGCATCAAAATGAATTACACAATCTTGAGCAAAATTTACATGATTCACACATTTTTAGTATGGTAGTCTAGATTTGTACCATTATCCTGAAATAAAAAAAGACGGGCTATTTGCCCGCCTTTCTGTAGCTTGTTTCGATTTTTGGAAAGTAAGCACCGCTCGCTTTAGGGACTGTCTGAAAAATACTACCGGTTTGAAAACAACATCTTTTGGAACCTGTCCAGTGGAACTTTTTCAGGAAACATCCCCCGATATTCCCCTCAATAGAACCCTTGTCCAGAAGCCAAAATCTGTTGTTTTCACCCTCGGCAGTATTTTTGAGAGGCACCCTGATGCCTTAGTCTAATCTTTATAGTTCATAGTCAAATCCTTGAACGCTTTGCCACATTCATCCATGTGGTCATTGAAGCCACGCTTAGATGCTTCCCAACCGCTCCGATATTTATCTTAGGATCCAATTTTAAAATAATAGCACCATTCAACGGAGCTAGGCTAAACAGTACTATTATTTTGGAAATTCTAAAGGATTAAAGCCCCGATATAAGCTCGTGCAGCTCTTCTTTTGATTTGCCCAGTTTGACTTGAAGTTTTCCAAGCATTTCATCTTTTTTGCCTTCTGCAAACATGAGGTCGTCATCTGTCAACTGTGCAAATTTTTGCTTGAGTTTGCCCTTTTGCTCAGTCCAGTTCCCTTTTAATTCTGTCGTATTCATTTTTTTTAATTTAAATAGTGAAAGAAATTTAACAAGACAAAGGTGAGGCATGTGACAAACGAACTAATTACACAATTACGGACAAGAGTTGTATAATTCATATATTGCTGAATATACTGTTGAACATTTACAAACGTCCAAAGCTAGGCTGAACCAATAATCGTTTTTATTGGGCAGCCTAGCGTGTGGGTACTGAAAAGGATCTGGCTAATTCTCAATCTTTTTGCAACTTTACAAGTTGGAATCCTGTTGAGAATGCAACATGGTAGGCTTTTTTATATCCGAATGCTCTGAAGTGAATCAAGCAGTCCGAATGCTCTTAACAACCAAATTGCGACAACGATGACGACCACAATATTGAGTATGTTTTTAATTTTGCGGTCCATCGGGATGTAGGTGTTAATTAGCCATAACAGCACACCTACCACAATAAGAGTGATCAATAAATTAAATAGTGGCATAGTAATTGTTTTGAAATGATAGGCAAAGGTCTTTTCTTTTCGCGCTCAAAAATTACACAATTACTGGAAATACTTACATAATTTACACCTCCAATTATTACAGCTCTTCCAAACCACCCTGACGGATGTTTTTCATTTTCTTAAAATGGGAAGGACTCAAGCCAGTTACTTTTTTGAACTGGTTGGAAAGATGCGCTACACTGCTGTATTTCAATAAATGGGAAATCTCGGTGAGGTTGAGCTCGTTGTAGACAATCAATTCCTTGACGCGCTCTATTTTATGCATTATTATGAAATGTTCAATAGTGATGCCTACCACTTCGGAAAACAGGTTAGAGAGGTAAGTGTAATCATAATGAAGCTTCTCCGCCAGAAAATGCGAAAAATTGGTTTTGAGCGAGCCATCCGCGTAGTGAACCAATTCGACAATGACGGTTTTGATTTTTTCAATCAGGATAGCCTTTTTGTCATCCATAAGTTCCAGTCCAGATTTTTTGAGCATTAACTTGAGCTGCTCTCGCTGCTCTGTCGATAAGTCTTCCAAAATTTCAACTTCCCCCAAATCTAAATTGGCATAATGAAGCCCCAGCTTTTTCAGTTCTGTTTTCACGACCATCTTGCAGCGAATACTAACCATATACTTGATATACAATTTCATCTCGAAATTCTAAAATGCTAGACTTGTTGCGTCGGGGTACTGTAATGCCTCTTTATAGAAAAAAGGTCGCCCTGCCCTTTGGCAAAGCGACCTGCTGATTATCTAGTATTATCAGCATAAAACACTTTCTCACCTTCGATATAATTGTATGAAATGGTCTCCAAGGTATTTTCCGGGGGTTAATCTTTATTGCCGACAGTTAATTTAAGGGGTTTGCCAGGGCTATCCATATCTTGGTTGAACGCTCTTTTGAAGCTTCTATGGTGAAAGAACTTTTACTATGCAAAATTGGAGATAAACCTAGGTGTAATCCTTACATAATTCCGGGGAAGAATTACATGATTCCTAGCTGGCTACTGGACATAAAAAAACGCCATCTAGCGATATCTCACTAGATGGCGTTTTGAGCTCAATGCGACTGATCAGGAATCAGATAAAAGTAACAAGTTATTTTTTACCCGTTCCTTAAAGTGCAGAAAGGATCGCACGCAGTTCTTCTTTTGTTTTACCAAGGGTAATTTGAAGCTTACCAATCATCTCCTCTTTCTTGCCTTCCTCAAAGAGCAAGTCATTGTCTGTCAAGACCGCGAATTTTTGTTTAAGCTTGCCTTTTTGTTCTGCCCAAGATCCTTTAACTGTAGTCGTATTCATGTTTATTAATTTCAAGTTGCGAAAGAATTATCGCTCAATAAAGGTGTGGAGAAATGTTGTTAAAAGTATTACAAAATTCCTGAAATAAATTACATGATTTACGCATTTCGCAGGTTTTACATCCGATCCATATACCAATTGAGCTCTTTTTCCATTTTTTGGTAACTAAAAATGGCTGTGATGTTTTTTTGCAAGCGCATGAAAGCGGTTTCGCTCTTTACGACATAATCGTACGCATGGTGGTGCATACAGTTTACTGCGACATCAATTTTATCCTGAGAGGAAAGCATAATCACAGGAATTTTCGGATCGTAAGCTTTAATCTTATCGAGGGTTTCCAGCCCATCCATGGCATCTTTATCTATCCCGTTTAGGTGATAATCGAGGATAACCACATCGGGATTATTGGAAATATGTTGGAGGCATAGTTCACCCGTAGGATAGGTTTCGATGATCAAATCTGCCTCTTGAAGGAATTCAAATTCCAGGAGTTTAAGGAAAACGGCATCATCATCCACCAGGAAAAGTTTTATTTTAGTGCCTGATTTCATAATGCGGCTGTTTTAATTTTGTGAAGTTCTTCTTCCAGTTCTTTGCATGCCTGAGTGCATACTTTTTCAAGTTTAGCAACCAGAACATGTAGGTCTTCCGATTGTTTTTGATTGCTGGCATAGCGTTGAATCTCTTTCGCCATGTTTTCAAAATCTGCACCAATGCCCATAATAGAAAAGGAAGGGATCATTTTATACGCAGCAGCAGAAATGGCATCCCAATCCTTTTTCAGGATACCACTTTTGATCGCGCTGATCAAAGAAGGTGTTTGCTCAAGGTAAGCGGAAATCATTTGAATTATCATCTCCGAATTATTTTTCGTTCGATGAATCAAATAGTCCAAATCGATGCATTTTATATGCTTTTTGGATTGTTTTTCATCGTTTTGCACCAAGAGATTGGGTTCCGGCTTACGAATTAGCCCGATTATTTTGCTGTATAATACCCTTTCATCGACGGGTTTGGCAATGTAGTCGTTCAGTCCTACGGCCTTGCACTTTGCAAAATCGACTGTGGTGACGTCGGCGGTTAAGCCGATGATGGGAATATCTAACTTCAACGTTTTGCGGATGTATTCTGTGGCTTCGAACCCATTCATTTCCGGCATTTGTAGATTCATTAAAATGATATCATAAGTATTTGTCTGTAGTTTTTCAATCGCAACTTTTCCGTTTTCAGCAATATCCCGTTCAAAACCAAAATCATCCAAAAGTGTTTTCATCAACAATTGGTTGAGCGCGATATCCTCCACAACCAATACTTTGGTAATATCTCTGGCTACCACCCCGGCACCGAGTACCTTTTCGGATTCGTCTTTGTACAACGAACCGTTAAAAAGCACTGGTGTGGCCTTGCGATTGCGGATAGTCAGCGGATAGTCAACCACAAAACCTTTGGCAAACACCTCTCGATACACTTCCCTTGCCTTTTTCGGATTGGTAAAGTATTCAAAGAAGTCAGTACTGGTAAGTGCTTCACGGGTTTTACCGGTTATGCCTGCCATAGCCTTATTCATATCAGTGATTTGGCCTTCAACACTGATGGTGACCTGCGGGTTCAAGCTTGCTTCGATCAAACTTCTGGCATACTGACCTGCATCTTTTTTTGCGCCTGTCATAGTTTTAGTTTGAATTGCCAACCTCTTCAATCGGGCTGCGTCGCTTGTCCTTCAATTGTTTAAAATGAGAAGGGCTGAGTCCGGTGACTTTTTTAAATTGGTTGGATAAATGCGCTACGCTACTGTAATTCAGCTTCCACGCAATTTCTGTAATGTTTAATTCGCCATAGATAATCAATTCTTTTATCCGTTCAACCTTATGTCGAATAGTGAATTGTTCTATAGTTGTTCCTTGTACTTCGGAAAATAAGTTGGCCATATATGTATAATCCCGACCCAATTTTTTACTAATATAATCGGAAAAATTGACCTTTAAAGTTTCGCCAGAATGATGAATCAGTTTGATAATTTCGGCTTTTATTTGCTCGATCAGGGCTCCTCTTTTATCATCTATTAATTCTAAGCCCGTAGCCAGCAAGTCAATTTTTAATTGCGCCCTTTGCTCTGCTGAAATTTCCTCCATAATTTCTACCTCGCCCAAATCAATAACAATAAAGTGGAGGCCGAGTGCTTTCAGCTTTTCCTTTACCACTTGTTTACAGCGGCTGCTTACCATGTATTTTATGTGCAGTTTCAAATTTTATTTTATTGTGAGGAAATTTGAATTCAAGTGATGCCCCCAAGATATGGAGTAATGTTGAGGATTGCACTAAGAAGACCAAGAAGAATAGCAAAATCGATGCCCAGCAACCTGAGCAATACATAACATACTAATAAAAGCATCCATTCCTAAGATGGGAATGGATGCTTTTATGTAAAAAGAGAGTTTAAGATTGCTATTTCATCGGTACTAGAATCTAAATCCTATGGTACCAGCAATGCCACGGGTCTGCAACACTGGATTGTTGTCGTTTGAGTTGTTGGCATCTTTATCAAGCAGGTTGTTCAAACCGAAGTTGTACCTAAGGTCGAACACAAGATGACCAAAGCTGACACCTGCTGCGGCGATCATTCCAAAATTCACACGCTCAGCATTATCCTGACTATCAAAAGAATAGTCGCGGTCTACCTCCGAGATAACCGTTTCACCGAAAGTTGTTTTGCTACTAGTATGCCCTTTCAGCGCATAACCCAACCATGGGCCTGCTGCAACATGTACGCCTACCCCATTTTCATCTTTGTTACCAAACTTAAGTTTTGCCAAAACTGGTAGTTCCAGGTAATTTATTTTATATTTGTTTTTGGTATAAAATCCGGCGATTGTGTAGTTGTTGCTACCTCCGCTCTGCGAGAAAAGGAATTCTGGCTGGATGGAAAAAACGTCCAGAATGGTAAATTCGTAAGTCAAGCCAAAAACACCACCTATAATTGACTTATTGTCAACGTCATTACGGGTCACGTCTTTTCCTTCTTCGGCCATGCTTGCAACGTTTATGCCGCCTTTAAAGCCAAGTTGGGCACTGGCCGTTGAGGCCAAAAGTACGCCGAGCGATAATATCAATAGTG
The DNA here is from genome assembly GCA_038327555.1 of Chitinophagales bacterium. Taxonomy (GTDB): domain Bacteria; phylum Bacteroidota; class Bacteroidia; order Chitinophagales; family Saprospiraceae; genus M3007. Next base: position 16,690 of record JBBQLD010000012.1, read on the forward strand.
ATTTCTTCATAACAGATTGAATTTGTTGCGGGAGATATGCCCGCGTTTTGATAAAAAATTGGGCTCATGTTGGATATGGGCTGATTTGCAGGGCATGGACTTGATAATCAATACCTAAGCTTTTGGTTTCAGCCCTAATCCAACAGGAGCCAACAATTGATTGGTTTTCTGCGTAACATCTGAGCGAAATAGACCCGTATGTTAGCACGCTCATTTTAAGCGTACTCATCTTATTGGGTTGTATACTGCGTTTCTTCATACGCCTACGCTCATACTGTTTTGCCATGGAGTCTTTCCTCCAACTTTGCCTTACCATTTTCAGCTAATAGCGTGGTTTTTTCTTTCAACGTTTCATATTTTTCGGAAATTCCGCTGATCATGTCGTTGAATTTTGTTTCCATTTCTGCTACATAATCCTCTCCTTTTTTGGTCATTTTTTTCCGGGTGGCAGTTCCTTTATCGGGTGCAAAAAGAATTCCCAAAGTAACCCCGGCGGCAATGCCTGCCATTACGCCTAATAATGCTTTTCCTGTGCTCATGACTGTTATTTTTAGTGGTGGTTAATGTGTGTAATGTTGATACAAAGGTGGGAGGATACCGATCAATGCTTGTTACACAATCCTAGGAAAGAGTTACATCATTCTCACTTTGCCTTCGAAATGGTATCAAAGGGATATGCATCAAATTTTTTCCAGCTGAATGCTGGCCTTTGCCTTTACTGTGATCAGAATGGCAATGTCATCCGGTCGAATCAAAAGCTGCTTCGGCTGAAAGTCCCATTGTTCAATGCACAAATCCAGTTTGGTGCCCACTTTCCCGTTTTCGATTCCTGCCATGATGGCTTCCGGAATTTTGGCAATTTTATCTCCCAATTGGATGCTGAGTGCCTGTTGTATCTGGTCTTTAAAGCTGCTGTGCAGCAACCAATCAGCACTGGCCAATAACGCTTCTTCTGTGACCACCTCGAAGTCAAAATGCTGAATGACGATTTGTTGTGAATCAGCTTCATATCGCGGCACGCCCTGAAAATAGATATCCCCTCGCACAGCTCCTTTAATTTTCAGCCGCAAATTCAAATTTGAGCCACAACCCCATGCTTCAGCCTCCGTTACCTTGATGCGATGTCCTGATATAATCAGCACCTTACCTTTCAATGCCCGGTTAAGGAGGATATTAATGTCGGTATAGGAAATTTCCGAAAGCATATAAATGTATGCCTCATCAGTTAGCTCCTTTCGCTTCACCAATGGCGGCAGGATGGTGTCGACTTCGTACGCCGGATTTTTGCCAAAAAGCGTCTGGGTAGTAGCTGATAGCCTTCCCTGAATCAGGAGATTGTGATTTTCAGTGGTGATAGTGCCGAGTTCAAATTGGATCGGATTGATTTTTAGCCAAACTAACCCTACTTTTCGGTGGATGATAACGGGTTTCTGGATTTTTTGCCATATCCGTCCCACCATCCGGTCAATGTGTACGGTCGAGCGAATCTGATCGTCCATTTTTATCAATATCTGCGGCATCTTTCTGATTAAGCGCCGCTCTATCAGTTTTTTTAGATCTATTAGCCCCCCTAATGTTTTAACTTCACTCAACCATTCAAAGGAAACAAATTTGGTGGAAGTCTCCAGTTTCCAGTCCGTTCCAATGTCGATGGTCGTTTCGAAAATAATGCGCAGGCTGAACTTGGTTTTGACGGCAAGTGATTTTAGGAGGGGCAGGGTATGTTTGTTCACAATTTCGCGTTCGATGAGCACCACCACTGGCGTCTGATATCGGGCTACGTTGTTTTTCCAGGTTATTTGAATGTCCCCAAGCCGCGTGATTTTCAGTTTTAATTTGTCCTTTTTCCCTTTCGTATTGATGCTTTCAAAATCGTCGTCGTTCATAATATCCTGCCCGACAGCGAGATTAAGCTTGTCTTCAATCAATTGGGTTGGGATAACCAAAGGGGTACTCAAATAAGACGTGTCTTGTGGTATATCAACGTAAGCAGTTGTACAGTTGGGCCGTGCGGTATGGATTTTCTTGCAAGCAAGCGACCCAACAAGGAGCATAAGCCAAATAAAAAATCGATAATGCATGGGACGAAAAACTGCTTTGGATAAATGAAAAAAACCGCCATTACCATTGCTGGAAAAAGCGGTTCGGTGATATTGGTAGGAAGATTCTTAAAATTTATAGCCCATAGAAACCTGACCAACGGTATTTTTCCCACTACCCAAAAATGGCCTTGATTTGTCTGTTGTCACGTCAACAAAGCCCTGGTTGAAACGGAGTCCAAGGAACAATTTACTGAAGTTATAGCTCAATCCAGCAGTAAGGCCGACGTCATATTTTTTAAAAGCATCGATGATGAGGGTTCTATCCTCAAAAACGGTGTAATCTGCAGTAGACGTCAAAAAGGAGGTAAATGCCCCAACTTGAACGTCTATTGCTCCCAAGTGAAAAGCCACCGGGAGATAGAGATCAATATAGTTCAAATTCTGTGTTTGGCGTTGGTTTAACGGCTTAAACGTCACTCCCTTTGTGGAATAGCTCAGCTCGGGTTGCAACGAAATAAAATCGGTTGAAACGGGCAAGTCCACAAAAACACCTAGATGGTACCCAAATTTTTCGCTTTTGTTGGGTAATTTTTCAAACGATACCGTAGTAGCGTTTAAGCCTCCGCGTATCCCAAAAGTAGCTTGGGCTTTTGTTTCTACCTGTGTCGATATCATTAGCACGATGGCTAAAAAAATTGGATTGTTCAAGCTTTTCATATTGATGAATTAATTTGTGCTTATTTGCCAGCTTCCAGTTTTGCTTCAGATTTCATCTTTCCATTCGCGTAAATGGCAATCTCTACACGGCGATTCTGCGAACGGCTTGATTCAGAATCGTTGGAGTCAGTAGGTTGGGTTTCTCCCTTGCCTTGTGTTTCCAAGCGACTTTTATATACGCCCAAGGAAGCCAGATAACTGGATACGGCAGCAGCGCGTTTTTTGGACAGCGACTGATTGAAAGAATTGGAGCCCACATTGTCCGTATGCCCAACCACGAGTAACTCGGTATCAGGGTACGCTTTCAGCGTATTGGCAAGATCTTTAAGGTTCTCTTTGTTCGATTCCTTTAGGTTTGATTTCCCAAAGTCAAACAACAATTGGCTATCGAAGGTCAGTTTGATGCCTTCTCCAACCCTTTCAACTGTTGCCGTGTTACCTAGGTCTTCTTGCATTTTTTTAGCCTGCCGATCCATCTTATTCCCAATGACGGCCCCAACTGAGCCCCCAACTACGGCACCCATTATGGCACCCAAGGCGGTATTTTTGCTTCTATTGCCGATGATTCCTCCCACAACAGCACCAGAAGAAGCGCCGACTACCGCGCCTTTTTCCGTTTTGTTCATGCCTGTTTTGGCGGTTCCCTGACTTGATTGCCCACTTTTGCAACCCGCTGCTAATGCCAGGGATAAAAGCAGCACGTAAATTGATATTTTCATAAAAAAATTGTCGTTTAAAGAATTCGATTTAAAGTAAAATGATGAGCAACACAACGAGCAGAATAACAGCGCCTGTTGAAAGGTACACGCCATTGCTAATTTGTTTAAGCTCGCGTTTAATGGAGCGGGACTCTTTACGCAACTGTTTCCGTTCAGTACCATTCAAGCTTGATTTGTCTATGGCCTTGATTTCATTTAGGCGGGTCACTAAAGCCGCTGATTTTTCAGCTGAACTTGTTTTCGCAGCAGGCAGAGTACTTGTTTCGGCCATCGTTGCCGCTTTCGACTGTGTGGGAAAAAAAGTAAGCAGCAATACTGCACTGAACATACACACCATCAACTTCTTCATCGGATATCATTTAATGATTAACAGAATTGTTAGGTACAAAGGTCTGGCCGTTTGACTACCTGGGTGTTATACAAAATTTAGAATAAGTTACATCATTCACACTTTTTGCATTCAAATTCAACTTAGTATGCAGCACATATCACGCTCCCAGTACATCCTCTCCGACCCCGATATACTCGGTGGAACCCCCGTTTTCGCAGGCACACGGGTTCCTATTTCCATATTGTTTGAGTATTTGCAGCAAAGCACAGTAGAAGAATTTTTGAAAGGCTATCCGCATGTAACACGAGAAATGGTGAACGCCGTGCTGGGGGTAGCAGCACAGCGTTTTGAAATTAGAACCCATCGCCTTGCTTATGAAAGTGCTGCTTGACGAACAGATTGATGTGCCGTCTCTGCTATGGGATGCCCAAATTGAACGATGCTTTTGTATCGATTGACTACGACTGGACGACGGACTACAATACCATCTATCTGTTTTGGGATGAGGTTTATTCTGGCTAACATCGCACTATGAAAGTGTTCACTTTGCTCCGGAAAAATGGCCCAAATTATCGAGCCCAAGCGAGTGTGTAAGCCGATTTTGACTCAAGAGGGCACCCATCTCGGCGTTCGATATTCGGCGTTCGATATTCGAAATTGAATATCGTATTTTAACGCCGAATATCGAATATCGAACGCCGAATATCGAACGCTTTCCGCAGCTATTGACCACTGCTACTTTACCCTGCTACCACCTTCTTTTTTAACTCAAAGTGCTTGCCCAGGTAAACCTTCCGCACCATCTCATCTGCAGCAAGTTCTTCAGCAGTGCCTGCCTTTAGAATACCACCTTCGAACATCAGGTAGGCCCGGTCGGTGATGCTCAACGTTTCCTGCACGTTGTGGTCTGTAATCAGGATGCCGATATTTTTGGTCTTGAGTTTTTCAACGATGGACTGGATATCTTCCACTGCAATGGGGTCAATACCTGCGAAGGGCTCGTCTAATAAGATAAAGCTTGGATCGCTGGCGAGTGCCCTCGCTATTTCAGTCCTGCGACGTTCGCCCCCGGAAAGCGTATCGCCATTGCCTTTGCGCACGCGGTTGAGGTTGAATTCGTCGAGCAGCGACTCCAGTTTATCATGTTGTGCTTCCTTACTCAACTTGGTCATTTCCAGCACCGCACGGATGTTGTCTTCCACCGAAAGTTTGCGAAACACGCTCGGCTCCTGCGGCAGATATCCGATGCCTTTTTGTGCACGGCGGTACATGGGTAGATCTGTAATCTCCTCATTATCAAGATAAACATGGCCAGCTGTAGGTTTGATAAAACCCACGACCATATAGAAGGAGGTTGTTTTACCCGCACCATTAGGGCCCAATAAACCTACGATTTCGCCCTGCTTTACATCGAAAGAAACGCCTTTAACAACGGTGCGCTTCCCGTAGGTTTTGATGATATTTTCAGCTCTAAGAATCATGTGATTTGTTGATTTGTTGATTTGGGGATTTGGGGATTTGATTGGCCGAGCTTGGGCACTCGAATAACCAAATCACCGTATCCCCAGATCAACCCTAAGAAAGTAATCGTTTCACGATATCCGAAATTGCCCGGCCCTCAGCCTTACCCGCCAGTGCTTTGTTAGCTGCGCCCATCACCTTACCCATGTCACGGGCAGATTCTGCGCCTGTTTCGGAGATGATTCTTTTGATAATCGCCTCCAGTTCTGCTCCTTCCAACATGGCAGGTAGATATTTTCGGATCACTTCTATTTCCTCGCGTTCTATTTTGGCGAGTTCGGGACGGTTGTTTTTTTCGTAAATATCTAGCGATTCCTGGCGGGTCTTCACCAGTTTCTGGAGCATTTGCACCTCCCGGGTTTCGTCAATAACAGCGCCAGTACCATCCGTTTTGGCCAATTGAATCAAGGATTTGATGGCCCGGATGCCCCGCAGGGTTATCTCGTCTTTAGCCTTCATGGCGATCAGAATGTCTTTGTTGACTTTTTCTTCGAGTGTCATTTTGTTGTGGATTTGTTTAAGGATTTTTGTGAACAAACGTTTTTCCTTGACCAAACGTGCCACTTCGGGAGGGACTTTTTCTTCCCAGCCTGATTCGTCGTCCTGAATCATCTTTAAAACCTCTTTGTGGTAAATGTCGAGAATCGCGGGATTAAACCCCTGAATGTCAACAATGTTTCCGTTTTCCAGCAAGTGATCGTACAAAAAATGGATGGTTTGTGGGATGGGGAGGTTTTGAGATGTGATTAGGTTTTGGCCCTCCTTGACTATGGCTACGGTGGACGAAAATTTAGTTGAAGTGGACGAACCCTCCTTCGCACTTCGTGCTTCGGCGGGTAAACACGGATAAATGTAAAACCGCACATTTCGCGGAAACACTTCACCGAAAGCCACAAGCAAGTTATCGGGATTCGCTTCACAGGTTTCACGCAGGATATTTTGGAGTTTTCGCGCGCCCATGGCCATGCCGATGCGCCGGATTTTGTAGTCGGCAAAATACGCAATAAGTCGTTTGTGCTGCACGCAATCCGAGATGACTACCGTCTGACCGAGTGCGCAAAGGATTTCGGCACGGTCGAGGAAATCGCCCTCCTTCAGCGCGCCATCTGATCGCAGATTATCCAAGGTAATTTCGGGAAGCAAAAAGGTATGCGCCGGATCAACATCTGGCGCATCAAGAAACTGTTTATAGCCACAGCGAATCATATCCTCCTGTACCAAAGTGGGTGGCCGGTAACTTCCGCGTACCACCAGGATTGATTTTTTGTAAAGAAACTCTCCCGCATGCAGGCTATCGCCATCGGGGCCAAAAATGGCAACTTCAGAAAGCTGATTTTTTACCAGCCAAAGGCACAATAATCGATTGTCAAGGTGTTGAAAATCAGGCCCTTTTAACCGAACCATGTCTATTTTCACCCGTCCCTGAAGATTGTCTATCAAGGAGTGTAGCAGGGTTTCTGGATCACTGTGGTATCGATAACTGGCGTAGAGCATATTTACGCCAAGAATGCCCACGGCTTGTTGCTGAAGGCGATTGTCGTGATCTAAAAGGCGAACGTGGAGTACCAGATCATTGGGGGCTGTGCCGGGCGAAAGCTGGAATCGAATCCCCAGCCAGCCATCGCCTTTGATGGTTCTCTGGTAATTAATGGCAGCCACAGTATCTGCAAAAGAGAAAAAACATTGCTCGGGGCGCAGTATTCTGAGTCGGCCTTCCATGAGTGCATACTCATGCGCCAGCATTTTGTAAAGCCTTGATTCACATACATAACGGCCTTTGCCCTGCTCCTCTGAGCCATAGATTTCATCGCTCACCACCTTGTCGTAGGCACTCATGGTTTTGGCAATGGTACCCGCTGCCGCGCCGGCCTGAAAAAAGTGTCGCGCCACCTCCTGGCCTGCGCCAATTTCTGCGAAGGCACCGTAAATCTGCTCGTCAAGGTTGATTTCTAATGCTTTTTGTTCTGTTTCAAGAATTTTTCGGATCATGAGCTGAATGATTGACCAAATTGGTGCGCTGGAACACATTCGGAAAGCGGCACAAGGTAAAGCAAGCTGTTACTTTATTTCGATGGTGTTCCTTAGTGATGCCTACCTTTGCCTACTTTTTTACAGTTTAGGAACATGTGAATAATAACTGTTACTTTCATCTGATGGGGCAATATGGCACACCAATTGCCCCATCGGGAACACAAAGCAATGCAACAAAAAATGAAGTTCGCTACTAAAGCTATCCACGCAGGCATAGAGCCAGACCCAAGTACCGGAGCAGTAATGACTCCTATTTATCAGACCTCCACATACGCCCAAACTTCTCCTGGCGAACATAAGGGTTACGAGTATGCCCGCACCCAAAATCCAACCCGTTCGGTACTGGAAAAAAATCTTGCCGCACTTGAAAACGGCACTGAAGCTATCTGCTTTTCCTCTGGTTTAGCTGCACAAGACGCTGTTATAAAACTGTTCTCCTCTGGCGATGAAGTTTTGGCGGTCAATGATTTATACGGCGGGTCTTACCGTC
>JBBQLD010000013.1:0-22701 GCA_038327555.1 Chitinophagales bacterium
TTGGTCAGATTATTTTGAGATGAGACTAGGCGCGACGAAGGATTGTAGCGGGCTCTCCATGACTGAGGCGCAACAAAGTATCAGTTCAAAAGAGTCGAACAAACCGTCAAAGACTTCGTGCCCCTGCCACTAGTGCTGCGTCCAGCGAGTAACCTATGAATCTGACGGTCATATTTTCCGCTCTTCTTCGTTATTCGTCAGTTAATCCCGAACGCTTTCGGGATATCCCTTCTCATGCCTTGATGAGCAAAAAATCTGCCTCGTATATTCATAGGTTATTTGCCGGACGCGGCACTAGCTCCAGATATTCGGGATAGTAAGCACTTGGCCTACTTCAATCTCGTCAGGATCGCTGAGGGTATCGCGATTGGCGTCAAAAATCGCCTTGTATTTCATTGGATCGTCGTAGTAATGTTTGGAGATTTTGCTGAGGCTTTCCCCTTTTACAACTGTATGCTTGGTGTAGTAGTCGGTATTTACTACTTTGATATCTGCCAGAACATCAGTTGGGTTTGCGCCGCCAATAGCTTTGATGGCATCCCAAATTTGGTCTTTTTCGTAGGTTGTGTCAGCCGTACCCCATACGCGGAGTACACCATCAGCACCTTCTTCAATTTTGCCGTCGCGGATGCCAATTTTTTCGCCAAGAGCGAGTACGCTGGAATATTTGTCTTTTACTGCCATGATTTGAATGGAACTTTAGTGTGTTGTACTTTTTGCAAAATTGCGGGGTATAGACGAAACGTACTATACAAGTCACTTTTTAGGTGCGAAAGATAAGTTGTTTTGTAAAAAAATAGGGCAGAATAGGCAAATTTTATTGATTTTTTAATGAATGAATCCAATTTTACGAATTGAACTTTATGGAGCCTGTAACTCCTGCCACGTGCACCCATTATTATTCCTCCCTCAAAAACGCCGGCACCTGCGCTGCTCGACGTGCCGGCAAAAGTGCGGCCAATAATCCAATGCCCAGCACGGTAAGCGTTACAGGCAAAAAATCGGATGCCCGCATAGAGATGGGATAACTGGCCACCAAAAAGCCCTCTGGAATGGTGACGATACCCCAGGTCTTTTGCGCAATATATAGGGCGATAGCTAGTACCACGCCCATGCCCATACCTAATAAACTAAGTAAAAAGCCTTCCAGCAAAAAAATCCGGTATACCATCGAATCTGTTGCGCCCATGCTTTTAAGGGTACTGATGTCACGCTGTTTGTCGAGTACAATCATCCACAACGCGCCTACTGTATTGAATGCCATGAGCAAAAGCATCAGGCTGGTGATGGCGAACCCCATCCATTTTTCCAACTGCATAACTTTGAAAAAGGCTTCATTTTGCTCGTATCGGTCTTTCATCGTGAAGCCATCGCCTAGCAAGGTCCGGGCTTGAGCTTTGATTTGCTTTATGTTGGCCCCAGGGGCGCATTTAATTTCCAAGGCAGACACCCTGTTTGCCGGAGATTCCAAGAGCTCCCGTACGAAGCCAATGTTAGTCAGCACATATTCATTATCGAATTCCTGTTGGATGGCGAAAGTGCCTGAAGGAGTGGCTTGCCGGGCCTTAAAAGGTTTATCAAGTACACCCGACTGTTGCTCTGGCATATACACGGTGATGGTGGAAAGCGGGTTGCTCACATTTACACTCAGCTTGTTCCGCACACCTGCGCCGAGTACCAGATAATTTCGTTCTCCTTCTTTTAACAGGTATTGCCCCTCTCGAAGTGTAGTGTCGGAATCAATGCCATTGACGCGGGCAAAAAGGGAATCTACGCCTTTAAGCACGCCAAAATCCTGGGAACCGTCATGCTCAAAAAAGGCAATTTCTTCCAGCGTTTCACTCACGATTTCCACTCCGGGCAAGGCCCTCATTTTTACCAGCACAAAACTGTCCACTTCAAAAGTTTTGCCTTTTGCGGGCGTAATTTTAAGTTCCGGGTTGAAATGCCCGAACAAGTTGGCGAGTAAATCCTCAAAACCGTTAAAAACCGAAAGCACGAGTATAAGCGCAGCCGTGCCAATTGCCATGCCCAACACCGAAATGCCTGTGATAATGTTGATGGCATTGGTGCTGCGTTTGGCAAAAAGATAGCGGCGAGAGATAAGGAGTGGTAGATTCATGCAGCGGCGAAGATAGGGGGGATTGGCCCAAAAAAGCAATGAATAGCCCTGAATATAGCCTGATAGTCAATTGTTTTAAAATTTATACCAAGGGATATCCGAGTGTTTGAAATAACCAAATCCTCAACTTCCCCAATTCACCACCCCCAACAACCGGGCTGCCGCATCTGTGGGCGACATCTGGCCGGCAAGAACTGCGGCCTCTACTTCATCAAGTTTTTCTTTTACAGCGGGGTGATTGTAAAACATCGTTTTTAACCCAGCTTCAATGGAGTCTTCCAACCAATATCGAGCTTGTTGACGGCGGTTTTCAGCAAAAAAGCCATTCGCAAGCAGGTCGTTTTGAAAGGCTGAAATTGCATCCCAAAGGTCGGTAATCCCGCTATTTTCCAAAGCACTGCAAACCATCACTCGTGGTTGCCATCCGCTGGGTTTAACGGGCAAAAGGTGGGTAGCGTTAAGGTAATGGCCCCGGGCCTGGTTCGCCAATTTAATACGGTCGCCATCGGCTTTGTTTACCACCAATAAATCGGCCATTTCCACGATACCGCGTTTGATCCCCTGCAATTCATCCCCTGCACCAGGTAACAAAAGCAGTAAAAACAAATCGGTCATCCGTTGTGCAGCAATTTCAGATTGCCCTACTCCCACCGTTTCGAGGATAACCGTATCAAATCCTGCAGCTTCCACCAGCAAGATGGCTTCGCGGGTCTTGCGGGCCACTCCACCAAGTGAATCGCCAGCGGGAGAGGGTCGAATAAACGAATGTTCTGAGGCTGAAAGCCGTTCCATTCGAGTTTTATCCCCCAAAATACTGCCTCCACTTACAGCACTCGATGGGTCAATGGCCAGTACTGCGGGGTGTTTGCCTTGCTCCACCAGGTACATTCCCAAGGCTTCTACGAAAGTGCTTTTGCCCACGCCGGGCGCGCCGGTAACCGCTATTCTTAAGGTGTTGATGGCGGCAGTGTCGGCAAGCAAGTGGGCTATGATTTCACGGGCCAAAACCTGATGATCCTCCCGAGCACTTTCAACCAGGGTAATGGCCTGGCCAAGCAGCACACGATCTGAGGCTCGTATGCCTTTTACAAATTGTTCAACACTGGGAAGTGGGCGGCGCATGGAGCAAAGGTAGGTATTGGTCTGCCTGTACTAGGTAATCCGAATGCTCCTGGTGGTTAAACTTACTTAACCGTATTTCAAATATATTTTTAACTATCTTTCAAAATGTTGATATTCAATGTTTTTTACTTTAACTAAAGCCTTTCATTTCCACCATCAAAGGTTAAACTCAGTTAAGTAGGCCATTGCAAGAGAATGCCCTATTGTGGCAATGGCATTAGTATCGAAACCTTGCAGCAAAATTATTCTAACCATGAGCGCGCAGCGCCCGACATTTTCTAACCCGCTTTTCCGGTGCGCGGTGTGTCGGTGCGCTGCGATTTTTATTTCAAATAAAAGGTGCCCACCATTTTAGTCCCGGTCACCTTGGTGGCATCTATGGTCAGCACATCTTTAAAAATTCGTGTAGGGTTGTGCTGGGCACTTCCTTTATAATAGTCTGGCAAATTGATGAGGTCTGTCCATTTGCCAAAAACTTTTACCTGATTGTTTGACAGGATTTCCCAGTTGCCGTCTGCAAACGTGGAGATGTCAGCTTCCCCATCACTGCGGGCCAGGCTGTATAAGACAAAACTGCCGTCGGAACGAAGAATAAGGGACTGTGACACAGATGATGCATCCTCTTGTACCTCATTGGCAATTCGCTTATCAAGTAATGCTGCCAGGGGTGAATTGTCAGCTTTACTTCGGAGCCTTGTCTGGTAGTTTTCAGGCAACTTTGAGTGCAGTATGAAAGGCCGTTCTCCGTCATAAAACACAAGGTCACTAAGAACTAAGTCCTTATAGTTTTTCCCAGGATAAACGGACTTGACCTTAAGTTCAAAAGCGGCGCCTTTCGCAGATGTTTGAAGTTCAATTTTCTGGCCAGCCTTGGTATCGCGCAAGGTGTAAGTGCGCACCGTGCCGCCCTTTTCTCCAAAATCAAAATCACGCAGCCTGGCGTTGGCAGAAAAATGTTCATCTGAACGCTGGTAGCCATCCCAAATCTGAACGGCCGTTATGTTTACGGGTGCATCAAATTCAAAAGTCAAGATTTCTCCCTCCCCACTGGACGCGGCGCCTTCAGCCCAAACAAATTCCTTGCGGCTATCGAATAAATTGGCTGCGCTGTAAGCCGTTTCTGGCATTAGGGTTGAAGAGGCTGTAACGGATCCTTTCACGATTCGAGGCGGCACCAGGCGGAGAGTTTCGCCCTTGTCGTTGACTACTTTCAGCTCGCTGACAGCAATAAAGGCATTGAGCGGGTAGGTCAAACGATATACTTCTTGACGTAGCGGTTCAAACACCTCTTTACCAGTTTTAGGAAAACGAATAAAGAGCGATTTCACGAGTCCGTTTTGGGCCAGTGAAATTTTATCATTGGGCAAACCAGCGCCTGCAACCTGTCCGTTGGTATAAATCAAAATTGGTTTTTCCTCCGCGGCTTCTATTTTGGCAAAAATCCCATCAGGGGTTACAATTTCGATGGAATTTAGGGCTAGCGCATTTTGAAAATAGAGCATAATGCCTTCGTCGGGGCCAGTGCCCGGCTGTGTTTGCCATATTGTGCCAGGGTTGGCGTCGAAGAGGTTTTCCAGCCCTTTTCCAGGTGCTGAAGTGGTAGCATAAATGCCTTCGAGATAGGTGGCTGGAGGGAGTTTGGTATCTGTAATGCTGTCGGTAGCCGCTGAGCTGTCGGCTGCTTTTTGCTTGGGTTCATTGCCACAAGCGGCCAAAAACAAGAGGACTGGTAGGAAATGGATCGTTGTTTTTTTCATTTTTCCTGGTTTCAAATTTGCTCAAATGTACAGATTAGCAAACGTTAACTTGAGTTTTTGGTAACCTTGTAGCCGCACCGCGGCGTAGCATCTTTAGAAACAAGCGAATTATGCGATGGAGGTGCAGAGCACCGCGACAATTGCTCCAATGCGCTGCACCTTCGTATTTTTTGCATTGGTTTTTCTACAGATGCTACGCCGCGATGCGGCTATTAATTGATAATCAATCTTATTCGACGCCTTACTATCCAAAACTCAGGTAACTTTAATAGATTGGCCATGAGGATAAATGGGAAGCGTAAAGCCACCAAATCCTACTGCCAATAATGCTGAATCTTAAAAAGAAACGCGGTTCACAAGGATTACCTCGTGAACCGCGTTTTTATGTATTATTCATCAGACGACTTTTAGTCGTCGGATGAAGTTATTCTACAACAATCATCTTCTTCGTAGCACTGTGTGTAGGGGTATCCAATTGGTAGAACAAGATACCGGCCTCAAGGTCAGCGCGTTGGAGGGCAATGGTGCTAAGGCCTTTAGCAAACTCCCCTTTCATCGTTCTGATCAAGCGGCCTTCCGCATTGGTGATGCGCAGGGTGGCTTCGGCAGGTTCTGGCAGGTAGAAAGAAACATTAGTAAAGCCTTTGGCCGGGTTAGGCACGTTTTGAAGCAGTTCGAAGCCTGCACCTGAAAGCGTGATTCCGCTTGCGCTGTTGAAGCGCAATGCCAATTCTTTATTCGTGATTTCACCATTGGCCAAAGTGTATCCTTCGGTGCGAGTGATACCATTTCCAAGGCCAATCATTTGGCTCAACTGGCCAGAACGAGTAGCGCGGAAACGGATTGCAAATTCGCCAGCTTCAGTGTTTACAGAAGCCGTAATTACGTCAGCGAACAGTGCAAAGTTGTCTTTACCCATGTTATCACCCGGCAACACATCCAGCGGCTGAAGGCCGTTGAGTGTCATCGTAAATTGGTAGCCAGCCACTTTTTCCGAAGCCGACAATTTCACTTCTACGATATCTCCAGCTTTCACATTGCGGTCGTCAACATCAAAGTAAAGGGTGCCTTGACCACGCTCTTCCATGTTAACCAAAGCGTTCGGAACCACAGTATTATTTACGTCACCAATTTTGACCCCAACAAAGTTGTTATCAAGATTGGCCATTTGCATATCCTGAACGGATTTTGTTTCAGGGAACAGTTCCTGGAACGGATTGAGTGCGTTCGGGAAAGTGTAATCCTTGTCCACAAAACGCCAGGAAGTATTGCTTGGCATTTCATTGTAGATACCCAGGATGAGTTTGCGGAATTCTACAATGTCGAACGTTGTGATACTACCGCTCTTGTTACCATCAGCAGCAATCATCTTGTATGGGCTATCGAAAGGCTCGATTCCAAGAATGTGCTTAGACATGAGTACAAGGTCGTAAGTGGTCACACCATTCAGCGGATTGTCGTCTTTCTCCGGTGCAATCATATAATCAGAACCAACTGGGAGGACATTAGCAAACATGAAACCTCCGGAATTATTGGTCAAATCAGACACCGGAGGAGCCGCAATACCACCAGGCAGTATACCATAAAGTACAACGGTGGTTTCTTCTACTCCATCCTGCATTTCTGTTTTCATTGCGCCAGCGATAACAGGCTTTGGCACACCGCCGCAAGCGCCGAGGTTGTCTTGTACGATGACAAAGGTCTCGCAATAGTCAGCATTGCCGGTTGCGTCAATCGCCCAAAGTTCAACACACTGGGTGCCGAGCTCTGCACAAGTGAAGTTGACTACCAGGATTGGGTTGCCGAATGCATCCACTGGGAAGCCTGTACCGGTACCGCACTTGCGGATAGAAATCTTCAACGGGTTTGGCGTGCAGTTGTCTTCTGTGTATTGCAAGAAGTCAGAAGCCCAGAGTTGGATCATACCAGTCGGCATGATGTTTACGCTCAAACCGTTCAAGCAAACCACTGTAGGAGCTTTGCAATCTTTCACGGTGAAGGTATATTCGTATTCCTTGTTATTGCCGCAACCGTCTGTGATAAACCACTTGATTTTATGCGTACCATGTGGCAATTCTGGCACTATGAAGGTGTTTTGCTGCTGCTGTGTATTCCAGCGTACGCAAGCAGTTTTGTTGTTACCCGACACAGTTTCCTGTATGGCAAAGCCCCATTTCTGGTTAAACGGTACTGGACGCTCGTCGAAATTACGTGATGTGCCACCAGAGAAGTTCGGGTTGCTTGCGTTGTTGAAAGGAACGTTGTTCCAACCATAACCAGCGATACCCGTGTTTATAGAGTTGATTACCGTTTCCATTACGCCATCGCCATCCAAATCAAGGAATAACAGGTATTCGATGTTGATGTTAGAGCCAGAGCAAGCGTCTGTACCTGTGATGCAAAGATCGGTTGGCTCCTCGCACAAGTCGTGGATTTGCAGACCGTTATCCCACCAGTACATCTCATTCCAAAGGTCGCCACGGTTTGCAGTGAACCAGTTCTGGTTCGAGCAACTTGGTACAACATAAGTACCTGTTGGTGCTTGACCATCAATGATTTTGATAATTTGCTTGTAACGGTAGCAGTTCACCTCTTCGTTATTGCCATCATTATTGGTGTCACCCCAGAAAGAGCTGAAGTCAGTACCTGGAAGCGGGTCCGTTGGATTGATCTTCACCACGGTAGATCTCCAAGGCGGAAGCGTGCCTGGAGCAGAAACGGTCGGCCCCGGAAGGTTCGTCGGGTGGTTTGTAATCGCGTTTGGATTCGGGTTTGGCACATAAATACACCCAAGATTTGGGTTGTAAGTGCACCAGTTTATAATTTGCCAGGTACGCTCGATTTTGAAACAAGCATCAGGTACTACAGTAAAGACTTCGTCTTGGAACGAAACGCCCAGCAACTCACAATCTTTACCAAAGAAAGATGGCTCACCATATATCCCTGTGCCATCACAAGTCGTCACGATAGCATCGTTCGGGAACTTGATATAATAATCTTGTGAGTAAGTAACGATGACACGTTGGGTGCAAGAGCTGCTTTGACCGTAGCAATCATAGGCACGGAATGTACGTGTGATGGTGCCTTTATTGCAGACCGTATCGAACAAGGAATAGTTCACAGAGTGTGACAGACCAACTTGACCTTGATACACCTTAGTAGTATCGAGGCAGCAGTTATCGGATACTTGAGCTTTGCCATAAGTCCACAAACTTGGGTCAAAATTCTCGCAATTCACCGTCCTATTGGTTGGAGGCAAACAAGTTGGTTTGATTTTGTCTTCCACCAAAGCGAATACCATGCAATCATTAGAATGCGATTCCTCAAATTCAAGGTCGACATCTCCTGCAGGAACAGGAACGTCGTACACCCGAAGAATAACTCGAATGGTATCTCCCACGTCTTCGCAGCAAAATTTCACCTGATCGTGGAATTGTTCACTATTCTGGCAGCCATTATTGTTCATGCGACGGACTTTGAAATAAACCGTCGGAGCGCAGTTGTCATAAGATCCGTCATCAAAGGTAGAAGCATTTACTAATGCCATACCGCTTGACCCCAACGCAATTTGAGTCGTTTGGTCGCAAGAAACATTCGGTGGTGTGCTGTCTTCTACGGTTACGTTAAAGACGCAAGTCGTAATATTTCCACAGTTATCTTTGATGATGTATTTCACCTGAGTAACGCCGATTCCCAGGTTATTGGCGTATCCCAACACCGCGAGTGTATCGCGATCCCAGAAGTTATTGCCGGGGAAATTGCTGAAAGTACCGTACATGGAGTGACCAATGCCGTTAAAGTCCAGCCATTGTGCTTCAATGGAGGAAAGTCGGGAGCAATTGTCTGTTACAAATACATCAGGAAGATCAAAATCAAGTTGGCAGTCGTTCGGGTTGGTGCCTACAGTCATATCTTCCGGGCACTCCAGTTCTGGGCCTTGATCGTCAAGTACCTTAATGAGCTGAACATGGGTCAGCGGATTGGTGGGGCCAGTAGGCCTGCACCAGTCGTAGATTGTCCAAGTACGCAAAATTTTGTAAGTACCATCGCAAATAGGCAAGCGCAAATCTTGGTAGGTAGCATTGAGCTCACAAAAGGTGCCATTTGGCCAAATATCAAAATTAACACCAAAAGCTACCACATACGGAACCCCTGTTGCAGCAGGAGCAGTAATTGGATCGGAACAATCCACCGTTACATCGCCGGGAAAAAATACGCTTGCAGAATGGAGGCGATCAAAGTATAGGTATTGATTGCAGGTAGAAGAGTTGCCACTTTGGTCTACGGCAGTCCATTTGCGTATAACGTATGCACTGACATCGTTATGGCCATTAATGCTTCCATTGCAGCCCAAGTCAAACCAAGTGTCGATATAGGTCAATGTAGTAGAAGTACAATTTTCGTCTACCGAAGGATATGCTTCCGAAATATTAAGCACATCGAGCAAATAGGCTGGTGTATAATCTACGATTGCGCAGTTCAGGGTAATATCTTCACACGTGAGCCCTGGCGCAAGCTTGTCTTCAATACGGGCATTCCCCCAGCATGAATTGCCTGAGGTAAGATCTCTCACCCGAATTTGGAGGAGAAGATTGATATGTGCAGAGGTAGCCACGAAATTGCCCACAGCAGGCGTCCAAATCCCGCCAATTTTGGCTTGTACCTGGAAATTTCCGTTTGGACAACCATTGCCTTCCAAAATCATATCCGGTAGGATTTCGGTTTCGCAATCTTGGTCTAGCGAAATCTGCACCAGATCATTGCAAATCATGTTGCATTGTGCAGTCACAGAGTTGCTGACTGAAAGCGATAGTGCTACTGCCAGCGTCCACCCTAAAAGATTAAATAAGAACGTAGAATTCGTTTTTTTCATGAGAAAATATGATTAAGAAAAAAGTAATCGATTGAATGTGTTTTTTGAATGAGAAAACTTTTTTAAACAAGTCAGGGCAAAGAAAAATAATCATAGGGGTTAAGATTTTTCCAAAGCGGGACAAAGTTAAAAAAGTCGTAATGAGCTTAGCAAACTTTTGACAAGAAAGCTTGCAAATATTTACTTGCCGTAGCAAAAACAATGCCCAACAACAGACATTACCTACCCTAAGTAGGTTAATTTATTGCAAAGGGGAGCTTAATGCCCAAAAAAAAAGGATGGAGGGACTGCAAAGATAAGCTAATTGTCTTTGATAGTATTACTTTCATTTGAACAAAATCAAACTAAATGATTCTCGAAAGCCATTTTAATCAGCGCTCCTGTGCTGTTTACTCCAAGTTTTCGCATGATGTTTTTGCGATGTACACTGGCCGTCTGGTAGCTGATGAAAATTCGACTCGAAATCTCTTTGTTGGTCAAGGCTTGGCCGATGAGTTTTAGGATCTCCAATTCACGGCGGGTAAGCCCACTTTTTTTGGCAAAATGGAGATCTGGAGAAAGCTCAACGGCTTCACCTTTAAAATCCATCGGCATTAAACCGCGCCCAACAAAAGTGCGGCCTTCAGCAAGTTCGCCTACGGCCTGTAGTAGCTCGTCATGAGAACCGGACTTGAGCATATAACCATCTGCACCAGCCCTAAAAGCAGCCTGAATATGGATTGGGTCGCCCGAGCCATTGAGGATAAGCACGCGTGTTTTAGTGCCTTTATTCTTCACAATGGAGACCATCTTCAATCCTTCAGCATCGGGAAGATCAGGATCAAGTAGGAAAAGATCGGGCTGTGAGTTGCCCAGATATTCTGCTACCTGAGATCCATTGATGGCCACACCCTTAATATTAAAAGAAAAGTGTTCGTCGCCCGTGTTGGACAACATAGACCGAAGCCCTTCTACAAAAATTGGATGATGATCGGCGACTAGTATATCGAGATAGCGGAGCATGGTGTGCAAAGATTATTTACTACACACCTAGCAACTTTTATACCATAACAAAAACTTGTAAGGTCTGAGGCGCTTTATCGCCCGTTGTAGAACCGCATTTTATAGTCGGTTTTCACCTTTCCTAATCGAATAGCTTCTAATCTGCGCTGAATTAAGCGTTTTTTTAGTGGTTTCAGCCTTTCCGTAAAAAGGATGCCCTCAATATGGTCGTACTCATGCAGAATGACCCGAGCGTTAATTCCGGTAAACTCTGCTTCATGCGCTTGAAAATTTTCGTCCTGCCAACGGATGCGAATACCTGCTGCTCTTTCGACATCGCCCCGAATATCCGGGATGCTGAGGCAACCCTCCTCGTAGGTCCAAGGGATGCTTGTTTCAGCTAATATTTGAGCATTGATAAATACCTGTTTGAACGGGGTATCGGTAGGCGACTCTGTCCCTTCTTTACGATCAACCTGTTCCGTATCAATCACAAAAAGCCGGATGCCATGTCCTACCTGCGGCGCGGCTATTCCTACCCCGTCTGCGTGGTACATGGTATCCCACATGCTTGCGATAAGGCTTTGAAGATCAGGGTGTTCTTCGGTTATATTGACGGATACTTTTTTTAACACAGGCTGCCCGTAGGCGTAAACTGGAAGTAGCATTGATTCCTAATTGTATGATTTAAGGTGGGTTTTGGGCTTAGGAACGGGTAAATAATAACTGGTTACTTTCAACTGATTTCTTTCCGCCCATACCGCCCATCTTTTTGATAAAAGAGTCCAGCTATTCGCACAAAAAGATAGTTGTCTGAGCAAAAAGTAATCTACCTGAAAGTAACCAATTATTATTTACCCGTTCCTTAATTCCAATAGTTTTCCTCCATAAATTGCTCCAAAATAAGCGCGGCAGCAATTTTGTCAACCAGTGCTTTATCCCGGCGTTTTTGTTTTTTGATGCCACTTTGGAGGATAATTTTTTTTGCGTCGTTGGAGGTGTTTCGCTCGTCTTGACGAAAAACTTTTTTTTCTGGAAAAAGTTTTTCCAGTTTTTCAGCAAACGCGTCCGCTTGGGGCGCAATTTGGGCCGGATTGCCATCCCGATGGAGCGGAAGCCCCAATACAAAATGATCCACCTCTTCTTCTACACAATATTTTTGGAGAAACGCCAGTACCTCATGGGTCGGAACGGTAATCAGTGCGCTTGCAATGATTTTTAGGGGGTCGGTGACAGCGATGCCCGTACGTTTAAGTCCAAAATCAATTGCTAGGATGCGGCCCATAAGTGGGGGCAAAGGTAGAAAAAGAAAAATTGCAAAATATTTAGACTTTGGATAGTTTGTCATGTCGCAGCGCAGACATCTACACAAGCCAAGAGACTTCGAAATCCCTTTTAAATACAAGATGGTTTCATTAACGAAGCATTTTTATTGGACTTGGGTTGTGTGGATGTCTGCGCTGCGCTGCGACATGACAAACATGTTCAGCTGCTGGCTCAAGACTAATTGTAAAATATTTTTGACAGGATTTACAAGATAAACAGGATTAATACCCCTATTAAATCCTGTTTATCTTGTAAATCCTGTCAAAAATATTTGACGCTTGGTCTTGAGTCCTACTTTGTCAACTTGTATACCTATGAGGTTTTTCGCCAAAAAAACTATTTTTGTGTTCAAATAATACTTCCATTTTCTAATCATCATCCTATGTCCCGATTTCTTACCTTGCTCAGCGCCTTTTTCTTGAGCGCTTTCCTCTCCGCCCAAATACCACAGGATATCGTGGTGCCAATGCAACTTTCTGCAGGGCTAAACCCACCAGCCACGTTTATCAATTGGGCCAATCCACAGCCTTCCGACATCATACTGCGCCGCAGGGTGAAAGGTTCGGAGGGCAATTCTTGGGTTGAACTAGTGAACGCCACACAAACTCAGCTCAGTGGCTATTTTGACACTGGCCTGGACGGCAGCGAAACTTACGAATATGCCATTGAGCGAAAAACAGGCACTGTTACGGCATACGGTTATGCTTTTGCCAATTTTTTTACCCCGGTGGTCGACAACAGGGGTAAAATACTAGTCTTTATCGACTCCACCACTGCTGATCTTTTGGGTGCCGATTTGATCACCTTTAAAAATGACTTGCGCGGCGAAGGTTGGCAGACCATGCCTTTTAAAACTGGCCCATTCACGACAGTCCAAGGGGTAAAAACCCAAATTATAAATGCCTACAACGCCGACCCAAACAACGTGAAAGCCGTGCTGCTTATAGGTACAGTACCTATCCCTTATTCTGGTAGCATGGCTTGGGATACTAAACCTGACCACAACGGTGCCTGGCCTTGTGATGCGTATTACGGTGATGTAAATGGTATATGGACGGATAATTCAGTAAATCTCCCAAATACGGCGCGCCTGGCCAATCGAAATGTGCCAGGTGACGGAAAATTTGACCAAAATACACTTCCCTCCGCGGTAGAAATACCCGTCGGGCGGCTTGATTTTCGCCGACTTTCTGCGGCTACTTTTGGCTCGCCTCCCGTGGAACTGCTGCGCAAATATTTGCTCAAAAACCACCTCTGGCGCACTGGACAATACAAAGTGCAAAACCGAGCTCTGGTAGATGACCATCTTGGTTGGTCGGGCGGCGAGGCATTTGCAGCAGATGGCTACCGCAATGCGAATCCTCTCGTGGGAGAAGGCAATGTAGCAGCCGGGGAGTTTATAAATCCACAACGCCACCTGCTTGGTTATGGTGCAGGAGCAAATGGCACCTATATTAGTGCTGACGGAATAGGAACAGCGACAAATTTTGCGACCGATTCTGTTCGGACTGTTTTTACAAACCTGTATGGCGATTATTTCGGGGATTGGGATTTTGAAACGAACCCGCTTTTGCCCGCTTTGTTGGCCTCGAAAGGCAGTGTTTTGACCGTTACCTGGGCAGGCCGCCCGCACTGGATGCAGCAGGGCCTGGCTTCGGGCGAAACGATCGGATATTGTCTGAAAGAAACTCAAAACGCACAAGCGAATACGGCTTACGGGGATTCTAATGGCGAAAGTGGCACCCATATCGCATTACTCGGAGATCCTACCCTTCGGGCAAAAGTGGTCGCACCAGCTACTAACCTGGCACTCAACTCGAATTGCAATAAAGTGAACCTGCATTGGACCGCTTCTCCCGATCCAGAGGCAGTAGCCTATTTGATTTATCGCTCATTCAGTCTGGACGGGCCTTATATCCGAGTATCGCCAGATTTGGTTTTTCAAACTTCCTGGGAAGACCTTTCGCCAGTCTCAGATACCTTGTTTTACTCCGTGCGTGCGGTGAAGTTAGAGGTGACACCGGGAGGAGGGGCGTTTTATAATTCCAGCACAGGGCCCCCAAAATCGGTCATTTTTTTGCCAGGAACAGGTCCAACAGCGATTGCATTGGGGGGCTTGCTTAATTGTAATGTACCAACCTTGACCTTGGGAACGAACTTCAACCCGCCCAATAGTTCGGTGCAAT
Organism: Chitinophagales bacterium; assembly: GCA_038327555.1. Classification (GTDB taxonomy): domain Bacteria; phylum Bacteroidota; class Bacteroidia; order Chitinophagales; family Saprospiraceae; genus M3007. Next base: position 14,368 of record JBBQLD010000013.1, read on the forward strand.
GGTATAAACCCAATGGCGAGCTTCACAGCGGATTTATTGCCACAGAAGGCGGGGTTTATACCGTCGTGGTTACCGCTCCAAATGGCTGTACTACAGCGGCTTATGCTACGGTATATCAGGATACTTTGCTGCCACAAATTGACCTGCCAGGCAATGTCATTCTTACCTGTTCGAATTCAACTTTTAGCTATCTCGTGCCTGATGCGCCTGCAAATGTGCACTACTACTTCAACGGAGTGGAAGTTTTTCAAGGGCAGAACCTTTCAATTTTCGCATCGGCAGTCTTCACGGTTTCGTCCACAGCCAACGGTTGTTCCAAAAACTACAACGTGGCCGTGCAACAGGATTTAACACCACCTGGAGCACAAATCAACCACAATGGACTGGTACTGGATTGTTTACACGCCTCGGTTCAGTTGCTAGGCACCTCAAATACGGCCAATGTCAGTTACGCATGGTCTAAAAATGGAATCCCTTTTTCTATGCAGCAAAATGTGATCGTCGCAGAAGCGGGCAATTATTGCCTTGCAGTGACCGGATCAAATGGCTGCAGCTCAACAAGTTGTGTGATGATTAGTGAAAATGGCACAGTGTTGACGATGAATGTCACCTACGAGGGAGATCCCTGCCAGCAGCGAACCTTGGTCGCTAACGTGACTGGCGGTACTGCTCCGTACGAATATAACTGGTCTAATGGAGGTATCGAACAAAGTGTTTCTATATTCGATAGTTTCTCAGGTACAGTCAGCGTTACCGTAACGGATGTAAATGATTGCATGGCAATTAGCACCTTTACCGTTGCTCCAGTGATGGATGTTTTGGCACTCACCAACGAAGAATCAGCCCCAGGTGCAGCGGATGGATACATTGATTTACTGGTGCTGGGCGGACAGGCTCCAATCACCTTTCTTTGGAACAATGGAAGCACAACAGAAGATCTTGTTGGGCTTACAAGCGGAACCTTCACCGTAACGGTCACCAGCGGCAATACATGCAGCACCGTGCTTACCATTCAACTTGGTGCAGTGCGCGTGGAAGATGTTTCTGCTGAATTGGGTATTCGAATTTTGCCTAATCCTGCATCGGAGGTGGTTGGGGTGTATTTCAAAGAAAAACCTTCCGAGCTTATTCGACTTAGGTTGACAGATGTATCAGGACGGCTCCTTGAAGCCCAAAATGCGTACAAAACACCCTGCTTTTTTGATGTTTCTGATTTGTCTAATGGGCTCTATATCTTGTGGGTAGACACCGAAATGGGTCGTGTAGCTTATCGGGTTGTGGTCGGGAGATAGAGCGCTTGGATTCTTTCACACGACGCCACTATGCTCAAAAACGTTGTGCCGTGGTGTGAAAGAACTTGAGCCGAGAACTATATCTTCAATACGCTAACTACAGGAGTGAGGCCTGTTCCGTTCGAAGCCTGAAGTAAATAAGTTCCCGAAGGAATCTTTTTCAAGCCGTCCAAAACAGTCACGCCAGTAGTATTAACCCGCTTTTCTACTATAACTTGTCCGGAAAGATCGATCAGGCGCAGCGTCGCCTCCTCCTTATTGAGAGGGCTACCATTTGGGAATTCCACCCGCAAAAAATCCTCGAATGGAGAAGGTGAAACCCGTACATAGGTTTCGGGTTCAATATTCGAGGTGCTCATCAAAGGCGAGAGGGGAAAATTGATGGTAGCAATCACGCCACTTACCAAGGGGAAGCTAGGAATGACTTGTGGTTGATATCCCGGTCGCTCTGCGCGAAGTGCATAACTGCCCGTTGCGGGGGCTCCAGTTTTATAGATTCCGTCCGCACCAGTAGTGTCGGCATTGGGGGAATTTAAGACAAAAACCTTCGCGTCAGCAAGCGGAAAGCCAGTAACTGCATCAGTCACCAACCCTTGAATCCAAGCTGCGTGGACATAGCTGGGCTGATAAATAAAAAGTCCTTCGTTTTTGGCCGTGGCGAAGATAATGCCCGATGGGAGGTAAGGATCAGCATCCCAAATGAGAGAGGTGCCGAGGGAGTCCCAAGCAATCTCAATCAAATTGTCGGGCTGAGCGCCATCCACGATAGTCAGTTGGCCTTTATAGCTGGGGCACACGAGAAAATCTCCTTTTACCACGCGTACGTTGTGTACTTCTCCTTCTGGTTTTTTGCTTGGGAAATACACATCAAGCAGACGGATATCGTCCAACTTGGAAACGTCAAAAGAAGCAAGTGGCGCACCCGTTTTTTCATCGGTGGTGAAAAGTGTTTTACTATCTTCAGAAAGGCCAGTATTGTGGTTGAAGGCCCCCGGAGTAGGTTGCGTGGCAAGCAAAACCGGGTTACTTCTATTCGAAATATCAACCACCCCAAATTGGCCCTGATAAATTTCACTAGTCCAAAGGGTATCTCCCCGTACAAAAGCATCATGGACGTAATTAGCGGCATATTTGCTCACAATATGTGGATTCCAAGGGTCTACAAGATTGGCAATGACCACGCCATTCGTCACGTTGCCGCCTCCACAAATATAAAGATAACCGGCCTCCGCTTGCAAGGCGTGGCTTCTTACGATTAAGCTGTCAAAGAACCCGTCACCGCGCCAAACCTTCCATTGTATACTATCTGGGAGGTAGTTCAAATTAACAATTGTGATTCCACTTTGAGGCGCTTCCGAGCCGAAGTAGGCATAGCCAGCCCAAGTTTTCACTTCTCGCCAATTGTTGTTAAGACTGGGAACCGTAAATCGCTGTACGGGCTGGGTAGGATCTTGCAGATCCACCAGGCTTAGCCCTGCGCTGGTGCCCACTAATGCCCACTCACCGCCGGTTTGATCCACATGATGCCAGCAGCCGGCCAATTTGAGCGGCGCATAAGAAAGAGCTCCAATGCGTTGAAGATTGGTCTGAGCTAAAAGGTTGGCCAGATGAAGCAAAGCAAATGCAGTGAGCAAAAAACGCGACATAAATTGCTGAAATTTAGCGGATTGTAGGGGCGCAAAAGGCACACAAAAGCAAAAAAATAAGGGTCTTGTCATACTTGTAAAAGTATAAAAGCACACTACTATACATTTTGAAAACACTAAGGAACTAAGGGCCACTAAGTGTTACAACTACTAAACCCCTCTTAGTCTTAGTGCTTCTTAGTTCCTTAGTGTTACAACTACTAAACCCCTCTTAGTCTTAGTGCTTCTTAGTTCCTTAGTGTTACAACTACTAAACCCCTCTTAGTCTTAGTGCTTCTTAGTTCCTTAGTGTTTAAAAAATATCCAGTAGCGTGGTATAAAAGCTGAAAATCCTAAATTTGCCCCAAGGCTTTATCCAAATCATCCATCAAATCATCCACATCTTCAATACCGACACTAAGTCGAATAAGCGAATCTGTGAGCCCAACCTTCAGCCGCTCCGCTCGTGGTATACTGGCATGCGTCATGCTTGCAGGGTGGCCGATAAGCGATTCCACACCGCCCAACGACTCGGCTAAGGTAAACAATTCAGTACTGCTCATCACCTTCGTAGCATGCTCCAGAGAATTGTTTTTCAGGTCGAAAGACACCATCCCACCAAACATGCGCATCTGATTTTTTGCAATTTCATGACCGGGGTGGCTGGTAAATCCTGGCCAATAAACCTGGCCAACTTTTTGGTGCGTAGCGAGGTATTGAGCAATGGCTGAAGCATTCTCACAAGCCCTTTGAACGCGTATATGCAAGGTCTTTATTCCCCGTAAAATTAGAAAACAATCCTGCGGCCCAGGCACAGCACCGCAAGCGTTTTGAAGAAAATGCAGGCGCTGGGCAAGTTCTGCATCCTTCACAATTAAACAGCCATGTACTACATCTGAGTGCCCGCCAATGTATTTGGTGGCCGAGTGCAGCACGATGTCTGCCCCAAGATCAAGCGGGTTTTGAAGATAAGGCGAAGCAAAAGTGTTGTCCACACAAGTCAGGATACCATGCTTGCGGGCAATGGCACATACCGCTGCGATGTCGACAATATTGAGCATCGGGTTAGTCGGCGTTTCGATCCAGATCAATTTGGTCGCGGGACTGATTTCGCGCTCCAGATTGGAGGCGGTGTACATATCTACAAAGCGGCTTTTCAGGCCCCATTGTCCCCAAACGCGCACCATTTGGCGATAAGACCCGCCATATAAATCATTGACCGCCAACACTTCATCGCCAGAGGAGAACAGTTTTATTACAGCGTCTTGTGCCGCTAAACCAGAGGAAAAGCAGATAGCTTCAGTGCCGTTTTCAAGTGCGGCAAGATTTTTTTCCAGTACCGAACGGGTCGGGTTTTGGGTGCGGGCATATTCGTAACCTTTATGTTCGCCAGGAGAAGTTTGGGCGTAGGTGGAGGTCTGATAAATAGGAGTCATTACTGCTCCAGTACTTGGATCTGGCTCTATGCCGGCGTGGATAGCTTTAGTCGCGAACTTCATGTGTATAGGTTGATTGGTTTATGGGTCGTTGTGTGGTCGGGTAAAAAGTAGGCAAAGGTAGGAAGCAGGACGTAAAACAAATCAGCGATCTGCTGAAAACAAATTTACCGAGTATTGAAACTAGGCTCTAGGCGATGTCAAAGCAAAAGCCCCGGAGTGTGATGCTCCGGGGCTTGTTTGTATGCTTTTTGAAGTGATAACTACCTCACTTTGTACTTTTCGTTGAAAACGCCTTGAAACAGTAAAGTCTCAGGCAGTCCCAAGTTTTTGTACCCATTTTTGGTTGTCCTCCGAAACTGAACCCTAAACCGCCCTTTCACTTCTAGTTTTACGGTATCCAGGGCTTCCACGTTAAAATAACCTTCTTCTGGGTTTTCAAGCTCGTACTCGTAGCCATTGAGATCTTCATCGACTGTTTGATTAAAACTTGTCAGGGCTTTTATGAGCGGAATATATTCGGTGTGGAGTTCAAAATCGCCAGGTTGAATAGGCAGCCAACCAAATCCCAATAAGTTTACAATATCATCATGTTGGTGCACAAATGCATAATTGAAAATGTTGTTGACTTTAGATACCATAAAATCTGGCTCGTAGTCCTTTTTGCTGCCATTGAGGTAGACTACTGATTTGCCCAGTTTGACCTCGTCTGGCAGGTCGGCCTCACCGTCTTTGTGGCAACTCGTGAAAATTGAGATAAGCCCAATAGATAAAAGCAGGAGGATTCTCATAGTTTGAAAATTTGGTTTGGCAAAAATCTTGGTTTTCAATCCCTACACTTAAAAAAGCACTCCCCGGCATAAATTCCGGGGAGTGCTTACAATGGTCTGACTACCTCACTTCGTATTTTTCGTTGAACGTACCTTCGAACAGCAGATTTTCTGGCAAGCCCAAATCGTCGTACCCATTTTTGGTCGTTCTTCGGAATTCTGCTCGGAATCGTCCGCTCACCTCTAGTTTGATTGTATCCAAGGTTTCGATGTTGAAAAAACCATCTTCCGGGTTTATTAACGCATACTCATAACCCTCTAAGTCCTCGTCAACCGTTTGATTGAATACAGTTTTAGCACCAAAGTATAGGCTATCCAGAGTATGCAACTCAAAGTCTCCCGTCTCTACAGGCATCCAATCAAACCCCAAATTGTTGATTACATCCTTTTTTGTCTTTAAAAACCCAAAGCTGAGGTATTGGTAAAACTTAATTAATCGAAAATTCGGCTCGTAAGAAACCTTTTTTCCGTTTAGAAGCAGCACAGATTCGCCCAAACCCACCTTGTCAGGTAGGCGGTTACAAGAAACTAGAAGAGCGGCGAGGGCAGCGAAAAAGAAAATCTTGGTGTTCATATTTCAAGAATGACATTTGGGTTCAAACGGTGATAAAAATCCTGCCCAAAATGTGAGGGATCAAAAGACACACGCACTGCGGAAAAAGCACTCCCCGGCATAAATTCCGGGGAGTGCTTACAATGATATGCCTACTTCACTTCGTACTTTTCGTTGAACGTTCCCTCGAACAGCAGGTTTTCTGGCAAGCCCAAATCGTCATACCCGTTTTTGGTCGTTCTTCGGAACGCTGCCCTGAAGTGACCACTTACCTCCTGTTTCACGGTGTCCAAGGTTTCGATGTTGAAAAAACCATCTTCCTGATCCACCAATTCGTATTCGTAACCAACCAAGTCTTCATCTACCGTCTGATTGAACGCGGTTTGCGCGCCTATGTACAAGCTATCATTTGTGAGCAACCCAAAATCACCCGTAGAGATCGGCAGCCAAACAAACCCCAAAACATTAACGATGTCTTTTTTTGACTTTACGAACCCAAAACTCATCAGTTGATGTACTCGAATTAACAGGAAACTAGGTTCGTAAGAAACCTTTTTACCGTTTAGGAGTACCACAGATTCGCCAAAATCCACCTTGTCAGGAAGGCGGTTGCAGGAAACTAGAAGCGCAGTGAGTGCAGCGAAAAAGAAAATCTTGGTGTTCATATTTTTAGGATTTTGGTGTTAACGATGGATTTTCCTTGTTTTACTACTGCAAAATATATGCCTTGTGGCAGCCTTGAAATGTCTATAGAAATCTTTTCTCCTGAAATGGCGAGGAGGTTTTTTTGCAAGACTACTGTGCCGCTCAGGTCGGACAAAATAATTGTCGCGACACTTTCTATGCCAGAAACGATCAGTTGTTCGTTAGCAGGGTTTGGGTAAATCGAAACTCCGTCTGAAATGTACGTGTTTTCAGAAGCGTCCCTATCGCCGCCACTGCCGCCTAAGCAGAAAACTTTTTTTACTTCCAGTATATCTGAGGCGGAGTTGCCCGCGGCATCCGAAACCGTTAGCCTGACGTAATAAACTGCTGGGAAACTGTTGATGCCAGTTAAAGTACACTGATTACCCGAACAGCCCAAGATAGTCCAAGGGGCAAATCCTGTAAAACTCCGTTCCCAAGTGACCGTCACGGGTGGAGCAAATCCAGCAGGGTTAAAAATGGCAGATAGATTTTGGTCGTCATCACCATCGCAAATGGTGCGTGTACCACTGAGCTTAACTTCATAGGCAAGGCCGGGAACAGCACCCCGAAAACAAGAAACCTTGCCTGCTCGATCTCTTAATTTTTTTGCGTTATTATTGGCGACGTTTCCTGTAGGGAAGCTCATAAAAGGGACTCCTGGGGTTGACCACCTCCCAACTCTGGGGGTGTTGTCACAATTTACGCGCATGATTGTCTGAAAATCCTCACCAATCCTAAATCCGTGGCCGAAAGACAATTCACTGCATGCAGCTGAACAAGAGTAGCACCGTTGGTGTCTAGCCCCGAAAAGATGGGCTACTTCATGGGACCCCGTGAAAAGGGTCGCGGCTGCCGTTATTTCCGCAATACAAAAGGCATTTGCCGCACTTGCTGCGATGTCTTTGGCTATTCCATTAGACCCACTATATACATCGTCCGCGATCAAAACCACCACGTCAGCAAATGTGGCATTCCTTGTCGCAATGGCAGTAGCGTTGGATGCCAACAAATCAACATCCCCAGATAAGTCATTAGCTTGTTCAAGGAATCCCGGAAGCAGAACAGTTCCTGCCAGCACAAACGTGACCTCGTTAGCAGAGAGATTGCTGGCCAAGGAGGACGCATTCAACTCGGCTACAATTGCTGGCCCAACAACCAATGGGTTCAGGCCCGAAGCCGAAGCAGCAGCAGCAGGGGTAAACAAAACAAGCACCCTAACGGTGTTGCTTTCGCACTCACTCCTGTCTATTACCTCGTTGTTTGGGTCTTCATCAGGCCCGTCTGAAGTGCCGCAATCATTGGCATCCGCCAAATATCCCGGCTGGTGTTTCACCAAAATGTCTTTTCCGGGAGCAAATGTATACATGGTATACTGGGTTTGGCTCGGAGCATGAAATATGCTCCCCAGATACCCTGAATTGTAATTACCTAAAGTGATTGTGCTGCCATCGGCATTCGCACCAGTCCAGTAGTATTCACCATTAGGTTTTGATATCACACAATCCGAAAGGAACACAGTTGCCTGGTTTGAATTGGGCAATTGGATTGTGAGGCTTTGCCCTGATAAATAATTTTGAATTGGGTTAATCTGGACGTGTTGAACGGAGGCCGTTGTTGTAAGACTTTGGATTTGGCTGAATTTTGCTTGTTCAGCAGAGGTAAGTGAAACGGACGATGGATTAAGCACCTGAATTAAAGAAGTGCTTTGTGCTTCTGCCTTGGAGAAAAAAAACAAAAAAAGTAGTAAGAAGGTAGTCATCTTACCTAACAAAGCCATTTTTTGGGCAGGCAGGGCTAAGCCCCCCCCCCGCAAGGCAAGTACGGGAATTTCGAGGAATTAAGTCTGTGCCAGCGTGTAGCATGGTCAAAATGTGCTTTTTCATCTTTGGAAAAAAGTTTTGGTGAATGAAT
>JBBQLD010000014.1:0-22683 GCA_038327555.1 Chitinophagales bacterium
GCAAAAAGACCCGCTCGTAATCTATAAAATGGAGGCTTATAACCTTTTCGAAGGGCTTATTGGACACATCAACTCGCAGGTAACCTCCTTCCTGTTGAAGGGCTCACTTGCCTTGCCCAATGAAGAGGAAATGCGCCGCGCTCAAGCTGCCCAGTCGCAGGCGGATGCGCAACGCAAGGCTCAAGCCAGCCGTCTGCGCACCAACAATTCGCAACAAAAAACCGAAACCCAGGTAGCTGCCCAACGCGCTGCTCAATCGGCCGGATACAATGGCCCTGTGCAACGCACTCAACCCATCGTTCGGGAGAAAGTGGTAGGCCGCAACGACCCTTGCCCATGTGGCAGCGGGAAGAAGTATAAGCAGTGTCATGGGAAATAAAAAAGTGGTAAGTGATTAGTGGTAAGTGGTTAGTGATTAGTGGTAAGTGATTAGTGGTAAGTGTTGTCCAAGTTTACCACTTATCACTAACCGCTTAACACTTAAAATCATGAACGATTATTCCGCAATCGTAACCAAGTTCTACACCGCCTTCCAGCAGAAGGATTACGAAACGATGGCTTCACTGTATCACCCAGAAGCTACGTTTAGGGATGCTGCATTTGACCTGAAATCTGGTAAAGAAGCGGCTGCGATGTGGAAAATGCTGATTAGTGCAGGAAAAGACCTGCGGATTGAATTCAGCGAGGTGAAGGCCGATGAAAAAACAGGTTCAGCGCATTGGGAGGCTTGGTACACTTTTTCAAAAACAGGCCGAAAAGTGCATAATATTATTGAGGCCGAATTTGAATTCAAAGACGGGCTGATTTATCGTCATCGAGATCATTTTGACTTTTGGCGCTGGAGCCGGCAAGCATTGGGCTTGGCTGGATGGCTTTTGGGCTGGAGTGGTTTTTTGAAAAGCAAAGTCAGCAGCAGCGCCATGAAAGGCTTGCATACTTTTATGGAAAAGAACGCGATCTTTTAGCCACTAATTGCACTAATTTTCACGAATCAAATTAGTGCAATTAGTGGCCGATACATATTTACAAACAAAAACAGGTTTTCACCTACGACTCAATTTTAAAAACATGAAAAAACTCATTTTCGCTCTTTCGCTCCTCTTTGCCGCAACGAGCATTTTTGCCCAAAAGCCAGTAGCCCCGGTTGCTCCTAAACTTGAACTAAAAACAGCTTTGGACAGCCTAAACTACGCCCACGGTATGGTAGCGGGTGAAACTGCCAAGCGTTTGCTTGGCGCCGACATGAACAGTAAACTTTTCATGGAAGCACTCAACGCGGCATTGAAAGGCCAACCCGGCCTGTTCACCACTGAAAACGCACCTAAAATCGAGCAGTCCATTTCTGCAGGGATGTGGAAAGGCAATAACGCTAAGTTTCTCGAGGAGAACAAAAAACGCAAAGAAGTGACCACCACTGCCAGCGGCCTCCAATACGAGGTGATGACACGTGGTACAGGAACGGTTTCGCCATTAGCTACCGACAAAGTAGAAGTACACTATCATGGAACCATGACAGACGGCTCTATCTTCGACAGTTCTGTGCAGCGCGGCCAAACGGCCAAATTCCCGCTCAACGGCGTAATACCTGGCTGGACCGAAGGCTTGCAGTACATGAAAGAAGGCGACAAGTTCAAATTCTTTATTCCTTACAACCTCGCTTATGGCGAGCGCGGCCGTGGCCCAACCATCAAAGGCTACTCTACTTTGATATTTGAGGTGGAGTTGATTAAGGTGAACCCACAGTAATGTAGCACGAGCTTCAGCTCGTGTAATATTTATAATGCAGACTGAGGCCTGCGACACTAAACAGGAGTCATCACCGAAAATTCGGTGATGACTCCTGTCATTTTGGGCTATCTCCTGTTTATGCGCTTTAGGAACGGGTAAATGTCATCGCTGAAGTACAAACCTAGCAGTATGTCTTACCCCATTTCCCAGCCTCATTTCAATCATATAAAACCCATTGGCCAAGGTGGCTGGCAATGGAAAGCGCGTTGCGTCCGATCCTGATGCAAAGAACCTTTGCGCCAACTCTTGCCCTTGCTCGTTCAACAGCCGCAGGGATACCATTTCCCCTGTCCATTTTAAAAGATCCACAAAAAGCTCGCCACTCGTTGGGTTGGGAAACACCCGCAGCATTGGCAAAGGCTTTGGCTGTCTGGCACGATCTGCTACAATGTCTGATTGAAATGAACAGCCAAATGTATTGAATGTGACTTCGTACTGTAGCCCAGAGGTAAGTCGAGTGGTGGCTTTGACAAAGGTGGGGCTTGCCTGTGCTGGCAAGGTGTATTCAAATATATCCGATTCCCCTCCAGCAATACCAGTGCCTACAGCCTTGAACCGCAGCGAATGGAAAGGCGAAAAATTCGGGTTTCGTACCGCGTACTCCCTGCCGTTGTAGGAAATGTATGGGATGTTTTGCAGCGGGGCAAGCGCTTCGATACCATTGGGAATTTGAATGGCAGTATAGGTCAGCGGGCTATTACATTGGTTGGTTATGCGCACTCGGTACGTTCTGTTCTGTTCCGCATCTGCATGAATATCAAGAAGTTCGTATCGGATGCAACTCGTTTCTTTCACATCGCAAGCTTCATCTTCCTGCACATTGATTTCAAAGCAACAGGTCTTGTACTCGCCACAAATATCGTAGGCTGAATAACAGATCCTCGTTTCACCGACAGGGAATAAGGCACCTGATGGAAGACCTTCTTGCAAGAAAAAAGACGGCTCAGGGCAAGTACAAGTACTTGTGGCGGTAGGCATAATATAATTGACCAGAATGGGCGTAGCAGGAGCGGTACTAACTAGCAGATTCGGCGGGCAAATCACAGACACAGAGGAAAGCTCCGAAGGATAAGCCAACTGTTGATACAAGAGGGTATCGCAGCCATTGGCAGGTCCAGGCAAAGTGTCTGGAAATGGAAGGATGATGGGGTATTGATAGCCGATTCCATCTACAAACACCGTTTCACCGGGGCAAAAGGTGGTTGTTTCATACTTTTTGGGAAGGGGTCTTTCTTGGATATAAGTGACCAAAAGGGTATCGCAGGCTGTGGCGGCAGGTAGAATTTGATGAATAGTTGCTGGCTGTGTGTAGGTGATTCCGTTAAAAACAACCGAGGTGCCAGGGCAAAAAGAAACCGTTTGGGTTTTAAAAGGCTGCGGTATTTGTATTAAATTGAAGATGCGTACGGTATCGCATCCGCCATTCAAACTGAATGTCGTATAGCGTACTATTTGAGGAGCCTGGTAAAAAATTCCATTGATTTGTACAGAATCGCCTGGGCAGATGAAGATTTGTTCTGTCAAACTTGTTATCGCAAATTCGCAATAATTCTTGATGCCGAAAGCACTATCCGTTACGGCTTGCAAATTGAAGGGCTTGATGTTCCCCCAGTTCTCAGCTATTAGCTCAATATTTTGATGCGGCGGAATATAGTCCTCTACTTGAAACGTGACAAGCGCGGGGCAGCAGCCGTTGTTGACACGACCCAATGTGTCAGTTTTGAGTATATTAGATCCGCCTGACAAGGTCAAAAAACCGCCATCCGGAGTATGTCGGACTTCGTCAAAGCCAAACCCTTGCCCACCAGCGTAGTTGTAAGCCCAAAGCAGATGGCCTGATTCATTAATTTTGGCGAGTACCGAATAACCGCTATTAACCCCCTCTATCCCTTTCCCTACCGACAAAAGGAAATTACCGTCACCTGCTACTTCTATCTGACAGCCCAGGTTTTCACCGATGATATTGTAGACTTTTGACCAAATAAGCTGTCCATTTCGGTTGACCTTAGTTACCCAAGGACGATCTTCCTCACTTCCTGTTGTAGATCGAGTACTGCCTGCCAACAGGAAATTTCCATCTTGCGTGGGTTTGATGCTCGTGATATTCTCTCGATAAATACCTCCCAAAGAGGACCAACCTATTAATGCCCCTGTATGCACATTTATCCGTACGAAGCATCCGTTTCCTTGGATTTGGCCGCAAGCGTAGAGGGTATCACCCTGTAGGAGTTGGGCAGAAAAAACTCCAATAAAATTTGGATTATTAATGAAATAGACTTTGCTCCAAAGAGTATTTCCGTTGTTGTCAATTTTAACAAAATAACTTTTTGCCCGCCCTGGCAAACCGATGGAATTAACCACTCCTGATATCACATACCCATTTGGCACCACAAGCACTCTATTTGAGCGGGTTGCTTCTAACGTATCTCCAATTATTTTAGACCATAAGACATCACCATTGTTTGACAACTTTGAAATAACGCCGAAATAACGATGCGGGAATGCGGAAATAGAATTCACAGTATCTCCTACGATTACAAAGCCATCACTTGCCTCAGCGGAATACCAAATGTAATTCATCCGAGGATACCGCTTTCTCCAAATCACCTCACTGGCATCATTCAACCGTGCTACCAAACCATGTTTTGGACTATAAAATCCAGGTTGGGATTGTAAACCCACGCCTAAAAACCCTCCATCATTAAGCGGGTTGATGGCATAGAGTTCTCCGCCATTAAATCCTTTATGAAACGTATCCTGCCCCCACAGTGAAACACTCAACAGCTGGAGTACGGCGATAAAAATTGTCTTTTGCATTAGGCGTAGGTTTGGGTGAGGTAATAAAAGCCGGGCATCAAATACCAAGCCCGTTTTGCTGTATTGTCCCGTGACTTGCACACCACACTAAGGAAAATAGGTTTTCGTTTTTTATTTCCCCTTCAGCAGCGCCTCCAAATCCACCAACAACTTCTTCCCTTCTGCAGAAAATTTCATCGACACTTTTTGGCCGTTTTTCTCCTGCATGATGAATGCAAAGTTGTCGGCCAGCACCTCGTCCGGGTGAATGATGTAGCCCGTATTGTCTTTAATTTGCCGGAAAAAATCTGGCTGATCCTGAATGTTAAGCGTGCTGCTGTAGCCATCTTCTTTTACCAATACTTTCCATTTGCCCTCTGGCTGTTTTTCAATTTGAAACAGGTTGAATTCCAGATAGGCAAAAAATGTGTTCTGCTCAGCTGTCCAGCCCTCATGGTTGGAATAGATGATTGGAATGGCATTGATCGTGGAACCGTCGGTCTGGGCGAGTGCAATTTTTTGAGCAAAGTCAACGCCATCCGGGTTGAATAATGCCCTGGCCGCGATACCTGGCGGAAGGAGCAAGTTTTTAAACCCAACATCTTCAAAACCAATCAGTTGGTAGGTAAGATCACTTTTGGCAGGGTTGAGCCTCGACCACACGTGGAAAAGTTCGTGATACATCGTGGTCGTGAAGGGGTTGGTTTTTCGTCGCCCCAGCTCGTCTGCCGGAATGATGATGCAGTTTTCACGGGTGTACCAGACGCCGTCGCCGTAATGTTTGCCTTTGGTTTTGATGAGCAGGAGCGTATCCGGGAAAATGTTTAAGGAAACTTCATTGACCGTGCGAAATACCTTTTCCATCACGCCTTCAATAAATTTTGATTCTTCTGGAGAGAATCCCTCTACATCCGTTTTCAAAAACTCAATATAGTCAGGCAAAATAGCTTCCCGCGTTTGCCCTTCCGTCAAGGGTTTTTGAATTTGAATCGACATTTCCGAAGCTCCTACCTTTTCAAAATAACCATCTCGTTTATCGAATGTGATGGCTTTCCCTGCCGCCACGCTGTCTAACAAAATACAGATTTTACCGTTGGGAAACCTTATTTCCTTCACCGGAATCTGTGCGGTACAGGACATGGAGAATAACGCAAAAAGGGTGCTGAATGCAAATATGATCTGTTTCATGTTTTTATTTTTATTGAGTATCTGTAATGTTTTGATGTATCGTTCTAACTTCATTCGACAAGGTAAGATCGCGGGAAACTCAACCTGAAAACCGCCCCACCCTCTGGCGGACTGTCGACTGAAAGGCTGATTTGGTGTAGTGTCAAGATACTTTGAACCAGTGAAAGGCCTACCCCGGTTCCCTTGACCGAAAGATGCCGTGGGCTTCGAAAAAATGGTTCAAAAATGAGCTTTTGCTCTTCCGGCGGAATACCTGGGCCATGGTCGCAAACCTCCACCACATGACTACCATCTTCGTGAAAATCAGCTCGAACCATGACTTGATGGTCTGGGGAATATTTGCAAGCGTTATCCATCAGGTTGAGTAATGCCGTGAGCAATAAGGCTTCGTTGGCGCGAACAGACAAGGCTTGGTCGTTCTCCGGCATTTCACCAAATCCTATGCTGGCTCGATAATCGGCGTGGCGTTTTTGAAGTTGTTGTTTGGCCTGCCAAAGCAGTTCATCAAGGCGAGTAGGGGCAAAAGGAATTGCTTTCGGATCGTTGTAAATACGGGCGAGTTGTAAGAGTTCCTCTTCCATTTCGCTCAGCGAACGCACATCGTCGAGCACACTTTGCAGCGCTTTACGGTAAATCGCTGGCTCCCGATCACGTTGTAGCACCACTTCAAGTTGGGCCCGAATAGCGGTGAGTGGGTTACGAAGTTCATGAGAAACATTGGAGAGAAACATCCGTTGCATCTTGAAGGCTTGCTCCACGCGCTCGAGCAGTCGATTGAATGTTTCGGCCAAGCGGCCAATCTCATCTCGATTGACCCCAATAGCCACCCTCCTACTCAAGTCAGCAGGCTGCAGATTTTCCACCTCTCCCACAATACGCGACACTGGTGCAAGCGCCTGCCCGGCATAATACCAACCAGCCAAAGCCACTAACATTAACCCCACAAAAAAACTTACAAGCAGGATATTGCGCAATTGACTTAGTTGGGTAGGATCGCAATATCCTTCCACCACTACCACGTAAGAAGTTCCTGAAATACTGTTTGCCTTGCGGCCCAGGGCGAGTAAATTATAGTGTTCAAAATGACTTTCGCCGCTTTGATAAATGCTCTGCAAATTCTTTACTGTTACTGGCGGGGCATCGGGTATAACGGTAAAAACACGTTCGTAAGCGTTATTAAAAATACTGATATTATCTCGATACGGCAAGGTGTCATCATCTGGAGCAATCCAGTTGGAAGTCATTGGATTTAAGCCCGCAGTGCCCCGCAGTGCTGTTTGAACCGTCATTTCAGCCTTCGATTCAAGCCCGCTAAAAAACGCGTCTTCTGTATTCTTTTTGAATAAAAAATAAACCGAACACAGCACCCCGGCAAGGATACCCGCAGCAATGAGCACAAAAAGCAGGGTTAGCTTGGCGCGGATTTGCATTTCGGTTTACTGATTAATGGGTGGATTAGCAGCCAGTTGGGCTGCAACTTTTCGCACACCTGTAGAAGCTGGTTCTTCAATGATGGTAAGATTGGGCATACTAGTCAGTTCAAAATTCAATTGCGGTCGAGGATCCACGTAATAAAAAGGAATATTTCGGCGAGCATATCGCATTAGTCCTGCAGCAGGATATACCTGCAAGGAGGTACCTATTATGAGGAAAACATCCGCTTTTTCCGCCAATTCAGCGGCAGACTCCAGCATTGGCACCGCCTCTCCAAACCACACAATATGCGGGCGCAACTGGTGACCACGCTCGCATAGATCGCCGAGATGAAGGTCTTTGTCCCATGGGTAAACCAATTGCTCGAAGCGATTGGAGCGCACCTGACGAAGCTGCCCGTGCAGGTGCAACACTTGCGTGCTTCCCGCGCGTTCGTGCAGATCATCCACATTTTGCGTAACGATATGTACCTCGAAATCACGCTCCAGATCTGCCAGTGCGCGGTGTCCATCGTTGGGTTCAACGGTGAAGAGTTGGGCACGACGCTGATTGTAAAAATCAAGCACGAGACTTGGGTTTGCCGCCCAACCTTCAGGCGTTGCCACATCTTCTATGCGATGATTCTCCCAGAGGCCATCACTATCGCGGAAGGTTTTGATGCCGCTTTCGGCACTAATACCAGCGCCAGTTAGCACTACGATTTTTTGCTTCATTGGCCAAAGATAGGCTGATGCACTGAAAAGTAGGAAATTTGGAGACCCTGGAGATCTTTGAAAGCCTTCGGATCTCCAAACTCCACACTTCCGATTCTCCACTTTTTCATTACTTGCAGCAAAATTTCTACTTATGGACAAAACACCTCGCCGTGAATTTCTCAAATCTGCGGCACTTGCTTTTGCAGGAACCTCGATTTTGCCTGGAACCTTTTTGGATCTCGCACAGCCTGTCCGACACCTTGGCGTACAACTGTACAGTGTCCGGGATAGTATGGCCAAAGATCCCATTGGTACGCTCAAGGCAATTGCTGAAATGGGGTATAAGGAAGTGGAAGCTTTTGGTTATTCCGATGGAAAAATGTTTGGGATGTCCATTTCGGAGTATCTCAAAGTGTTGAAAGGCAATGGATTGAGCATGCCTTCGAGCCACTGCAATTTTTCCCTTAGTGATTATGATGAAGGTAAAAAGAGCCTGTCTGATCGAGCCAAACGTGCCATTGACGATGCCGTGGTTATGGGCCAAAAATATATTATTTACCCTTGGGTGGAGCAAAACGAGCGGACTGAAGTAGAACGAATTGTCAAATTAGCCGCTGCCGGAGCCGCGTATGCTCAAGCCGCTGGCATCCGATTTGGCTACCACAACCATGATTTTGAATACATCCAGCGTGGTCCAGATGGCCGATTGCTCATCGAATGGCTGTTGCATGAAATTGACCCCAAAATCTTAGCCATGGAGATGGATATCTACTGGGTTTGTTACGCCCACCACAATCCATTGGATTGGTTCCGACTCTACCCTGGTCGCTGGGAACTCTGCCATGCCAAAGACCTTGCTGCAACTGAAAAGCGTGAAACCATTGAGTTTGGTGATGGTACGATTGATTTCCCAGGAATTTTTCGCCAAAGCCAATTGGCTGGTTTGCAGCACTATATTATCGAATTGGAGCATTACCGCAGCACGCCTATGGATGGGGTGAAACGGGCGCGGGAGAATTTTATGAAGACGAAATGGTAAACTCAAATCGGTGATCTCCTCGCTGAGTTATAGAAAAGCCGCTTCTACTCAATTAAGGAACGGGTAAATCATAACTTGTTACTTTCAGGTAGATTACTTTTTGCTCAGACAACTATCTTTTTGTGCGAATAGCGGGGCTCTTTTATCAAAAAGATGGGCGGTATGGGCGAAAAGGAATCAGATGAAAGTAACAAGTTATTATTTACCCGTTCCTAAAGGCAGAAGCGGCTTTTTTTATGCGTCTAAGTCGGAGCTTATCGAATCAGCGTAACGTCGCCTTTAAAGCGCTCCGTTTGGCCGTCAATAAATTCTACTTCACAATACCAAACATACACCCCTACTTGAGCTTTGTCTCCACGGAAGGTACCATCCCAAGTCTGGGAAGCATCAGGCGTAGCACCAGGCGTAGGCACGTATTCCTTCAGGTTGAACATTTGGTTACCCCAACGATCGAACACATTAAAATAATTAATTTTTGCCACATCTATGCCTACAAAAACTCCCAGGGAGAAGTTGAGATCACTGTTGGGATTAAAAATATTGGGCACATACACGTCTCTTTTTTTCTCGACTAAAACCAATATTTCGTCGCGAGCGATGCAGCCATTGCCGTCTGTTACCCTGACCTCGTGTCGGTAAGAATCAAAGGGCTGATACGTAAAGGTTTCGCAAAGCAGATCCAATGAATCGCAACCAGGCGCATAGTTCCAATTTACAGAACTCACCCCAATTGTGCTTTGAATTTGAGCCGTTACGGTGGCTGACTCACCCAAGCTGACTTCGATATCCGGGCCGAGTTGTACTTGTAATTGCCCAGGTTCTCCAATTGTGATCGTAGTATCCAGCTGGCACCCATTGGCATCTTCGAGTGACAGTATGTATTCTCCAGCATTCAACCCGGTGTATTGGTTATTGGCCGAGCCTGTATTGCCGCTTAAAGAAAAAATAAAAGGCTGCGTACCGCCTTGTACGCCATTCACCGTAATGGCACCATTGGTATCTCCAAAACACTTGATATTGCTCACCACTACATCAAAACCTGAAGGAACGAGTGGATCTACCTGTACGGTCACAGGCATACTATCGCGGCAGCCATTGAGGTTATTGATAACCAGTAATTGATATTCGCCAGCGCGATCAACAAGCGGTGTCAGTGTATTTGTTCCAGAAACAAAGCGCCCATTGGTAGTACTCCAAACGTAGGTAAAATTTGGTCCGGTAGAGCTACCATTTCCATTAATGGTAACTTCTGCAGTATTGCAATCAATTTCCTCCGTGGCAATCACTGCCACAGTTGGCTCCTGAAAATTAGCAGTAACATTCACCGTCAACGGACGAACGCAGCCATTGGGAGCAACCATGGTAAACGTATAAATCCCGGCTTGGCTTACGGATACCTGACCTGTAGTGACCGTGCCAATACCTGGGCCAGTCCAGGTAAATGTGGTGCCTGCTGGAGAAGTTACGGATCCACTAATAATACTCGTACCTCCATTAAGGCAGTTTAACACCCCACCCTCTGCTGCGCCCTGAGGCACATCAGCATCTAGTGCTACGATCGTGCTCGCAGTACCCGTACAGCCATTCTGCGCAGTCACCGTGACTACATAGGTGCCTGCTACCGTAACTTGAAGAGTCTGATTGGTTTCGTTTCCTGCGTTCACATCAGGGCCTTCCCAGAGGTACAAGGAACCAAGTAGTGAACTTGTTGCAGTCACTGTAGAGCTCGGATCCGCGCAAGTAATAAGATCGGCTGTTGCTGTTGCTGTTGGCTGCTGGTTGTCTATAGTTACCACGACTTGATCGGACGCTTTACAGCCTGTCAAGGAGTTTTCTACCGTGAGCGAGTAGGTTCCACTTACCAGTACAGTAGGCATATCACCATTTATATTGCCGGCATTGATGCCCGGGCCAGCCCAAGTAAAGATCAAAGTCCCATTGGGAGAAGATGACCCGGTACCATCTAACACAGCCTCCGTCGCGGCACAGGTAATCACCTGATCCAATCCAGCACTAGCCGTGGGCAAGTTTTGATCAGCATTTACAATAGCCTCATCTGTCTCAACACAACCGTTCAGGGTATTGGTAATGGATAAAGTGTAGGTACCTGGAACTAGTACCGTCGGGCTTGGTAAGTTCTGATTGGCCGCTGTAATACCTGCACCATTCCACACAAGCATGAAGTTGGCACCAGTACTAGAACCCGACGAATTGAGGCTTACTCCCTGACTAGCGTTTGCACAGGTAATCACCAAGTCATTGCCTGCAATAACGGTTGGGAGCAGGATATCCTCGCTCACATTGACGGCATCCACATTAGTACAGCCATTGATGGCGTCGGTAATCGTCAGGACATATACCCCAGCCAAATTCACCGTTGGGGTAGGGCTATTTGTACCCCCGGGAACTATCCCAGGGCCACTCCAGGAGAAACTGATATTCGGACCAGAAGCCGATTGAGTTGCATCCAATTGAACCGTATTAGCTGTACAAGTGAGCGTAAGATCAGGACCAGCTGCGATAAGTGGTGGAGTTGAATTTTCGTCCACAAAAACTGCATCGGTAGCGGCACAATGGTTTTGCATATTCGTCACCGTCAAGGTATACGAGCCAGGGATATTTACTGTTGGGTTCTGCAAATTGAAGTTCCCGGAATCAATTCCTGGCCCCTGCCAAACATAAGTAATGATCGCCCCGGTACTGCTACCAGAGCCATCTATGGTCTGGGTCAAATTCGCACAAGTAATCAACAGATCAAGGCCAGCGGCCGCGGTTGGAACTACAATATCCTGGTTGACCACAACCTGATCGTTAGACGTGCAACCATTGGCAGTATTGGTTATCAGCAAAGTATAAGTACCCGGCTGATCTATCGGTGGATTTTGATTGTTCTGATTGGAAGCATTGATACCTGCTCCTGCCCAGAGATAAACAATATTGGGGCCAACCGTTGAAAAACTGCCATCTAGGGTAGTACTAATGGTCTGGCAGTCTAACACCATGTCTTGACCAGCATTGGCGGTAGGTATAGTGATATTTTGAGTCACTATAACAGTATCTTGTGTTACGCAACTATTCGTGGTGTTCGTAACAGCAAGTATGTACGTTCCAGGTGCCGTAACACTTGGTGACACCTGATTCTGGTTGCCCGCGTTGATACCAGGTCCTGTCCAAAGTGTTTGGAAATTCACGCCTACACTAGACGCAGAACCATCCAATAACTGGGCGGTATTTGAACATGTCAAGAGCCCGTCAGCGCCTGCCAATGCGGTAGGGAATATTGCATTTGAAGTCACCACAGCATCATTAGTAGCGGTACATCCGTTCACTGAATTCGTTACTACAATTGTATAAGTACCTGGCAACGAGATTGTTGGTGCAGCTAGAGCTTGGTTGGAGAGGTTAATGCCAGCACCTGTCCATAGATACGAGAAATTTGCACCTGTAGAAGAGTTTCCTCCAATTGTTACCGACGTAGTTATGCAGTCGACGATATTGTCGACCCCAGCATCCGCGGTTGGGGCCACAAGGTCGACAGTCACGTTCACCTGAGTCGAAGCTGTACAAGTATTGGTGGTATTGGTTACCACCAAAGTATACAAGCCTGGTAAATTATTGATTACGGGATAAGTGGAGTTCTGATTCCCGGCATTAATACCAGGACCTGACCACAACAAGCTAAACGTAGACCCCAGGCTTGATGCAGAAGCATCAAGCGTGTCTATCGCATTGTTGAAACAATTTAAGGTTAATGGATTTCCAGCATTTGCATTGGGTAGCACGTTATCAAGCTGGATTACGACCACATCTGTATTAAAACAGTTGTTATTTGTATTGGTTACGGTCAAATTGTAGATTCCCGGCATGGTCAAGCCCGTTGGGCTTTGCGCCGTGGAATTCGCTCCTGAGATTCCTGGGCCGCTCCAATTGTATGTGATTTCAGGGCCGGTGGTAGAACCCGAACCATTAAAATCAACCGTAAATACGGAGCAATTGAGCACTTGGTCTGGGCCGCCAACCGCAGTTGGCACGTTGGCATCTTTGGTAACAATTACTTGATCTGTTGCGGTACAACCGTTTACGGGATTGGTCACGACCAAATCATAAGTACCGGGTTGCGTCACGGTAGGGTTTTGCATCATTAGGTTGTTTGCGCCTATCCCAGGCCCCGTCCAGAAATAAGTCACGGTACCCGGAATACCTGAGCCATCAAGCACCACCCCATTTGTATTGGTGCAAGTAAGCACGTCATCAGCACCAGCATTGGCCGTTGGCAATGAGGTGTTAATTCCTACCGTCACTTGATCTGTAGCAGTACAGCCATTCGTGGTATTCGAAATCAGTACCGTATACGTACCCTGCTGATCAACGGTAGGATTGTATTGATTGGAGTTACCAGCATTAATGCCTGGTCCACTCCAAGTTGCCGTGAAATTTGGGCCGCCACTTGATCCACTTCCAATAAGTGTAACACTTGGCTCGGCACAGGTGATGATTGAATCGGCACCTGCACTGGCTGTTGGCAAGGCTTGATTGGATACAACATCTACCGTATCTTTTTTAATACATCCGTTTTGAGTGTTCAAAACGGTAAGGATATAACTCCCTGCCACCGTTACATTCGGTTGCTCAATGCTGGATATAAATCCGTTTGGCCCTGTCCAATCAAAAGTAATGGGCTGACCGCCTGCATTCCCCGCACCTTGCAATGTGACGTTGGGTGTTGTACAGGTAAGTGTCTGGTTTGGCCCCGCCGCTCCAGTAGGAAGAGTATTATTCAAATCCACCACCACAGTTGCGGTATTGGTACAACCGCTCACGGTATTTGTAACCGTTACAGCATAGCTGCCACTTTGGTTGACATTAGGGTCTTCCATGGTTTGATTGCCCGCATTAATCCCCGGGCCAGTCCAAAACCACGTAGCAGTTGGCACATTTGTAGTACCATTTATCGTTAAGCTGGGTTGGCTACAAGTAATAATTCCGCCTACCGCGTTCGCAGCGGGTGGAGTGACATCGCCCAATACTATCGCAGTAGCAGTGGCCGTACAGCCATTGACAGGATTTTTTACTGTGAGTTCATAAGTGCCCGTCTGATTGACCGATGGATTTTGCAGGAATTGATTGCCGGCATTGATACCGGGGCCTGTCCAAGTATAGGTTACTCCAGGTGTGGAAGAAATGCCTGAAAGTGTGGCCAGCGGCGACAAGCAATTAATATTGGCACCGATTGCGCTTACGTTTGGCGCAATTGTATTGCCCGTAACGACCACAGTAGCAGTATCTCGGCATTGTACCCCACCACCCTGCGCGGTCACAATGAGGTGGTAAGTCCCGGTCAAGGTTGCATTGTATGTTGCAGCACCGCCCAAAACGCCCCAGTTGGCTCCTGTCCAATTGTAGAATGCCTGCCCCAAGGGCGTAGAACCTGTGCTGGATAATATTACACCAGTACTATTACAATCAATTGCATTTGCTGGAGGCAGGATAACAGCTATGGGTTCTAGGACAGTCACCGAAAAAGTTACGGTACTATCACAGCCTTGAAAGGAAGTGAATGTTTCGCTGTAGCCACCTGATGTACAGTAGTCTGTTCCTGCAAGTGTGAAGCAACTGCCTTTACAAACAAATTTTGCCCCCAGATTAGTAGGCAAGATTTGTTTTATTATTATAGTCTGTCTTACAACACTATCACACCCAAGGTAAGACTGGTACGGTGTCGATGTTAGTGTGAATGTGCCCGGAACAACTAAAGTCGGCATAGGTTCTTCATCCCAGGTGAAAGGAGAATCCTCAAAACAAACAACTTTATTTGGAAGGATTGTTGGCGGAATAGGTTGGTTTACCACTGCCAAACAAGCTGGTGCAGTAGCTGGATTACAGGCATTATCAGCCTGAACACAAACATTTCCCCCTACATTGCCAAAAGTGATCGTAACCGTATTGCCTTCTGGCGCATCAATGTTCAGGGAAGCACCTCCTCCATTGATTTGAGAACCGGGAGGGGCTGACCAGATATAATTGCCGGCTCCAGGCACATCATCAATGTGATATTCAACTACAGAACCAGGGCACACCAACGTAGGGCCTTGTGGCGCGTTAGCGTTGCCAGGCGGACCAGGGGTGATTGATCCATCCGTGATCTCAATTTCAAAATTACACACGTCGGCATCCCATCCATCCAGCATTAAATAGTAGGTCTCTCCAATCGTAAAATTGCTGTAGGTAAGTATCAAAGGCCCAGCACCACCATTGGGCGACCCCGGATTACAAACAATTGCATCAGGGTCACTACAATCATCGAAAAATGCAGCCTGGAGGCCATCCCCATTTAAACAATTTGTAGTAAGCAGCGTAATTGTGATGGATTCTGAACCCGCTGTAAAGCCAAACCATTGATCATTGTGAATGGCAATGGCTCCACATACTTCGTTTCCACCTGAAGGTGAGCCGTTATTGATTCCCATATACCCATCGAAATTACAATAAACGCAGGCATTAGGGCAGCTCTCCGCACCAGGAGGAGGAGGAGTACCGCAGGCTGGAGATACTTGAGCTGATATTTGACCAAATGCAAACGCAAAAAAGACCATTAGAGCGAGCAGCTTTTTAAACATGAAATATCCGCAATTAGAATGTTAAAAAAAGAAGAACTTCAAACAAGCGAAAGATACCATAACTTTACAAATCGCTTCTTTGAACAGGGGAATATGGGGGTAAAAATAACCTTTCCAAGTTCAATATTGTTCCGTATCATTCGGAAAATCGACTGCTTTTACGTCTGCGATGTATTGTTTGGTAGCATCACCCATGGCATCAAAGAGCTCAAGGTAACGGCGTAAAAAACGTGGCTTAAAATCCTTGGTGATCCCAAACATATCCTGAGTAACAAGTACTTGGCCTCCACAGTTTTTGCCTGCTCCTATACCAATGGTAGGTATTTCAATACTTTCAGACACCTCCTTGGCCAATTGAGCCGGTATTTTTTCGAGTACCAGCGCAAAGCATCCCAATTCATCCAGCAGCTTTGCATCATCCCGGAGTTTTTGAGCTTCTACGTCCTCCTTGGCCCTTACGGAGTAGGTGCCAAATTTGTAGATACTCTGCGGGGTCAAGCCCAAATGGCCCATGATCGGAATTCCAGCCCTCAGGATTCGGCGAATGCTTTCTTCCACCTCCTCACCGCCTTCTAGTTTTACCGCATGTGCGCCGGATTCTTTCATGATTCGTATGGCGCTAGACAGTGCGATCTCCGAATTTGACTGGTAACTTCCAAAAGGCAAATCAACCACAACCATAGCACGGCTTACCGCTCTTACTACCGATTGAGCATGGTAAATCATTTGATCAAGGGTAATGGGAAGTGTCGTTTCATGGCCCGCCATTACATTGGATGCCGAGTCACCGACCAGCAAAATATCAATTCCTGCCTCATCCAGAATGCGGGCTGTTGAAAAATCGTAGGCGGTAAGCATAGCGATTTTTTCTCCACGATTTTTCATCGCTTGGATGGTGTGCGTGGTCACACGCTTAGGTTCGCCAGTTGCGGTTGACATGATTTTGATAAGTGAATGAGTGATGCCCGCCATTATTTTGGTTTTGGCAGGTAAATTTGTGAATGTGGTTTACCCGCCTTCACTGAAGCTATGGCGGGTAAATATACCACTAAAAATAAAAAAGCCGTACCTCTTTTGGTACGGCTGGTAAAACAACAAATTATAATCCCATGAACATTTCGAATGGATGGATTTCCAGGGCTGCGGTATGTGTTGTCTGGAAGACGGTTAGAAAACGGTTGGAAGTGGTTTTTGTTGCAGAAGAATGGACTGCAAAGCTGGAGGGCCAGGTTCAGCAAGTCCTCCCACAATTGGAAGGACTTGCTCTCTCACCTGAATTTGTATAGTCCCATGAACATATCTCTTGGCGGAAATACTTTTATTTCCACCGTTCAAGTACAAAAGTGCCACAATGAATTGCCTGTTAACAATTACAATTTTAACGGGTTGTGAAAAAATATTTAAAAAATATTCGAGGGCAAAACATAAAAAAAATTTATACTAAGCAATATGATACAATTTAATTTTCAAAAAAGGTAACTACTTAATCTTCAAGTATTTTTTGCCACTAATTGCACTAATTTACACTAATTTGCATAAAAGCTTGTATTAATTGGTGCAAATTAATGCAATTAGTGGCAAAAGTCAAACGGCCTAAACAGTTACCAAAAAAGTATACTAAAAAACTAATTTGTGAAAAATTACTAGTTTATTTTTACGCACTTATCCCAAAAAAAATGCAACTGTGCCCTAGAAACGAAACAACACCCATCATGCAAAACGCGCCGAACCGACGTTCGTCGGTTCGGCGCGCAGCATGGTAATGTACACTCAATTGCTTACCAAATCAATATCGAAACCCAAGTGTATCGGTAATGGTACTCACCCTCATCGAATCTACCGTTTTAGAATCTATTTTAAGACCTTCAACTACCGTACGATATTTGGCAGTGAAAATACCGAAACCCTCAGAAATATTCGTATAATTAGGGAAGACTTCTGCACCTGTCAGGCCATTGTTGGCATTGTAGGTATCCAGATATTCTTTAATCTCAATACCCCCGCCGTCGATGATTAAATCACAGTTTTTAAACTCCCGATAGCGATTTGGCGCAACTCGTTGAAGGTTATTAGCCAGGAAATTATAAAAATTATTTCTTGGAATGCTCTCTAACATTTTATAAATTCCATTATTTGAAACATTATCTCTTTCAACATTCGTTGCGGCTTGCCAAACAAGTTCGTTTGTACTCGCTACGGTGCCGTTCAGATTTTTTTCAAAATATCGAACCCGAAACGTAATGTTGAAAAAATATCCATTTACATCTGTGCTCACCTGAATGGGTGTTCCAGGCGTATTTTTTTCAAACGAAATCACCGGGACAGCTGTAGCGAGCGATGGCTTAACCACTACAAAATCCTTTGGAACAGTGGTCTCCGCGGTAATATCTGCTCGACCATCTTTTCGCTCGATAATCAGGCGGTAAGTTTTGCCTCCTTGGATAAGAAACCCAGCATCCGTTTTGTACAACCAGTTAGGTGCTCCGGCAAATACGCCCGGTTCGCGCGGGTAGCCTTCTAAAGCTCCGTCCACCCGACGTAGTTGGGTACGGGTTTGATTGTCGGTACGTTCCAGATAAACCGCAATTGAATTCTCTGGGTAATAAAGTGAGTCAACTATTTGCGCAATCTCAAGCGCGCTTTTATCGGGATCAAGGAATGCTTTTTCAATTCGGATGTATTGCGCCGAGTCTTGCGGCGAGAGAATACCATACACAACGGGAATCTCCTTCCAAGGAGCCGTTACCTCAAAATCATTGGAACAGCTGGAGAGCAAAAGCCCAAATAGCAGCAAAAGAAGTAGTTTATTCATGTCTATTATTCAGTTAAGGCGTTCCTTAAAGGTCGCAAAGATACACCATCAATGACGAGTGTAAGTAAAAAGACTTGCCAATGGGCGACGATTTCAAGATTTCAAAACCAGGGTCTCGTAAGGACGCAAGGTTGCCCATGTATCGTTGGCTAGTGGCACATTTTTAACGCTTTTTGTCAAATTACATAAGGCCAACCATTTGGAATTATCCTGCATAAAATCAATCTTCCAAACGTCGTTTTCTAACGCTAAAACCCCACTGACTCGACTGCCCTGTAAGCATACTGCCTCCTCAAACTCAGCCTTTTGCTCCTCGGAATATCCGCCAACATCATCAGAGGTAAAAAGCAGATTCCCTAATAACACATTGATGGTCAAAAGGGTTTGCTGCTGCGCTGGATTTAGTTTTTGGTTTTCATTGCGCAGGATAAACACATCAGGATCATTGTGAAAAGCTCGTCCGTTGAGTTGCCAACGCCCCAAAGTGCTATGCAGCGATGCCAAGGTATCTACCCGTTCCCGATGCCGGAAAAAAGAAAGTAAAGGATGTCGCCATGCCGTATGCACATCTCCTCCGATGCGGCAATAGTCTGCCAACCCGAAACAGGATCCTAGCGGCACACCACAGGCAAGCATCCGTCGGGTACCTACTAGGCGACGTAAAAATTCCATGGCTTCCCACATCACCCCGCCGCGGGTTTTGCCAGGAGGCGGTGCAAGTGCTACAGCAAATAGGAAATCGAGTTTCAGCAAGTCAAAGCCCCATTTATCAAGCACCGTATGAAACACTCCACTGAGGTACTCGCGTACGCCATCGTTGTAGAAATCGAGCGCATAGTACCAGCCGCCCCACATCGGATTCCAACCGACTTTGATCGGTCGTCCTTTCGCATCTTTAAGCAACCAATCCGGATGGCGGCACTTAAGTTCTGATTTAGCAGAAGCCACAAAGGGTGCGAGCCAGAGTCCGGGTTGCAGACCTTTTTCTTTGATTTTCAAGCCAATATGGCGCATTCCATTGGGAAAAGCTGGTTTTACTTGGAGCCAGTCGCCCACGGCAGTTTGCCAGCCGTCGTCTATTTGGAAGTAAGGTAGGACGGACTTTAGTCCGTCGGTACAATGGGCTTTTACGCCCATGGCTACTTGCGCCGTAAACGGCGCAGGTCTCGACGGACTAAAGTCCATGCTACCGCTGAACGATTCCAAATTCTTCAATAACACCGCTTCCGAAATATTCGTAAAATGATTGTACCAACTCGTCCAGCCGATAGCAGGCGGAGCGGTAGGCGGGGCTATTTCTGCCAGCCTGAAATAAGTATCAAAAAGCTTTGACTGTTCCCCTTCGCCCACCCAAAAGTCGAGTGCAGGGAAAGAATGGCTCAAAGCAAGCGCATCAAGGTCTTTTCGCACGGTGAGTACGCCTTTCGACTGGTCGTATAGAAAAAGGGTAAAGCCTGTTCGCTCGTTCAGGGAGCCGAGAAAAATAGTGCTTTGACGCATGGCTGTGGAGGATCCCGTGGTCAAATGCGTATACGTCCAGGAGTGCAATTTCCCCCGCCCTCGGGGAATGCCTTTGATGTGTTCATCGCCGTAAAGGCCCATGTACCTGCGCGCAATGCTACGGAGCCGGGGAATGCCTTCACTGACTTTAAGCATCCTGCTTTCACTCCAGGATTGGTAACCGTTGGCAAAAAACGCTGCGTCGGATGGAAGCGGAAGCTCAAATTGAATTTCAAGTCCTTGCACTTTTACATCCTGCTTGGGGTGTAAAAAGACTGAATAACGCGTGCCCTGCCCTACCGCTTCCTCACTTTGCTGGAAATCGGCATAGATATTATCAAATGTATTGGCTCGGTTCGGCTGTAGTTGGTGACTCTTCCCGTCTACAATGAGTATGGCTTGGCGAAATTTCATGGGCATTCTGATTTGAATGGCAAATGTATGTCGCGGCTATCGCACAGGCGTTCTACTTTTGCTCGACCAATTTTTTACAACATGCGCCACTTTAGTTTTTTTGTAATTCTGTTTTTGCTTCATACCCTGGTTCAAGCTCAGGTATTTATGCGCCCCTTCGAGAATGCAGCAGCCATGGGCATGGGTGGAGCAACCATCGCAGTGCCCGGTCTTTCTGCCGGATTAGCCAACGAAGCCCAACTTGGACTTGGCGAACGCCTCGGTATTTGGGCTGGTTCAGCGTTGCCTTACGGATTGACGGGCTGGCAAACCGCTAATTTTCAAGCCGTAGCCGGCATGGGGAAATACAGTGGCGTAGGCTTTGGGATCGAACATTCCGCTACAGATATTTACACCGAACAACGATTTCGGCTTGCGTATGGCCGGCGTTTAACGGAGGCATTCTACCTCGGCGGTTCGGCAGATGTGTTGCGGGCTTCTGCACAGGAATATGGATCAACAACTATGGCCACTTTTGGCCTCAGTCTCCTGGCTCGAGCTTTGCCAGATGTATGGATTGGTGCTAAAATCCAAAATCCATTCCAGCAAAAAATCGGCGAAGACCTCGTTCCCACGGTGTTGCGCATTGGTGCATCCTGGAAACCTTCAGAGCTGCTTTTGATGACTTTTGAAACAGAAAAAGACCTTGAGCGCATCGTCATGATTAAAGCCGGCTTAGAATATCGCCCAACAACTGTGCTGGTCATTCGGGCAGGCATGCGCAGCAATAATGTGGCCCGACTAGGCTTTGGAGCGGGACTTCGGCTAAAAAACAACCTTTCCATTGATCTCTCCTCAGAATGGCACCCCAGTCTTGGCCTCACCCCGTCTGCTATGATTTCCTGGAGGAAAAAGAGTAACAAGTGAAAAGTTTCAAGTTGAAAGTTTCAAGTTAAAAGTTTCAAGTTAAAAGTGGAAAGTTTCAAGTTAAAAGTTTCAAGTGGAAAGTTTCAAGTGGAAAGTGAAAAGTTTCAAGAGGAGAGTGAAAAATTTCAAGGGGTGTGATTCCCATTTGATGTACTTTTCTGTGTTTTATGTGAATTAGGGGTTGAAAAGCCCATAGGGCTGACATTCAGGTTGAAAAAAGTGCTGATTAGGTTAGGAATGCCGTTAGGCATGGCATTTTAAAATGTCACAGCTACGCCGTTCGGGGTGTTTTACATCAGTTTTTACCAGAATGTCAGCCCTGTGGACTTTTCAACCCCTAATTCGCATGTTTTTTCAATCTGTGGACAATGGCGGCTTACTCTAGACGCTAGTCAACTACGTCAATTCCACGAAAAGGGTTCAAAAGGTCTTAAAAACCTTCAAAAACTTTGATTTTTCTAAAGAAATTGACTCTGCAAGTTACATCAAATGGGAATCACACCCGTTTAACTGATCCACTACGCCCCTCTTTCCCCGAATTTAAACCTTATAGAGTGACTGTGGAACATCTACTAATTTAAGCTAAAAAAAGCAAAAAAAGCCCGATTACTTTGTAAATAATCGGGCTTTTTCAAATATTGCAGGCTTTATTTCATTACCCCCACTTTCACGATTCCCTGTTTACCAGAAGTTAAATCGTTTAATTGCAGAAGGTAAATCCCGACAGGAAAATTGGAAACATCCAGCGTGAACCCATTATCTAATCTCAAATTTGGATTTAGATCCGTCATTATTCTTCCTGTCAAATCATAGATTCGAGTTTGAAGATTTCCGAAATCCACTTTCAAATCGCCCAAATCAACAAAAAGTAGTTCGGAAACTGGATTCGGATAAACTTGGAAGGTTAAATTGTTCTTATCAGATACAGAAACAATAGGGACATTTGAACCCAATAACACCAATCGGTTTGGGGTTTCAGTCATTGCATAAAGTTTACCATCAGGCGCTTGTCTCACATCCCGAAAACGGGCATAACCATTCAAACTTCTTGTTGAGGATACTCTTTTATTGTCTTTCATCTTTAGCCAATGAATATGAGATCCTGCTAAAGCGCCAATTAAAATATCTGCTTCATTATCTGGTTGCCCATTTCTTATAAAAGTCATTCCACTGGGTGCAATGGAGGGTACCCAATAAGTAAGCGGAAGTTGCATTCCTGGAAGGGTGGTATCACTAGATATAATACCTCCGCCGTAGTCGAGACCAAATGTAACTGCAGGCCAACCATAATTGGTGTTTGGTTGAATCAAATTGAGTTCATCGCCACCCATAGGGCCATGTTCGTGTGCGTAAATTTCGCCGGTTGCAGGGTGCATCGCCATACCTTGAATATTTCGGTTACCCCAACAGAATATTTCAGGTCGTGTATTGGGAATCCCAACCAATGGATTGCTTGCAGGCACCGTTCCGTTATCATTGAAGCGCATTACTTTG
>JBBQLD010000015.1:0-22418 GCA_038327555.1 Chitinophagales bacterium
TGCTTCGGCGGCAGCATCAATGATGGCCTGTTCGGCTTTTGCCCAGTTTTCATCGGAACCTATATATTTAGAGCGGTCTACCTGATCGCGGAGGCTAATCTGGGCGGTGAATTTTTCAAAACCCAGTTTTTTTAACACAAAGCGCGTCAGTTCGAGTGCGCCAAGAAATTCCTCCTTGATCTGCGCCTCTGTACAAAAAATATGCGCATCATCCTGCGTAAAGCCACGCACTCGAGTCAGTCCGTGCAATTCGCCCGACATCTCGTAGCGATACACGGTGCCAAACTCCGCAATTCGCACCGGCAGCTCGCGGTAAGAGCGCGGACGATATCCGTAGATTTCGCAATGGTGCGGACAGTTCATAGGCTTGAGCAGGAATTCCTCGCCCTCTTGCGGGGTCATGATAGGCTGGAACGAATCCTTGCCGAATTTTTCCCAGTGGCCAGAAGTCATGTATAGTTTTTTGGAACCGATGTGCGGCGTGATCACAGGCTGGTAACCGCGCTTGATCTGTTCTTTTTTCAAAAAATCTTCCAGACGCTGGCGTACCGCCGTACCTTTTGGCAACCAAAGCGGCAGGCCGGAACCTACTTTTTCGGAGAACATGAAGAGCTCCAATTCTTGACCAAGTTTGCGGTGGTCCCGTTTTTTGGCTTCTTCCAGAAGTGTCAAGTATTCCTCCAGCTCCTTTTGTTTCGGGAATGTGATAGCGTATACGCGCGTAAGTTGCTGACGTTCAATATCTCCACGCCAGTAAGCACCGGCGAGATTGAGAATTTTCACGGCTTTGATGGTCTCGGTACTGGGGATGTGCGGGCCTTTGCAGAGATCGGTAAAATTGCCTTGCTGGTAAAACGTGATTTGTCCATCCTGCAAGCCATCAATCAGTTCGAGTTTGTACTGGTCGCCTTTTTCGGTGAAGTACCTGATGGCATCGGCTTTGGACACTTCCGTGCGGAGGTACTCACTTTTCTGACGCGCCAGTTCGAGTACTTTTTGCTCAATAGCGGGCAAGTCAGCAAAAGTCAGCGGCTTATCACCGGAGTCAATATCATAGTAAAAACCGTTTTCAATGGCTGGCCCGATCCCGAATTTGGTGCCTGGGTGCAGTGCTTCAATCGCTTCGGCCAACAAGTGCGCCGAAGAGTGCCAGAAGGTTTGCTTGCCTTCCTTATCTTCCCATTTGTGGAAAGTTATCGTGCTATCTGCGTCAATTGGGCGACTCAGATCGCGGATTTCGCCATTGACGGAAGCAGCCAGCACCACGCGGGCCAGGCCCTCGCTGATACTTTTTGCCACCTCAAGCGAAGTCGTACCGGCGGCATACTGACGAATGTTGCCGTCGGGGAATGTGATGTTGATCATGAAAAAAAGTGTTTAGCCCGGCCATACTAGAGTCGGGTGCCCGTGCCCCATACGAACGGAGTGGGCGGTTTGTAAAAATTTGAGGAGCAAAGGTAGGGGAAAGTGATGCCTGATTAAACTTAGGCTGCGGTAGATTCTGCAAAAAAACGTAACTACTTAGCCTCCAAGTATTTTTGCCACTAATTACACTAATTTGGACAACAAGCTTGTATTAATTTGTGCAAATTAGTGCAATTAGTGGCAAAAATCAACCGGCCTAACCAGTTACAAAAAAACACAAAATTGGGGAGTCAACCTAAGACAAAAACTACTTTTGCCTTAACTCCAATTAGTTCTACTTTGTCAGATTAGAAACGGGTAAATTATAACTTGCTAAATAATGGCCTTCCCAAATCTTAGATTGCTCCTGTATGCTTTTTCACTGTCCATCGCCTCTGCCCTATTCCGCTACCTAGCATTCACCCAAACCCCCTTCGCCACCGGCTGGGACAGCTATTTCTACCTGGTTCAAATAAAATCTCTGGAAGAAAGCGGGCAAATGCACAGCCCGGAAGCCTCCTTGATTTATCCATACCTGTGGTTTTTTTACAGGATGGCAGGCGATTATGTGTTGGCCATGAAACTTGCTTCGGCGGTGTTGTGCGGGGTATACACCCTACTGTTATGCCGAAGAGGGCCAAACTTACCCTTGCTCGGAGCATGGTCGCTATTTTCGCCTCAACTGACTTATTTCGCCGCGCAATACCCTAAAAATCTATTGGGTCTGGTGCTGTTTATAGCTTTTGTACGGGCACTGGATTGGGCTTTTTTGAAGCCTCGGGCTTGGCTGGCAGTCCCCGGATTACTGTTGATTATCAATTATTTTGGACACCGAATGATGTTTGGATTAGCGGTAGTCTATCTTTTATGGTGGATCGGTTTTCGGTTCAAAGCGCGCTTCTCTCGATCTGCTTGGTATTTTCACCCTGCACCCTTTAAAATGATCCTATTGCTTGGCATTTCTTTCGGTGCATTTGTACTAGCCGGGCAATTCCTTCCCGGACTGGCTCAGCTATCCGATTTGGGCCGACTGAGCGGAACCTTGTCCTGGCAACCCCAATTTGCCCCCCTTTCTTTTGTGCAGTCTTTCGGCTTGGAACGCATTAGTGGTTGGTGGTTATTCGAAATTTCGATGGTTTTGGTTTGCCCGCTTTTGTTAAAGTTTTGGCGGATAAAGTGTTTTCGGGATTTGGGGATCGGCATCTCAAACCCCGCCCTGTTCTGGCTTTGTGGGTTGCTGCTTTTCCCTTTTTTGGAATGGTCGCTCACAGGCCTGGCCTGGCGGATGTTTTTGGTATTTATATTGCTCTTGCCTATGGCTTTCGACTTTCAAAATATTTCCCAAAAAGCCTCCAAGGTGTCTTTCATGGTACTTATTGCAGCTTCCTTTTTTTCTTGGAAATCTTATTCGCCGAGCCTGCATGATCCAGATTATTCGCTGTTCAAAAAGGTAACGGAGCAGGTCGAATATCAACTTTCCGAAAATTTTGAACTTACCAAAAGTTCAAACCCCTCGCCCGAACTTTTCATCGCGCACAATGCGCTGGCCGAATATTTTACGTTCACTACTGGTATTGATGCCATGCCTTGGCAACCAGAATATGCCGTGGATTCAAGCCGACTTTGGCGGATCGCGGTCGGGGTACAGGGACAAAACTTGCGCTATTTTGCAGGGGCCGAAAATGTATTAAAAATCAAAAATCTGGGCGGCGGATATTTCCTCTTGCCGGAATATGTCTGGCAATCTGCGCTGAAAAACGCGCGTGCAGAACAGGATGATTATTTTCTGAAAACTGCCGAATCCTGGCTGAATCCGTATCGAATTAGACCCGCCTTTTTGCTTAAAAGGAAGGGATAAATCACTTCTTAATCTTGTAGTTCTCAAACAAATACGTCGCCGAATTGGGATCGTTCACAATGGGTGAAACCCCTACCGGCCAGAGCATCACCTCGTCCACCAGCATGGCCTTATTTCCAAACGTCTTGATTTGGAGATGTGCCCCCCGCGGAAGGGTAAATCGTGCTTCCGACCGCATCCAGCTGTCCTGAGTATCATTAGATTTTCGGGTTTCCACCTTGATGTTTTGCAACTCCGTACCCGATTGGTCCCGAACGCTCAACAGCCAAAACCCAACGCTCCACTGGCCTCTATCCACATACGTCCAGCCAGAAAAAATCATTTGCGTATCGCGCTCAAAAGGCGATGCAAAATCATAAATGTCATCCTCCTTGGCCTTTACCTGGTGACTTCCTTTGCCATAAAATGCGTAGTTTGAGGGCGTTTCGTCATAGCTCAGATGGAGGTTCGGAGCAGGGAAAACACCTGTTTGAAAAGCGGTTTTTGCGCCTTGCAGGGGGGCGTTATTGACCAAATCCGCCAAGCGCAAGCGATAAAGCGAAAAATCTTTGGTCTCAGCCACAGGCTGGGAAATGTCCACCAGGAATTTTTCCCCAGCCTTCAACTCCGGGATCGCATCAGAACCTACAATCAATAAAATATCCTTTTGATTTGGAAATTTTTGCAAAAGGTCGCGTTCCACCAAAGGACTAGCTAGCATTTGCACACGCTCAAGCGTATGCTGCAAGCCGATCCGAGAAAGCATGGAGTTGACCATTGGCAAACCCGTAGCCAGCGAAAGCCTGGTGCTGTAAATCTGCGTCCGAAAATTGATATCAGAGAGGATTTTGTCTGACCAAGCCATCATTTTAGGCAAACAAAGCATGGCCTGATATTGGCTGACATCCACCTTGTTTTGATGCAAAACATCCACCATTTCTTGCTCATGCTGGCGGTCAAAAAAGTTGTCATTAAAAACCTCCTTGAATTTCGGCTTTATATATTGATTTATCTCCGCGTTCCAAAGGGCAGCTAGCGATACCGAAAACAAAGTGGCCATAAACCAAGGAGAGGTGACTCGAAACAAGCGATCAATAAACACCACCGCAGTGACCGTCAGGGCGAAATAAAAGGTCCAACCCAGTCGGCCAGAGGCTTTGAACATCATCAGCCAACCCATATTTTGCTCCAGCCATTGTGGCGAAATTTTGATCAAACTAGTATTGGCCGCCAGCAAAAACAACAGGAACGATGCACCAAGCAAAATGCGGTGTTCTGGCACAAGCCGTTGCAAAGTGGGTTTGTTTTTTTTGAAAAATGGCGCTGCAAAAGTCATCAGTAGCATCACAACTAAGGCCAGCGTAGTAACAATTCCAACGTTGAGCATCGCCTCAAATTCGACCTCCGATATCATGATTTTGTTGCGCGTCAGCCAGTCATGAAGGATAGAATTAGGCGGGTGAAAAAGCCCTTCAAAACTTGCATGGTAATCGAAAAATCCCCACTGCGGATTCAAGCGGTCGTGTACCGGGTCGAATAACTTGAAATTGAGAAAAACCAAGCCAAGCACCAAAAGTCCCATTCCGGAAACAATGGCCGGGCGCTTCCAGTTTTTAAGTTTAAACCCTTCGGATGCAAAGATCAATATACCAGCCAGAACCAGGAAAAAATTGACATTAAATCCCGTATATGGATTGTTGAATGTAAAAAGTATAGATACTGCGAACATCAAGGCATCTCGTTTTTCCAAACGCCCAACCCTGTATTTTCGCATAAACCACAGCATCGCCAACGGAATCAAAAACGGATAAGCCAATCCAAAATGCCCACCCATGCGCCCGATTTGGGGAGATAAAAGCAAGATCATAGGCGCAAACAAAATTGCTGAAAACAGGTGTACTTTCAAGGCCCGGAGCAGGAAAAAAAGCAACAGAACCGCCGCAAAAAGCAGGTACAAATTCAGGCCATTTACAAAGCCAATCGTTTGCCCCGAAATGTCCGTCACATGCCGATTAATCCATTGCAACGTATTTGACAATGATCCTTGGGCATCGGTGAGGTAAATGTATTCGCCATCCGGATAATTCATGCTACGCAGGGTAGATCCGTGGTCGTACCGGGTATGATAGGTCGTATTGTAGTACAACATCAGGGCGTCGCCCCCAAAGGAGTACATCATCGAATTGGGCTGCGTAAAATACGTTTTGAAGATCGGGCGTGCCAATAAAAGCAAAAACAGAACCGCCGCGAATGCGCCGAGCCATTGTTGCCATTTCGGGGTAAAAAACTGAGTTATCCGCGTTGGATTAGCCATGTCAAAAACTTCATGTCAGTTCAAAAGACCCTTCTTGGAAAAGCCTTATTTGTTTAAAAAAAGTGTTATTCAGCCCCGTTTAGAGCGAAAAAATGCCGTAACCAGTGCCCCACACTCCGCCTCCATGATCCCCATTTCCAATTTCGTTTTTGGGTGCAACAGGTCTTTTCCCCCAAATAGCATAAAGCCGCGCTTTTCATCAGAAGCCGCATAGACAATACGGCCAATTTGCGACCAAGCTAGTGCCCCAGCGCACATTACACAGGGCTCGAGGGTGACGTAAAGGGTGCAATCTGCCAAGTATTTACTCCCCAAATGACTACTGGCAGCAGTGATTGCAAGTATCTCGGCGTGAGCGGTCACATCTGTCAACAGCTCCGTTTGATTGTGCGCTCGCGCAATGATCCGATTGTCGCACACAATAACTGCACCGACGGGCACTTCAGCTATTTCGTAGGCCTTTTCAGCTTCTACGAGGGCTTGTTTCATATAATAAGGGTCGGAATGGACAGAGAGCATGTAGAAATAAGGTTAGGAACGCGGCGTCAATAATTACTTGGTAGTTTCATCTGATTCCAGCCCCAAATATCATTTGAAAATCGTCCATCACATAGTCTTCACCGAAAGGGATATCAATACAAAACTCAATTCGGAATCCGACTTTAAAATAGAAGTTGACACTTTTGAAATTGCGACGATTGACACGCAACCGAAGTTCTTGCAAATCAGGGTATCTGGCAAGCAGAAGTTCAAAAACAATCGTTCCAAAACCTCGCCCACGGGTATCTAGATAAAACTTATGGAGAAAATAATCCCCCAATCCTTTTTGACTAACCGCAAGAAACCCAAGTGCTTGGCCATTTTTTTCTGCCAACCAAAACACCTGGCCTTCCGTTTGCATTTGCCGCTGCAACGCCGAATCGCTGTAAATCAATTCAAGCATAAAAGCAATTTGATCCGCGCTGATGATGCTTGGATAATGCTCCCACCAAATACGTTCCGCCATTTGGCGAATTAGTGGAATATCGGCCTCAATGGCTCGGCGAAGCGCGATGTTGGTCATAGTATGTACGACAATTACTTTGCATTTGCATTCAGCAAATCCAATACCTGTCTGGTGATCTCGAGGCTGTCGCTCGCAAATAAAATTGGACCTCCACGCTGATAGGATAGAATGTAGTCGTAGCCAATTTGGGCGGATAGCGTTTTAAGATTGGCTTCTACATTGGCATACAAATCGTTGAACGCTTTTTTCTGGTCTTCGCCCAAGGATTTGCTGAGGCGGATTTTTTCATCTTCGAGTTTTTGCCCGCGTTGCATGAGCGACGTCTGCTGTTTCTCGGCTTCAGCCTGAGTCATATTGCCTTGCTGGAATTTTTCTTGCAAGGCTGCAGCCTCTTTCATTAGGGCTTCCTCCTTGCTGGAAAGGGTTTTTTCTGCACTGGCCATGCGCTGCTCAATGGCTGCTTTTTGGGTTTTCAGCCATTCGTATTGGGCATCCAGCGTGTCTGCATTCACATAAGCAATGCGCGCGCCAGCTTGTGAAGCTGATGGTATAATAGCCTGACTTTCAGCAGGTTTTGCACTTTTAGAATTCAAATAATACAAGTGGCCTACCAAGGCAAACAAGATGATATTGAGGATAAGTGGTAAATTTTTCATGGAAAAAGTTCAAAGTTTTAAGTTTCAAGTTCAAAGTTCAAAGATGGGGCAACACTGCTGACTTTCGGATTGAAATTTTAATTTACTGCTTCGTTATTATTCCTCTTTTGAAGGATGTTGTACCTGCTCCCAGCGCAGGCCAATGATTTCTTCTAGTTTAAATTTTGCAATTTCCGCCTCAGTTTGCGCCTTGATCCGCGCCTCCCTGGCTTGGTAATAAGTGGCAGAAGTAGTGGTATATTGTTCCAACGTTGCTTCATCGCTTTTGTACAGTTGTTGAATCAGAATGAAGTTGTTGTTCAAATCCAATTCCACCGTACTCCGCTCTTTAAAAATCTCGCGGGCGAGGCGAAAGTCAGCCCAGCTGGTCAGCGCATCGGCACGGATTTCCCTTTTTCGCAGGTTGATATGTTCCCCTGCAATATCCATTTTGCGACGACCAATGTTGTTTTTCTCCTTCTGACTAAGGATGTTGTACAGGTTCAAGGTTAGTCCAAAGTTGTAGCGTGGAAAAAAAACATTGCCCAGGGTATCTGCGCCCCTGAGGTTGGATTCATTGAAGTTGAACGATGCATTCACGTCACGCATCCATTCTTTGCGGGTATTTTTGTTTTCACTGCGAGCATTGAGCAGTTCGGATTCGGCAATATGACCTTCCGGGCTGTTGAGCCAGGCGAGTTGAACGATGTACTCCCCAATGTCGCGGGCTTTGGCGTCTATGGGTTGGATGATGGCGTCATAGTCGGTTTGCTGGGCGCAAATGGAGGCGCTCGTGTAAAATGCGATGAAAAGGAGAATCGAGTTTCTGAGCATGATTAGATTTATTTCTAAACCTCGTAAGTTTTTGAAGTGCTCCGAGGTTTAACGCGTGATCTGTGTTTTAAGAAACCAACAGCCTTTTCGCAACCTCCGATATATTAGCTGTCCACTGCTCGCCAGATTTCTGGTCTTTGATCGTCAAGGTTTTAGATTCCAGCTCGCTCTCCCCAATAATAGCCACAAACGGAATGCCGCGTTTTGCCACATATTCAAACTGCTTTTTCAACTTGCCAGGCTCCGGGTAAACCTCCACGGAAACACCCGCTGCGCGCAATTCCGTAGCGCATTGAAAAGCATATTCAAAAGAAGGCTCATCAAAAGAAGCAAGCATAATTTTTACGCTTTCCGAGAGATTTTCTGGAAACAGATTAAGTCCTTCCAAAACGTCATAAATACGGTCTGCGCCAAATGAAACGCCCACGCCGGAAAGTCCCGGCACCCCAAACACGCCCGTCAAATCTGCATATCGCCCACCGCCGCCGATGCTGCCCATCTGATAATCTTTGGCCGACACTTCGAAGATGCAACCAGTGTAGTAAGATAGGCCACGTGCCAGGGTTACGTCAAATTTTAGTTCATTTTTCAGCGGGGACTTGGACAAAAGTTGGAACACCCGTTCGAGTTCTTCTAATCCTTTCAACCCTGTTTCGCTGTCTTTAAAAGCAGATTTTAGGACTTGAAAATCAGGCGTTTGCAAAATATTTTCAATTACCGTAACGGCCGAATCCGGAACACCTCGTTCGGCCAATTCCTTACGCACACCCTCAATCCCCACTTTGTCTAATTTGTCAATTGCCACCGTCATGTCCGTGAATTGATCCGCGATTCCGGCTGCTTCGGCAATACCAAAAAGCACCTTACGATTATTGATTTTGATGACAACAGGCAGGTTCATTTTGGCAAAAGCCTCGTCGTAGATCTGCACCAATTCGGCCTCGTAAAGCAGGGATTCAGAGCCAATTACATCCACATCACACTGGAAAAATTCGCGGTATCGGCCTCTTTGTGGGCGGTCGGCACGCCATACAGGCTGGATTTGGTAGCGTTTGAACGGAAATGAAAGCGTGCCCCGATTCATCACCACATAGCGGGCGAATGGCACGGTGAGGTCGTAGCGCAATCCTCGTTTGGCGATGCTGGACGTAAGTTTTCCCGAATTTTTAGTAGCGAGCGCCTCCGCATCCGCGCCGGAAAGAAAATCTCCGTTGTTCAGGATTTTGAACAATAGTTTATCGCCCTCTTCGCCGTATTTTCCGGTGAGGGTACTCAGGTTTTCCATCGCGGGTGTTTCGAGTGGCTGAAAGCCAAATTTGACGAACACCGAGCGGACAGTATCAAAAATGTAACTGCGTTTTCGCACCTGTTCAGGGCCAAAATCACGGGTACCTTCTGGAATGGAGGGTTTTTGCATGGTCAGAAAATCAGAAAAGGAAACCTCGTAAATCTTCGAGACCTACGAGGTTTTAATGGAACGGCGCAAAATTAGGGAAAATCTACTGCGTAACCGCGGATGCCGTTGCAAGTGTTCCCAAAAATAGTCCTTTCATCGCCAATATGGCCGTAATGATGATGGCCGCAGCGGTGGTGTATAAAGCAGTTTTTTTATGCTTTTGCTCCGGCAATTGCGCCTTTTTTGTGAAGGTACGACCCAATTGGATCAAAATGACCGCAAGGATCATCCCACTGATGTGCTCCATTTTAAAATACCGCACCCAAGAATCACTGATGGGCATTCCGCCGGTGGTATAGGCGCTGGTGAAAAAATATTGGATCAGCCCCAAAAGCAATTGTGTATGCGCCAAGATCAGCAAGACCAAGGAGGCTGTGTTGTCTGTTTTTACATACTGTTTTTTCCCCATCCAGCCCGACCAAGAGCGGAAGATCACCCAAAAGAGGGCGACTATGATGAGGTAGCGATTGTAAGAGTGTAGGGTGTTGAGTAAGGTGTGTAAATCCATGGCTGTTAAATTTAGGTATTCGTTCCTGCCTGTCGGCAGGGATTTGTTGGTTTGGCAAATAATTTGAGGCGAAGATAAACAAACTCTTTTCAGCTTAATGCACGTTTCCACAACTCCAGCCAATACACCGTGCCGCAAAATCCACCAAAAAAAACCACCCGAACACCCCAAAGCGCCTCCATCAGCAGCATGGGTGCAAGCCAAATACTTGCCATCCAAAGCGTCAGCGCAAGGACTGGATAAAAGGCCATTCGACCCAATGGATAAGGCACTGGATAGTGTTTTTTCCCGGTTAGCCAAGTGGCCCAAGTCATGAAGGCGTAACAAGCGAGCGTAATCCAAGCCGCGCCAGTATACCCAAAATGAGGTATCAAAAGAATATTGAGCAGGATCGTAATGCCCGCACCCGCCATTGAAATCCAGGCGCCTAGCCCCGTTCGGTCTTTTAGTCTATACCAGATGGAGAAATTATAGTACACCCCAAGCAATAGATTGGCAAACAACAAAATAGGCACCACATGGAGGCCACTGTGAAATTTTTCGCCGATAAAACCTTTGACCAAATCAAGGAATAGCAAGATGCCCAACATCCCCGCCGCTCCTGCGATGGTGAACCATTTGGTTACTTCAGCCTGGGTGCTCATCGCGTCTTTGTCTGCTGCGTGGCGGAAGAAAAACGGTTCGGCAGCGTAGCGATATGCCTGCGTGAACAGGGTGATGAGCATGGCAAGCTTATAGTTTGCGCCGAAGATGCCAAGTTGCGCCATATTCTCATCATGCGTGCCCGGAAGCAAGTATTTCATCATCGTTCGGCTGAGCATTTCGTTGATAATACCCGCAAAGCCTACAATGATGAGCGGCGCTGCGTACACCATCATTTTATGCCACAAAACTTTGTCGAAGGGCAATTTTATTCCCCGAAGAGCAGGCAATAAAATCAGCAATGTGACAGCACTCGCAAATACATTCGACAGAAAAATATAGCCCACACCCAGCCCTGGCGCCCAAACAAAATGTACCCATTCTATGCCGTTTTTTGCCGCCCAGGGGCAGAAAAGCAGCCAAAAAAGGTTCAAGGCAATGTTTGTACCGATGTTGACAAATTTTGCAAACACAAAACGCATCGGACGTTGCTCTAGCCTCAACTTTGCAAATGGCAACTCGGCCAAACAGTCAAAAGCTAGCATTAGGGCGAACCAACGGATGTACTCCGGATGGGCGCTGTATCGGGCTGCATCTGCGATGGGCTGCTCAAAAAGCAGAATCGCCCCCGTTATGACTGCTGTGGTGACCAACAGCGAAATCATACCCGTTGAAAAAGTGCGGGCACGATCTTCTTTGGGCGTGCCAAAACGAAAGAACGCCGACTCCATCCGATACGAAAAAATGATCATCAGGAACGCCGAAGTGGCATAAAGATCCGTGACTACCCCATACTCCCCTTGCCCCAGTAAGTGGGTGTAAAGCGGCAAAAGCATCACGTTCAGGAAGCGCCCGATGATGCTGCTCAGACCGTAGATCGCGGTTTCGCTTGCTAGCTTTTTGACCAGTGACATGGCTGCAAAGGTAAACTTCAGCAAGTCCCTTTTTCTATCAAAAAAATTCCCCCGCCAGCCAATCGCCAACGGGGGAATTCGTAAATTTAAAATCGTAAATCGTAAATTGAATCACTCCATCTCCTGCACCACTTCTACCACTTCAGGAATCATACGCTTGAGCATTCCTTCAATCCCTGCTTTCAGCGTAACTGAAGAAGAGGGGCATCCGCTGCAAGAGCCTTGCATCGTGACATATACCTTACCAGCCTCGAAGGCCTTGAATTCGATGTTTCCGCCGTCCATTTCGACAGCAGGTTTCACGTAGGTATCGATGAGTTCTTTCACGCGTTTGGCAATCTCGCCGCCCTCGCCGCTGAACTGAACCGCATTGCTGGTGGCCAGCACTTTTTCCATGTATTCTGCAAAACCGTCCTTGATGATCAGGCCATCCTTTTCTATAAAGTCTTTGATGAACTCTTTGATTTTCAGCATAATGTCTGTCCAATCATAGTTCATCTCCTTCGTCACCGTCACATAATTGTTGTTGAAATAGACGCTTTTGATGTACGGCAATTCCATCAGGCTTTTGGCCATTGGGCTCCATTCGGCAGCCAATTCTGGGTCTTTAAAGTCGGCAATACCCCGAAAAAGCATCCGATTGGTCACGTATTTTAGCGCCTCCGGGTTTGGGGTTTGTTCCGTGTAAAGCATCACGGGGCTTGTAGTTATCGTATCCATCGAGAGAAAAATTTCTTTGTTGTAATATCCGGCAAAAGTAACAAAAAGCAATCTGAATAGTTTTAGAAAACAACTCCCCTTCAAACCGGTTCATTTCAAACTTATCTTTACACATGAGAAACTGCTCAATGCTTCTTTTGTTTGCTGCTCTATTTCTTTTGTCCAACTGTAAAAAAGAGAATTCCACCAGCGACGCAAACCTCCAATTTAAGTTTAAATTTGATGCTACCCAGGCACGCCTGAACAACATCGGTCAGCCAGCACCCCTTTCAGCAGGCCACGCCGCGCAAACCCCGGAATTCAAAGAAATGAGCGTTCACTATATCGAACTAGCACCCTCGGCATTTACTCTTTTAGGCGCCGGAGCCATCGTGTATAAAGGGGAAGAGACCACCAAAGGCGGAGAAAACGCTGTTGATTTTGACAAAGTGGCTAAGGGTAGCGATGGAGAGATTTTTACCAAAATTAGCCTCAAAAATGTCCCTCCTGGCATTTACGAATGGGTTCGTGCGAGCGTGACCTACCAGAATTACGAGGTGCGCTTTAATATCAACAACATTCCGATTGTGGGGAATTTGCCCCAACAAAAAGGCACGGTGGCTTCTTTCGTGGGCTTCAATACCTACATCAGCAACATCACGCCACGAAGCAAAACCCTGACGGTAAACGACGACAAAAAGCAAGGTTTCTGGGCTTTTGAGACCAATCTTACGCCGCCTTACGATTCCTACAACCAACTTTCCTCGGGCGAAGCGCCCGCTGGTTCGACGACCGTGGTAAATCCCCTTTTTGCGAGCAGCCCTATTCCCGCAGGCTCTTGCGTGGTGACTGGGAAATTTGCTACCCCGCTGGTAGTGACCGGAAACGAAACCCAGAATTTGACGGTAGCACTTTCATTCTCTGTCAATCAAAGTTTTGAGTGGGTTGACTCCAACGGGAATGGGCAGTTGGATATTTACGCTGATGGGATTACCCCTGCTGAAAAAATTGTGGATATGGGATTGCGGGGTTTGATTCCGGAATGGGAGTAGTGGTGCCAAATTGAGGGTATCTCATAAGCAGGATTTGGCCCTCTCTGTTAAGACACACCCATTAAGGAACAAAAAGAATTTTTGAGGGGTTTTTCGAGCAATTGCCTCGAAAAACCCCTCATCTTTGCGCCTCATTTTTCAACATTCAACACACCGCGCAGGTTTTAAAACACTAAGGAACTAAGGGACACTAAGTTATTGCTGCCGCGTTCCTAATAGGGGTTTTAGGGGTGTAACGCTTAGTGTACCTTAGTTCCTTAGTGTTTTAAAACCTGCTACCTTGTATTTCAATCCAATTATGGCAAAAGAAATAACACCCCGTTCCGAAGATTACTCCCAGTGGTATCTGGACATTGTGCAAAAGGCCCGTTTGGCCGACAACTCCCCTGTGCGCGGATGCATGGTCATCAAGCCACACGGGTATGGCATTTGGGAGAAAATGCGGGATCAATTGGACTTTATGTTCAAAGAAACGGGTCACGTAA
Organism: Chitinophagales bacterium; assembly: GCA_038327555.1. GTDB lineage: Bacteria > Bacteroidota > Bacteroidia > Chitinophagales > Saprospiraceae > M3007. The sequence continues at coordinate 13,787 of JBBQLD010000015.1, forward strand.
ACGCTTATTTTCCACTTTTTGTGCCAAAAAGTCTGTTTGAAGCAGAGGAGAAAAATGCGGAAGGCTTCGCCAAAGAATGCGCTGTGGTGACGCATTATCGCCTCAAAAACGACCCGAACAGGCCTGGAAAACTTATGGTGGATCCGGAAGCAAAACTGGAGGAAGAACTCATCGTTCGCCCTACTTCAGAGGCCATCATCTGGAATACCTATCGCGATTGGATTCAAAGTTACCGCGATCTGCCCATCCTGATCAATCAATGGGCGAATGTGGTGCGCTGGGAAATGCGTACCCGCCCATTCCTGCGCACGGCAGAATTCCTCTGGCAGGAAGGACACACTGCACACGTATCCGCAGAAGAGGCGGTGAGGGAGACCCTTTTGATCCTGGATGTCTATGCCAAATTTGCCGAGGAGTGGATGGCCATGCCCGTCATCAAAGGCGTAAAATCGGCCAACGAACGTTTCGCAGGCGCCGATGATACCTATACCATTGAAGCTTTGATGCAGGATGGAAAAGCATTGCAGGCCGGCACTTCGCACTTTTTGGGACAGAATTTTGCTAAGGCGTTCAATGTCCAGTTTTTGAACAAAGAAAACCAGCAAGAGTACGTTTGGGCTACCTCCTGGGGTGTTTCTACAAGGCTAATTGGCGGTCTTATTATGACGCACTCTGACGACGACGGACTGATCATTCCTCCGAAACTCGCACCGACCCAGGTGGTCATCATTCCTATTCCGAAGCCTTCGGAGGAACTAACCGTGGTAGCTGAAAAAATTGCTGCCGAGCTGAAAGCAAAAGGTATTCGGGTCAAAATTGACAATGACGATCAGAACCGTCCCGGCTTCAAATTCGCTGAATATGAAATGATCGGGATTCCGGTTCGCCTCGGATTGGGTCAGCGTGACATTGCCGCCGGGGTGATAGAAGTAGCCCGCCGAGACACCAAGGAAAAATCCAGCGTTCCGCTCGATACCATCGCCGATCACGTAGCCAACTTGCTCGACGAGATCCAAAGCAACCTCTTCAACCGGGCTAAAGCCTATCGCGATGAGCATATCACGAAGGTGGATACCTGGGAAGAATTGATCGATGTGGTAGAAAATAAAGGTGGCTTCGCTTATGCACACTGGGACGGCAGCACCGAAACAGAAGAAGACATCAAAGCCCAAACCAAGGCAACTATTCGGTGCATTCCATTGGGCTGGCCGGATGAAGCGGGTCAGTGCATCCGCAGCGGGAAACCTAGCGAGCGACGGGTGCTTTTTGCTAAGGCTTATTGAAAAGCGAATTGCCAAACTTAGAACGCTGCCGAACTATTTAGCTGGGTGAAGCAACTTGCTTCGCCCAGCTTTTTACATTTGCAGATAAATTTTTTACAGTATGCGATTGATACGACACATCAAAGCTTCTAATTTGCTCTCTTTTGGCCCTGAGGGATTGGATTTAGAATTGAATGACCTCAATGTGCTGATTGGGCCGAATGGGTCGGGGAAGTCAAATTTTTTGGAAATTTTTGAGGTGTTGAAGTCCTTGCCCAGAGGGGAGGAGGATAGAAATAATTTGAGAGAATTAATTAGCCAGGGCGGAGGGATGGATGAATGGGTTTCTAAAATTAATTCAACTCGAGTCTTCCAACTTGAAATTCATTCAGTAAATTTTGGACCATTTTGGGAATCTATTTTTCATCATTCAATTAGTGTTGTGAAATCTAGTATGATCTATAAAGAAGAAATAAATGAACAAGAAGAAGGAAATGTCAAGCCTTTATTTTTGAGGGACATTGGTTCTATTTTTTATCCAGATACCATATATCACGAGAAAACTCTTAGTTTAAAAGGATTGTCAATTTTGTCAAATCTCTCCAATAGTGCTTCAGTTAGTGAATTGTCAAGAGTTTATCAGAGCATCCGCCTCTACCGCGAATGGTCATTCGGCAGAAATACCGTTTTTCGCACTCCGCAACGCGCCGACCAACGAAACGACCGCTTAGAATCAGACTTCTCTAATTTAGGCATGGTACTCTCTCGCCTTAGAAAAGACCCATTGATTAAGCGGTCTTTGGTTACCGCATTGCAAGAATTGTATGAAGGAATCACTGATTTTGAAGTAATCACCGAAGGTGGTACAGTACAAGTTTTTTTCACCGAAGGCGATTTTTCTATCCCAGCTACAAGGCTCTCCGATGGAACGCTCCGCTATCTGTGCCTGTTGGCCATCTTGCTTGACCCTACACCACCACCACTTATTTGTATTGAGGAACCTGAATTAGGGCTTCATCCTGATGTCTTGCCAAAGATTGCAGATTTATTGGTGGATGCCTCAAAGCGTACTCAACTCATCGTCACCACGCACTCTGACGTACTAATTGATGCCCTTTCCGAACAACCGGAATCGGTTTTAGTGTGCGAAAAACACGAAGGCCAAACCCAAATCAAACGACTTGACCGAGAATCTCTATCCCACTGGCTTAGCGATTATGGTCTGGGGCAACTCTGGATGCGAGGCGAAATAGGAGGTAAGCGATGGTAAGCATTAAAATCTATATTGAAGGCGGCGGTGATAACAAAGCCCTTGAAATCTGCTTCCAAAGGGCTTGGACAAAATTCTTTCAAGCTGCAGGACTAATAGGCAAAATGCCTCGTCCGGTACGTGGCAAGGGTCGAAAGAACACCTACGATTTGTTTTGCACTGCCATCCAAAATGCAAAAACAGACGAACTTCCCCTGCTTTTGGTAGATGGTGAAGATGCAATTGCAGATGGACATACCGCATGGCATCACCTTAAAACCCGAGATGGCTGGGCTAAACCCGCCAAAGCCGACGACCGCCATGCCTATCTCATGGTACAACTGATGGAAACTTGGTTTTTGGCTGACTCTGATGCCCTAAAGGAACATTTTGGCAAAAACTTTAAGCCACATAAGATACTGGCTTGGCCGAATATGGAGGCTGTTCCGAAGTTAACCATTCTTGAGACTTTAGCCAAAGCAACCAGTGATCAGTATGCAAAAGGCAAAGTCTCTTTCGAGCTTTTAAGCAAAACCAGTCCACAAAAAGTAGCCGAAAAAAGCCCTCAGGCTAAGCGGTTTTTGGACTTTTTGCAAACGAGGTAGACTAATAGACTTGTTGCGGTGGATGGCTTTGGCGGGTAAAAAGTCCTTTTTCCGAATGCCCTCGTTAAATTTTTCGCCGAATATGACCGATTTCGACTGCCAAATTTGCCTAGACATTCGAAAAAATGACAAATTTCCCCACTCAAAGCCCTCCACCGCAACAAGTCTAATAAATACTACTCCCTTACCAGCTTTCCAGTTGCTACCCCATTCCCGCTTTTTATTTTCCAAAAATACACTCCAGTAGCTTGATTTTCAAATGAAATACGTTTTTTTTCGTGGCTCACTCCCTGCCATTTTTGGGCAAAAACTCTTTTGCCCTCTACATTGAAAATCTCCAGAAAGGTTTCCCCAACAAGGTTTTCAAACGTAAAAATCGCTACATCCAGCATTGGGTTAGGCGACACGGTTGCCAAAATAGCCGTTGGCGAGTCTGTACCAACGGGTGGCATCCACTGCAAAGCCGCCTGCACAGCACCTAAAGCATCCACTCTGCCCCAGCCGAAGGCGTGATTGGGCCGAGCAGTTCCGATACTTGCTCCACAGTCCAAAGTATCGGCGTAATAGATAGCCGTTTGCTCCACAATATCCTCAATATCATCCACATGGCCTGCTAAAGCCGGATTGGCCGAAAGCAGGAGTGCCACCAGGCCTACCACGTGCGGCCCGGCCATACTGGTACCGCTATAATTCGCGTAATTTCCTCCTGAAGTACTGGAACGCACATCTTCGCCTGGGGCGCTAACGTTCGGTTTCATACGGTTGCTGCCGTCAATGGTTACCGGACCACGGCTACTGAAGCTGGAAATGGAATTATCTGATCGGGTGGCTCCGATACTAAAACTTTCCTCAAAATAGGGCGGTGGAGTATTTGCACTTGAGCACCCAGGACCAGAATTGCCATTACTCACAACCACGACCACGCCAGAACTTTTGAGGTTGCTCACTGCGTCGTTTAGTAATGCATTGACCGTCAAATCCGTGCAGCCTTCTTCAACAGCGCAGTACCAGGAGTTGTTGACAACGTGTGGGGCCTTTGCAGGATCGGGATTTAGTCCCCCCAAATCCGTTGGCGCAAGAAACCACTGGAAGCATTCAATGTAGCTGGAGGGTTTGCCCCAGCCGCGCTCCATATTTCGACAACCCACCCATTTGGCATCGGGTGCTACACCGATCAGGTTATCGCCGTCGCCGCCGGTCATCGTACCCATGGTGTGGGTGCCGTGACTCCCGTCGTCGCAAGGTTGGGTCACATTTAAGCCGCAGGGATTTGTGCCGGGATTTCCGAGGGTATCATTATTGAGCGGGCTAAAGTCATGAATGGCATCGTGCCAATTGTAATTGTGCTGGCTTGTAGCCGCATCGCCCGTCCAGCCCCGGTATTTACTTTGAATAGCAGGGTGCGTCCAGTCATAACCCGTATCTGCTCCGCCAACGGTGATTCCCTGCCCGGTGTAGCCCATGGCCCAGACCTCGGGCGCCTGGATTTTGGCAACGCCCCATTCGACGCCGTTTCGATCTGAGCTGGCACCTGTAGTCTGGGGTATCTCTACAGGTCCGCTAAATTCGACCCATGGGTCAGCAGAAATGGCTTCTATTTCAGGAAGTTCGGACAATTTTCGGAGCAGTGCCGCATCAGCTTTTTCGACAGCCAGTGCGTTCACTAAAAAAAGCGTGTTGACCGACGTCCCGTTTTCGTTCAAAATTTTCAGTGCATTTTGCTGTGTGCGCTCGGCTGTTTCCTGCAAGGTTGCAAAAACGAAACGCGCCTTTTCAGCCTTGGTTTTCAAAGTTTTCGCCCCATGTAAATCGGCTTTTTCTTTAAAAACCAGCAGTACATCAGCGGATTCACCGCGATCCAGAGCTGCTCGGATTTCGGGGGCAATTTTGCTGCGCCAAGGCCTTGTGGGGCTTTGAGCAAAAAGGTTGATTAGGAGGCAATTAAGCAGAAAAACGAGAAACAGTTTTTTCATGAAGTAAATAAAAATTTGAGCTCAAAAGTAAGGCGATACCTGAGGTTAAATTACATGAAAAACTCCTTGTGCCATGGTCAGCAAAATCTCCACCGGCTCTAATGTTTAACATGCATTCTAAAATCCAGCGTTGCAAAACCAGCAGCATCGAAATGTTCAATACGAATGCTGTGTTGGCCACCAAGTTTGACGGTAATTTCATCCGTTTCGGGTTCATGACTGTCCCAATGGTCAATCAAAAGTTTGTCGTCGAGATAAAGTCGAACGCCGTCGTCAGAAGTCAACTCGATCACGTATTCGCCTGGGGCAGTGCTAAAACTCGTGGTAGAAAGGGTGGCAAATTTGTCTTCATGGATACCCTCCGCTGGACTGCCCCACCAGGCAAACGCGAGATTTTTCTTTACCATTTCGGCTATGGGAGATTTGGCCGTAAAAGTTTCTGGTGTGACGATACTGTCATAGTTGAAGCATTTCACCTGCCACTCCAACTCCTTCTCAAAGCGTTGAAAATCAAACTTATAAACCTTCCCTGTCGGGATATTTTCTCCAAAAACAGTCTTGATGACCTGAGGGCTTGTGTATTCAAATTCAATAAAAACTGCATCGCTTTTTGGATCGCGCTCTACGGTGAGGGTAGCCGGAACTGTTCCTTTTTTTGCACTGACATTTTTCACGCCTTCCATCCTGGAAATCTTCCAATCGCCGGAAGGCCCGATCAGCACAAGCGCGTAAAATTTGCCTGCTGCAGTATCTAGCGTGGCGATTGGTCGGCGGAAATCAAAGGGCCCCCATTCGTCCACCAGAATAAACCGACGGCCATGCGGAAAGCCTCGGGGCAAGGCAGCCACCATCCCATCGGGCAGGCTATCTGGCTCTTTAAGTTGGTTAAATGGAATTTCTAGGGCAGCGTAGGGATTTTCAGGGTCTTTGCCGGGGTGTGAGAAATTGATATTCTTGGAGGATATGAGTTCGGGCTTAGCCCATACTGCGGCACTTTCAGCTTCGGTACCGTAAATATCGTTTCGAATGAATTTGAGATTTTCATTCGGTTTTGGGGTTTCCAGCAGGGTTAAAAAGTCAAAAAACAGATTTTCGCCATTGATGGATATATTTTGGGAATTACTGATTTTCAAGGGTTTACGGGTATTCAAAAAAATATTTCGGTCAATAAGGGCATCTCGACTACGGGTATCTCGTTTTTGGGCATAGCCCCAATCGGCAGGCTGCGTTTCACGGGCCCAGAGCTTGATTCCTGTGCTGTCGTCTTGAAAAAGATTGCGCTGGATGGTGTCGTTTTGGCCGTGTTCGATGGCGATCCCTGTCTCGCATTCGGCCAGATAGTTGCCCATAATCACGCTCTCAAAACTATAGCCTCCCCAAATGCCATAGGTGCATTCTTTGATAATATTTCCCTGGATTCTGTTGCGTGAAAACGTGACTTCAATGCCGTTGGTGGGCGCATAACTAAAATCGTTGCCGAAGATAAGGTTGTCATTGCAGCCGCCCTCGCCAGTATCCATCGTAGTCTGGCCTGCCCAGAGAAAAAGCCCGTCTCCACAGTGTGTTACCGAGTTGTATGCAATGGTATTTTCGCTGCTTTGCTCATACAGGAGTATACCCGCCGAATCTTGTCCACGCGCATAAAATCCGTGAGAATACCCCCGAACATTCCAGTCCAAACGATTGTGCATCAATTTGCTACGACGGCTTCGGTACAACCCGATGCCCAGACCGGAATTGAAAGTAAAAAAGTTGTTGTACACCAGGCCATCGTTGCAGCCTGTCAGGAGCAGGGCATTTTGGCAACCTGTGATTTTGCAGTCTTTTACTGTGGGCCTCAAGCAGTTTTTCAGGTAAATCCCCGCGCCATAACGAAGCCATTCGTCCTGTTCATTGTGATGGTAACTGAGCCAATCGGAGAAATCTTCTCGTTCGCGGATGGAGCGCAGACGGGGGCGATAGTTGTATGAGAAATCGCAGTTATCGAGGATCAGATTTTCTACCCCTTCGGCATAAACGGCAATTTTGTAGCCCCTGGCGCGGGCGTTTTTCAGGGTAATATTTTTGCCTTTTATCACGATGGCTGTGCCAGAAAACAGATTAGGTTTGATCGCTTCGGATGCGCCGCGCATTTCTGCGTTTTGGAAATCAATGACCAGGTTTTCACCGGAAATTGTGATGCAGGGCTCTTTTTCTGAATCTGGGAGGAGGGTATAATTCCCTGTTGCAACTTTGCCGGATTCACTGATAATCAAGCCTTTGTAAAGGATTATTTCTGTCGTTTGAGCAGAAATAAAAGCTGGTAAAAAGGCCAGCAAAGGGAGCAATCGGCTTTTAATCATGGTGTTTTTGGGGGTGAAAATACCGCGTTTCAAAGATTTGGGTTACCTAAATAGGCACAAAAGTAGATAACGATGACGGTGACCAAGACCTCGAAATGAAATACATGGGCTGCATTAGTGGCAGGCGCGATATTTATTTCAAAACGGAGACCTGGTAAAAAAGCTTCTTCAAAAAAAATCCGACCCACCCTTGCGTTGTCGGATTTTTTTTAAACCTTTGCATCATCGTACCGATACAGTGTTACTTATTTTATTGTCGCACTGTAATACTACTTTGTCACTATAAACTTGAATTGTCATGTCGCAGCGAAGCGTAGAAATCTACACAACCCAAGTTTACCGAAATCTTTTTAGCAAAGGGATTCTAAATAAGGCTTGGATTGTGTAGTTGTCTACGCTTCGCTGCGACATGACAATTCGCGGGCAAAAAATTTGATGAATTTCAAAAGTGACAAAGTAGTATTAAGGATTGATTTCTAAAATCAACTAGTCCAGATTAGCTGTGTAGCTCCTAATTAACTCGGGACGATGCGGCTAGTATTAAATGAAAACTCACATTAAAATACTAACCAATACACCAATTTACCAACTCCATCATGCACACTTCCACCGCCCGCCTCCCATACGCTGATGCCTTGCCCATCTATCGCCATTTGAAGGGAAATGGCCCGACCTGCCTGTTCGAATCGGCTTCTGCGACCGACAAATCCAGTCGCCTTTCGGTCATTGGTTTTGAGCCGACGCTGGAGTTAATTGGCAAGGATGAGCATCTCGACATTCGTTTGCTTGACCCTCGCGGGGTCGTTTTTTATACGTTTGTACAAACGGCGTTTAGTTCCTTTGTCGAAAGTGAACGCGAGGGAAGGCTTTTGTTACGCATCCCAAAAACACCTTTCCATGGCGCAGAAGAAGATCGCCTCGAACGCCAAAATATCGTACAGCCGCTACGAAGCCTGCTCGCTGAATTCAAAACTACCGACAAAAATTTCATGGGCTTTTATGGGGCACTAGCCTATCAGTTCGTATTCCAATTCGAGGATCTGGAATGCTCAAAAACCTGCCCGGAGCCAGATTTTCACCTATTTTTATTCGACAACCTCCTGTTATTCAACCATTTGACTCAAGACCTCACACTCTATGTGACACGAGCAAACGAGCAGACTTCGCAACAAGATTTGGAAAGTCTGCGGCAGAAAACAGA
>JBBQLD010000016.1:0-22006 GCA_038327555.1 Chitinophagales bacterium
ACTTGAATCTACGTTGAATATCTCCATCTGTGCAGGCGAATCTTACGAATTTGATGGAGCGGTGCTTGCAGATGCAGGCACTTACACAGCTACTGTAGCCGGAACAAACGGTTGCGATAGCACAGTAACGCTTAATTTAGCCGTTTTGCCAACGCAGAGTTCCAGCCTTGAAGTCAGTATTTGCGATGGCACAAACTATTCGTTTAATGATTCCTTGTTGACCGATTCGGGCACTTACATCGCTGTTTTAACGGGTGTAAATGGTTGCGATAGTACGGTGACGCTGGTGCTGAACGTATTGCCTACACAAACTACCAATATCGCTGCCATTATTTGTGCTGGCGAAGGCTATGATTACTTTGGAGTAAGCCTCAGCGACGCGGGCAGCTACGAATTTATTTTTGCTGGTGAAAACGGTTGCGATTCAACGGTAGTTATTCAGATTACGGTGCTTCCAGTGTCTGAAACTGCGCTTTCTGCATCGATTTGTGCGGGTGGTGTTTACGATTACAATGGCGAGTTGATCACACAAGATGGGGTTTATGCGTTCTTATTTGACGCAGCCAACGGTTGCGACTCTATTGTGACCCTTACCTTATCGGTACTGCCATTGTCAAACGCGAGTCTTTCCGTGACGCTTTGCTCCGGATTGTCTTATACATTTGATGGTCAAGTACTGACCGATTCGGGTACTTACACCTCAGTGGCAACAGGTGTGAACGGTTGCGATAGTACCACTACCCTTCAATTAACTTTTGTGATGGAGTTCGTGACCAACCTAGAAGCATCCATTTGTTTGGGCGAGGAATACGTGTTTAACGGCCAGATCCTCAATGAAGATGGGGTTTATATAGACACCCTCAGCGCGGTAGGTGGTTGCGATTCGCTGGTAACGCTAACCTTGACGATACTTCCCCTTAGCCAAAGCGTCACAGATGCGACCATTTGTGCGGGAGAAACCTATTTATTCAATGGCGATTTGTTGGCGGATGCGGGCACATACTCGTTTATACTTTCGGGTGTGAATGGTTGCGATTCTACTGCTATACTTAATCTTAGCGTATTGTCTGTGCAAACAACTTCATTGAGCATTACCACTTGTGCCAACCAACCTTATTTGTTCGATGGTTTGAGCCTGGGGCAGTCTGGCAATTACACCGCTGTTTTGACCAGTACAAATGGGTGTGATAGCACTGTGATGCTACAATTGACCGTACTACCCATTTCATCCAGCTCGTTTAGTGCAACCATTTGCGCTGGTGATCTGTATTCTTTTGATGGAAATGCGTTAACCCAAACGGGTTCTTACTCCGCCACGTTTGCAGCCGTCAATGGCTGTGATTCTCTTGTAACCCTCCAACTGACGGTGCTTACGCTGGCCCAAAGTGGTACGGCTGCAGTCGTGTGCGAAGGCGCGCCTTTCGTATACCAGGGCCAAACATTTACGCAAAGCGGGACTTACACGTTCAATTTCCCTGCTGCAGCTGCGAATGGCTGTGACTCGATTGAAACCCTCTTCCTCACCATTTTCGAGCTCATCCCCGTTACCAATCTATTGGCGACGATCTGTTCTGGTGAATCTTATGTTTTTGGAGGCGAAACACTCACCGCTAGCGGTACTTACACCGCAGAACTTGCTTCAGCCACAGGTTGCGATTCCATAGTTGTACTTCAACTCAGCGTTTTGCAATCCAGTGAAGTAGTCATTAACGCCGAGATTTGTGCAGGGGAATCTTATGCTTTCCAAGGCCAGGTGCTCACAGATCCAGGGGTTTACACGGTGGTGTACAGCAATAGCAATGGTTGTGACTCCACCATTATGCTCGTGCTAACTGAGAATATCGTAAATATCAACGTTACCCTGCAAGGAGGCACCCTGACAGCACAAGCGACCAATGTGCAATATCAATGGATTGACTGCGCCACAAACCAGCCAATCCCCGGGGCAGATAGCAGCAGCTTTACCCCAACAGTTACGGGTCAATATGCGGTACAAATTACCAATGCATTTGGCTGTACCGGAAAATCGGAATGCAAGTTGGTACAAGTTGTATCCGTAGGCGAACCTTTGAGCCAGGCTGACTGGCGTATTCAACCTAATCCAGCCAGCCAACTGGCTACGGTGGTGTTGAACGAAGCCGTTGAAGGCGATCTACAAGTTGAAGTATACGATCCTGCTGGTCGTTTGCTCCGCCAACAGCATGTGGCTTCGGGCACAAGCCAGGTAGCACTTGAGCTGACGGATTTCCCAGACGGAATGTTGTTGGTGCGTTTGATTAGCGCAGGCGGCACTTCTTCCAAGCTTTTGATGAAGGCCGGACGATAATCCGCTTCTGCTTGGTTTTTATGAATTGCATGAGCCACTCTACATCAGGGTGGCTCATGTTTTTTTATGCTTTCTAATTTTTTAAAAAAAACATTCGCCTCACCCAACCTCCCCGCCTAACCTTACGTGTAACCAAATAGACACAAACAAATAAACACTCGTACCTTCCGCTGAGAGCCAAAAGAGACTTTCGGCGGATCTTTTAAAACAACCATTGAGCTTACAACTTAAATTGTAAAACAACCTTGAACCTCGACCCTCAACTCCTTCAGGCAGCTCAAAAAGGCGACCGAAAAGCACAGTACGCGCTGTACCGCTCGTGCTTTCCGGTGCTTATGTCGGTTTGTATGCGCTACCGGCGCGACAAGCAGGAGGCAGTGGCGGCAGTGAATAATGGGTTTTTAAAAATCATCCAAAATCTGGATCGATATAAGCGCGATGAGGTGCCCTTTAATGCCTGGATTCGACGGATTATGATCAATACGGTCATAGACGAATATCGCCGGGAGAAGAAATGGCGCGAACTGACGGTGTTCACCGAAGATATCGAGCGGGCTTACCCCAGTGAGCCCGTAGATTGGAACGAAGCTGATCAGCGCCTCGACGTACAACACCTGGAAGCTTTGTTACAGCGGCTACCTCCGATGACCCAAAAGGTGTTCAATCTATTTGCAATTGATGGATTCAGTCATAATGAAATTAGTGACCTGCTTGGCATGAGCGAAGGCACGTCGAAATGGCACGTAAGTACCGCCCGGGCACAACTACAATCTTGGATTAAAACGGAAATGGTTAGTGGGTAAATTGACAGATCAAAATGGCAAAAAGAATATGGAAAACATAGACGATCTAATGCGACAAAAATTTGACTCCGACGATCCGGGGGAGCGTTTCGAGTTCCAGGAGGAATACTGGGAACAGGCCCAGGCTTTGCTTGAGCGCGAAGAAGATCGCCGTCGCAGGTGGCTGTGGTTTTTTATTGGGCTGGCGGTGGCTATTGCGCTATTTACCTGGTTTTTGCTTGGCCAATCAGGTTTATGGTCTCAAAACAAAACCGGGACTGGACACTCGACTACTTTCACTAAAAAAACAGAAAAGCAAATAACCTCAGCAGGAACACCATCAGCGGGCGAACCAGAAACAAAAGCTGAATCAGGAAAAGCCGGCGGGCAAATATCAAGCGACAAAAAAGAGCCTGAAGTATCGATTTCCGAAGCCCAAGCCAGTAGCGTAAAAACAGGCCAGGCAAGCCTTGGAACCCGCGGAAAGGTACCCGATAAAAACTTTAGTTCCGGCCCAAAAAGTCAAGGTTCAGCTTCAAAAACACGAAATAATTATAAATCACGGAAAAGTCTACCACAAAAAAGAGTCCCTGAAAACGCCATAAAAACCGTCAATTTGTCGGAAAGCACTGCAACAACTGGTGAAGCAACATCTCAGCCTTTAGATGCGGTTCCTTCGCAACAAAATCAAACCCTCCAAAACCTGAAGGGGAACCCAGGAGAGGCTGAAGATCTGCAAGCAAAAAATCTGACAACCAGTAATCTGCCAATCCTAGCTTCCTTAACCAAGACTACGGCGGGTAAACCAATCATTAACTTACCCACCCCATTAATCCCATTTCCTATTCCGGCGCGCGTTGTAGTGCCCAAAAAGGTGTCTGTGCCGATTAAAGAACCGATTACAAATACCCCAGATCCTGTGACGGGCAAAAGGTTTTCTTTCGGATTATCGGTGGTCGGAGCGGCGTATCAAAAGCCAGACCAAGCAGATAAGTGGGCAGGCTGGGCTATCGGAGCTTTTGGGGATTATCGTTTGAATAAAAACTGGTCGCTCATGGTTGGTGCACAATGGCGTTTTCTGCCAGGATATGATGCAGGCGAAGATTCATTGAATTCCGTTTCGGCGGAACGACTGCGCTATTCATTCGGCTACAAAAGCGAGCTATGGCAACGCGAAACGCGTGGGTTGCACTATCTTGAAATACCGATTTCCGTGCGCTGGCAAAAGGATCGCTGGGGTCTTGAAAGTGGTGTTGCCGTTGGGAAACTCTTAACGGTACAGAATCAAACGAAATACACCGTAATTTCTTCCCTGGAACCTGCAAAAACCACCACTAAAAAGTTTGTCAAGGGCAATACTCAACCTTACAATCAAGTTAATTTTGCTGCCTTTGCAGGGGTAGCCTATCGTTTAAATAATCGACTTTCACTGACTTCGCGGGTGCAGTATCGGTTTACACCAGTTTTCAAGCCGGACATTGAACGTGTCAATAACAAAGGGTTCGGCAATGTGGAATTAGGGCTTAGGGTTCGTTTGTTTTAAAATTCAACCGTTCCAAACCACCAATACTAAAAATTATGCACAAAATACTCCTTTCCATAGTGCTGGCTGCCCTGATATGGTCGGCTTGCACGAAGTCAGATTTTCCCGATCCGATAGTCGAAACCCCGGTATTTATGGTAAAAATCGATTCGATGCCTGAAGGCCCTGCCTCTACGACAGCCGGAGAGGATGGAATCTACCTCTTCACCGAGGTGAGTCAAAGATTTGGCGGTTTCCTGGTATTATCCGGGACTTTTGCAGATTCAAAATGCCCAGAGGGAGATTGTCCAGGTAGTCTTCGATTTGAATTTTGGAATGAATGGCTTGAAGATTTTGTGAGACCAGACACCCTTTTCAATGAAGGAACCTGGCCATATTTCCAGCTTTATAGTCCTGATCTCCAACCCAAAACGGTGGCCATTCGGTGGGTGCGGTCTGATGGGACGGTATTTCGCTCCGACATTTTTTTTCCGCCTCCAAATCAAGACTCCCTTCATTTCAACGTCTCCAAATCAGGATCTTGGGAAAACAATGAAAACGGAGAAAAGACCTGGAAAATGAACATAGACTTTGCCTGCCTATTATTTGACTCCACGCAGCAGAACCAAGCCAAATTTGTAAAAGGCAGTGGTGTAATTGCAGTAGCCTATCGATAGTTCGTCAATAACGTATCTTTGCGCCATGACGCGCATCAAAACAGATATCCTTGTGCTTGGCTCTGGTATTGCCGGGCTAACGTTTGCCATTAAAGCCTCCAAACTTTTCCCAGATCGAAAGATCCTTGTACTCACCAAGACTACCGAAGGCGAGAGCAATACGCGCTATGCCCAAGGGGGCGTGGCTGCAGTATGGAATCTGGAAAAAGACAATTTTGAAAAACACATCGCAGATACCCTGGATGCTGGCGATGGCCTCTGCAAAGAAGATATTGTACGCATTGTAGTGGAAGAAGGCCCTGAACGGGTGCGCGAAATAATCGGCTGGGGGGCCCATTTTGACAAAGAGAAAGACGCTAAGGCCTATGATCTCGCCCGTGAAGGTGGTCACTCAGAACATCGTATCCTGCATTACAAAGACCTCACCGGCTGGGAAATGCAGCGAACCCTCATGGAGGAGGCCAAAAAATATCCCAATATTCAAATATTGGAACATTTCTTCGCACTAGATCTCATTACACAGCACCATTTAGGGCGCATGGTAATCCGGGTTACGCCTGGCATTGAGTGTTATGGTTGCTATGCCCTCAATAAGCAAAATGGCGAAATTGAAACGCTACTCGCCAGCGTTACAGTACTTTGCACAGGGGGTGCCGGACAGGTTTATAAATCTACAACAAACCCCGTTATTGCCACTGGCGACGGCGTGGCAATGGCATATCGGGCCAAGAGTCGGGTGGAGAACATGGAGTTTATGCAATTTCACCCTACTTCGCTTTACAATCCTGCAGGTGAAAATCCCTCCTTCTTGGTTTCGGAAGCCGTACGAGGCTTCGGCGGGATTTTAAAAACCGCAGAAGGAGCGGAGTTTATGCAGCATTATGATCCACGGCTTTCCCTTGCACCACGAGATATTGTAGCACGCGCCATTGACTCTGAAATGAAAAAAAGAGGTACGGATTGTATGTACCTGGACTGCCGCCATTTAGACAAAGAAGGCTTTTTGGCGCATTTTCCCACAATCTATGAAAAATGCAAAAGCATCGGCATAGACCCCATGAAAGACATGATTCCGATCGTGCCTGCCTGCCACTATACTTGTGGAGGAGTGATGGTGGATGCGTACGGGCGAACCAGTATTCAAAGGCTTTATGCAGCAGGAGAGTGCAGCAGCACGGGCCTTCATGGAGCCAACCGCCTCGCCTCCAATTCGCTTTTGGAAGGAATGGTGTTTGCCCATCGAGTCGCCCATGATCTGGTTGGCAAATTAGAGGGCTGGGGATTTCAGGACGGTGTGCCAGACTGGAGCGCCGAGGGTACAACAGATCCGCAGGAAATGGTGCTTATCACACAGGGATTGAAGGAATTGCGGGAAATCATGTCGTACTATGTCGGTATTGTACGCTCCAATGTTCGTTCAAAACGCGCGCTCGACCGCCTCTTTTTGTTGTATCAAGAGACCGAGGAATTGTACAAAACCACCACCATCAGCCCACAATTAATGGAACTCCGAAATCTAATTACCGTAGCGTATCTCATCACCCGCTCGGCCTCGCACCGCCGCGAAAGCCGAGGGTTGCATTACACTACAGATTTTCCAGACCAGTTGCCGTTTGTGGAGCATTCGGTATTGTAGCGCGAAATTTATTTCGCCCCCTTTCCAGCCGTACACTTCTTTTTTGCGACTTGTCATTCTGAGCGTAGTGAAGAATCAGAGGCCGAAGTCCTAAAAATTATAAGAAAAAGCTTCGGCCTTCGGCCTCAGCTTCTTCACTACGCTCTAAATGACAAGCAATTTGAACGCGCAAATTTTCAAAATAAAAAAGTGTACGGCTGAAAATTCACCCCCGACATTTCGTACCAATACGCGCAATCGACCTACTTTTCCAAGCTGTCGTACTTCGCTAAATCAGCATTCCCTTTTTCGGTTTCTCCGATATTGAGATAGCAATTGCCGCGGGCTCGATATGCTCGTGCAAATACAGGATCGATTTCGATGGCTCGGTTAAGGTCAGCGATAGCCTCTTGATTGCGCCCCAGGTTAGCGTAGGATAACGCCCGGTTATACAGTTCCCGAACCCCTTGGGGATAGTGGTCGATATAAACTGATAGATCCTCGATGGATCTATCGTACATCTTTTGCAAGCCAAAAAGATTGCCCCTGAATTTATAAGAATCCCAAAGCGTAGGATTTATTCTGATGGCCTGGGAATAGTCTTTGAGGGCATTCGTCACGTCGCGTTTTTCGGTCGCATAAGCCGTTCCACGCGCTTCATACAAGCGTCCGTTTTGGTGAAAACCGTTATCTATTGCTTGGTTAACAACGGTAATAGTGTCTTTCCAAACTCGAATTTGCAAAATAGTGAGTACGAGTAATGCGATAGTCCAGATTCCTGCTATCCAGGTCAGGGCGCCGAACAAAGAAGGCCGTGTTTTTGCCAAGGCTTGGAATCCGGAGATCAAGATGAAAAAGATGCCTATTGAAGCCAGATAGTTGTAGTGGTCGGCACATAATTCGAAAGTGCCCATGGCCCGAAATGGGAGCATCACACTGATTTGAGCCAGGAAAAACAACACTCCAAACAACACAAACCTTGCCTTTGAACGCAACTTCCATGCCCCCCACAGCACCAATGCTAAAACCGCAGTTGCAGCATAATAAGCCCAAATGAAATCTGTTTTGATGCTATCAAACGAGTAATAAATATTGAGTTTGGTTGGAATAAGGATTTTGGCCCAATAAAAAACCGGCGTATAACACAGCACCAGGATTCGTTCCAGCACATTGAGCTGGGTGCCATCGGACATATTCATGCCAGAGGCATTCCGGGAGTACACTGTGAGCAAACCAAAAACTAGCGCAATCAAAAAGAATGGCGCATATCGCAACAACCGCTGGCGATCATTCAAGGGTCTTTTGAGCCACCAATCCATCAACACTAAGGTCAGCGGCAAAGTTACGGCAGCACTTTTTGAAAGGCAGGCCAATACAAATCCCAAGAGGGCATAGTTGTAAAAGCGCGACTCCCCTTTTTCTGCATATTGCAAATACCACGAACAAGCAAGCAGATAAAACATGGAAAACAAGGGCGTACTAAAACCCGCAATCCAGGATACAGACTCCACCTGCAAAGGGTGGATCGCAAAAAACAAGGCTAGCAAAGCAGAGACCGTAAAACTGCTGTCAAGCCTGCGGAAGAGGCGGAACACGAGCACCACATTGAAGGCGTGTACAAGTGCAGAGAGTAAATGATACCAGTTGGGACTATCTTTTCCGAGGATGTAGGCGATTTGATAGCCAATCCATGTGACTGGAGCATACATACCAAGATTAAACCCATTAAAAATCTGAAAATCTCTGACGGCAGGGTTGTCTACAGTGGCCGTATGGTCGTCCACGCCAAGTAACTGGTTGCTTAATCCTGTACTAAATACGATGAATGCCAAAGCCGCCAAAGCCCAGGGGAGCCATTTTTCGCCGGAATCAGAAATACCTACGGATTCTTTTTGGGTGGATTTTTTGGATTGCTGTATTAATTTTTTCGCCATTGCAGGTGCTGTTTTAAAATACTGGGGGCGAAGGTCGTAAATCAAGTATGAACTATGAAGTATAAACTAGGAACGATGCAGCGATATTTGCGCTTTATCCACCGTATCATTGGCGAAGGAGGGTCTCTTGAACCAAATTGGCCACATTGACCACATTAATTTATGATCCAAAACATTATCTTCGACTTCGGAAATGTCTTATTTGACCTAAATTTGGGTGCTTTTGAGCGAGAAATGAAAAACCTGTTGGGCGAAAAATTTGCGTCTGCGAAGGAAAAACTCCTCCAAGAGCGCGTTTTCGAACTGTATGAAACCGGCGGGCTTAGTACGCCGGAATTTGTGGAAAAACTATGCTTTGCTTCCGAAGTGCCGCTTACTTCAGAACAAGTAGTGAGTGCCTGGAATGCCATTTTTATTGGGATGCCACGCCACCGATTTGAGCTGTTATTGCGTTTGCGACAACAATATAAAGTGTTTTTGCTCAGCAATATTAATGAACTCCATGAACGCTGGATCGCCGACTACATGCTGAAAGAACACGGTTTCGTGGACTACGAATCGTTGCACTTTGACGGCGTATATTTTTCGCACCTCATCCGCCTGCGCAAACCCACACGTGAATCGTTTGATTATGTGTTGGCTGATGCTGAGTTGCTGCCGGAGCAGACGGTTTTCTTTGATGATTTGCCCGAAAATGTAGAAGCCGCCAATCAGGTGGGCATTCAGGGCATTTGGCATGAGCCCGGTACGGAGATTGAGGCGCAGCTGGCGAGCTTGGGTTATTTGGGATGAACTTTCCGAAACTAAACCTCAGAACGGCATTCAACTCGGTAATCTGATTTAATTATTTGATTTTCAATTTTTTAGATTAAAAAATTCTCCAAAAAAAGCCCGAAAAAAACCCGCCTTTGGGTTTCTTTTAGCGATATCCGCGCCGTACCTTTGCACACATTTTCAAAGAAATTAGTAGTAAAAGACTCGGAACGCATGACAGAAGACTCAGTACTCGACCCACAACAAAACCCAGCAGCCTCCAGCGATTACGACGCCAGTAGCATCACCGCTCTCGAAGGATTGGAAGCCGTACGTAAAAGGCCCGGAATGTACATCGGAAGTACCGATATCAAAGGCCTCCACCATTTGGTGTGGGAGGTGGTAGACAACTCGATTGACGAGCATTTGGCTGGCCACTGTACGCACATCGAAGTCGTTATTCAGCCTGATAACTCCATTAAAGTCACCGATGACGGGCGAGGTATTCCTACCGGGATGCACGAGAAATTGCAGAAATCAGCACTCGAGGTCGTCATGACCGTGCTGCATGCCGGGGGTAAATTCGATAAAGATTCCTATAAAGTCTCCGGTGGCTTGCACGGCGTAGGTGTTTCCTGCGTGAACGCACTCTCCATCATGCTGCACGCTGAAGTGCGTCGTGAAGGGAAAGTTTTTGAACAGGAATACAGCCAGGGTAAGCCGAAATACAGTGTTCGCGAAATTGGTATCACCAAAGAACGTGGCACATCCATCACCTTCCTGCCTGACCCGGAAATTTTTGAAACCGCTGAATATAAGTTCGATATTCTGGCGCATCGTTTGCGCGAACTCTCCTACCTAAACAAAGGCCTTCGCCTCTCCCTGGTAGACGAGCGAGAGGAAAACGAAGATGGCAGCTTCAAAACCGAACTCTTCCACTCCGAGGGCGGCTTGCGGGAATTTGTCCAATATCTCGACGAAGCCAAAACCAACTTCATCGACCAACCCATCTATATCAGTACCCGCGAAGAAGGCGTAGATGTAGAGGTAGCGATGATTTATAACACCTCGTACTCCGAAAACGTGGTCGCCTTCGTCAACAACATCAGCACAAGAGACGGCGGTACACACGTCAATGGTTTCCGCCGTGCCCTTACCCGAGAATTCAAAAAATACGGGGATGACAATGGCTATTTTAAAAAGGTAACTTTTGCCATCTCCGGCGAGGACTTTATGGAGGGCCTCACTGCCGTCATTTCGGTGAAAGTGCCAGAACCTCAGTTCAAAGGCCAAACCAAGGGCGAACTTGGCAACTCTGAAGTGCTTGGTATCGTGAGCCGCTGCGTTGGCGACGCACTAAAGCAGTTTTTGGAAGAAAATCCCAACCCTGCCCGACGCATCATCGAAAAGGTAGTGTTGGCTGCTACGGCTCGAAATGCTGCACGCAAAGCCCGTGAAATGGTGCAACGCAAAGGCGTACTCACTGGAAGCGGCCTACCCGGCAAACTAGCCGACTGTGCCAGCCGCAGTCCTGAAGAAAGTGAAGTGTTTCTCGTAGAAGGTGACTCTGCAGGTGGTACGGCCAAACAAGGTCGCGACCGGCATACACAGGCGATTCTCCCACTTCGGGGTAAAATTCTGAATGTTGAGAAAGCCCTGGAGCACAAAATTTACGAAAACGAGGAGATCAAAAACATATTCACTGCCCTCGGGGTGAGCATTAGCGAAAATGATGAAGGCCACCGGGTGCTCAATACTGAAAAACTCCGCTACCACAAGGTGGTCATCATGTGCGACGCCGACATAGATGGCTCCCACATTACCACACTTATTCTCACGTTCTTTTTCCGCTACATGCGCGAACTGATCGAAAAAGGGCACATCTACATCGCGCAGCCGCCGCTATACCTGGTAAAAAAAGGTAAAAACCAGCGTTACGCTTGGAATGACGTCCAGCGCAAAGCGGCTCAATTAGAATTTGGAAGTGGCAAGGAAGATGACGATTCAGTGAAAGTACAGCGCTATAAAGGTCTCGGTGAAATGAACGCAGAGCAGCTTTGGGAGACCACCATGGATCCCGCCAGACGCATCCTGAAAATTGCCACTATTGAAGATGCTGGCGAGGCCGATCGAATGTTCTCTATGCTGATGGGCGATGAGGTGCCGCCGCGGAGAGCGTTTATTGAGGCGAATGCTAAGTATGCACGGATTGATGCGTAGGAAAGATTAAGTCCAAGATCATATATAGCCGCCGTCAAGTCATATCAACTTGGCGGCGGCTTTTTTTATTCCGCCACCTCTCGCTCCACCACATATTCCAAAACATCTCCCTCGTTCTGATTCCTTTCATCCGCTATTTTTACTATCCAAAACTTGCCAAAAGTGCTGTTTGCCGAAAAAAGAAAACGAAGGACTGAGTACCTTGCGACTTTCGGCCACGAATAAACAAAGCCCCACATAACCAGATCACCAAATCAACAGATTCCATGATTCTTTCCGTTCAAAATGTCGTTAAATCTTACGGTGATTACAGGGCCGTAAACAATGTGAGCATTGACGTCCAAAAAGGCAGCGTCTTCGGGATGCTGGGCCCCAATGGCGCAGGCAAAACCTCGCTCATCCGCATGATTACGACTATCACGGCGCCGGATTCCGGCACTATCTTTCTGGATGGTCAAAAACTCCACTCCCGCTCGGCCGAACAAATTGGCTACATGCCCGAAGAGCGCGGCCTGTACAAAAAGATGAAAGTGGGTGAGCAACTCCTCTACCTCGCTCAACTCAAAGGGCTGACCAAAGCCAAAGCCCAGCTGGAAATTGACATGTGGTTCGAGAAATTCGATATCAATGACTGGTGGAATAAAAAGGTGGAAGACCTCTCGAAAGGCATGCAGCAGAAAATTCAGTTCATTGCCACCGTGTTGCATGACCCCAAATTACTTATCCTCGACGAGCCATTTACCGGACTTGACCCCATCAATACCAGCTTGATCAAAGACGTAATCGGCGAGCTCAATGCAGCAGGCACCAGCATCATTTTTAGCACCCACCGCATGGAGCAGGTAGAGGAAATGTGCGACCATATCGTGCTGATCAATAAAGGCAAAAACGTGCTTTACGGCGAGGTTCAGGACATTAAAAGTCAGTACAAGAAAAACCTCTTTCGAGTGGAAACAATGGGCGAGGCGCCTACTGATTTGCCCGAGCAATTTGCCGTTGTGAAGACCGAAAAAAACGCCCTCACTTTCAAACTTGAAGACGAAGCCCAGAGCAATGAACTGCTCCGATTATATTTGCAAAAAGGGGTGAGAATTACCCGTTTTGAGGAGATTCTGCCAACATTCAACGAAATCTTTATTCAAAGGGTGGCAGAAACAGGCGAATGAATCTGTTTAATTGTTTAGGTGGTTATTTGGTTAATTGGTTATTCGAATGCCCAAGCTTGGCCGCTCGAATAACCAAATAACCACCTAAACAAATAACCGAATAACCACCTAAACAATTAACCAAATAACCACCTAAACAATTAACCAGCTATGTCCAAACTTACCCTAATCATACAACGCGAATACATCACCCGCGTTCGTAAAAAATCATTCATTATTGGTACACTGCTGGCCCCTGTGGGTTTGCTGGTCTATATGCTCGTGATTATTGGTTTATCCAGTTATCAAGGGAGCGATGAGATCAAAGTGGCTGTATTTGATGAAGCCAAAATGGTGAATCCACTCCCCGATGGGAAAGGCATTCGATTTATTCCATCTGGTACCAAAACCCTGGAACAACTGAAGACAGAGGTGACCGAAAAGAAATTGGCTGGCGTATTGCGTATTCCACCTTTGGGTAATTTTCAACAGAAAGACCACACCATTTTCTACTATTCTGACGACAAACTCGCCCCTGAAAAGAGCAGTCAAATGGAAGATCGAATTGCCGAAAAAATCAAAGCCTTCAAGATGGATTCTCTCCACCTTGACGCATCGAAACTAAAACTTCTGGAATCTGAAGTATCCATCGACCCGGAAGGCATTAATAGCGATCAAGAGGACGACCAGAGCAAATACACCGCCAGCGTGGGGCTTGCCGTAGGCGGCGTCATGACCTTCCTCTTGTTTTTTATGGTACTCATGTACGGGCAAATGGTGATGCGCTCTGTGATGGAAGAAAAAACGAACCGGATCGTCGAGGTGATGATGTCGTCGGTTCGGCCTTTTGATTTGATGATGGGTAAGATTATCGGCGCCGGACTCGTTGGCCTGACCCAAGTGGTAGCCTGGGTGGTATTGAGCGGAGCAGTCTCAATCATCGTTCCGCTTGTGATGGGCATTGATGCTACACAAATGCAGCCGCCCATGGCGGGCGCTGGAGGAACGACAATGGATCCAGAATTGATGCAGGATACTGGGATGCGCATCATGACCGAATTGAGTAAGCAAAATTGGCCGCTGTTGATTGGCTCCTTCATCATCTATTTTCTGGGGGGTTATTTCATCTATTCTTCCATGTTCGCGGCAATCGGTTCGGCAATGGGCGACGATACGGGGGAGGGCCAAGCACTGACTTTGCCTGCCACTATTCCACTTATTTTGGCTTTTTACATTGTTTCTATGGCTGGTTGGCGTAACCCGGATAGTAATTTGATGGTTTTTGCGTCCATTTTCCCCTTGTTTTCCCCTATTGCTATGCCATTTCGATTGGCTTTCAACCCGCCCTGGTGGCAGGTGGTGCTTTCTCTTGCTTTGGTAATCGCTTCGGCGGTATTTTTTGTTTGGTTGGCGGGCCGGATTTACAGGGTGGGCATCTTGATGTACGGCAAAAAAGTGACGCTAAAGGAGATGTGGAAATGGACGTTTTATAAGGGTTGAGGTAATGCAAACGGTGACCTCTTTTTTTGCCCGCTGAGCGATATGTTTTTACTTTTGCTGCTAGATGATTCCTCCAAAACAAGTACAAGAAATACTGGATGCTACCCGCATCGAGGAAGTTGTGGAAGATTTCGTGACGCTCAAGCGCCGTGGGGTCAACTTGATCGGGCTTTGCCCCTTCCATGGGGAGCGCACGCCCTCGTTCAATGTGAATCCGACACGCAATATTTTCAAGTGTTTTGGCTGTGGAAAAGCGGGGGACGCCATCACATTTTTGAAGGAACACGAAAACCTGACTTACCCTGAAGCACTGAAGTGGCTGGCCCGAAAATACAACATCGAAATTCAGGAGATCGAACGCTCACCGGAGCAAATGGCCGAAGCTCAACTGGCTGATTCCCTGTATATTGTCAACGATTTTGGAGTTCAGCATTTTCAAAAACAACTGTTTGAAACCGACGAGGGCAAATCCGTTGCGCTCGCCTATTTCCGCAAACGCGGCCTGCGCGAAGAAACCATTCGGGCCTTTGGCCTTGGGTATGCACCCGATGAGCGCGATCTATTGCTACGGAAAGCAAAAACTGCCGGGCATAATCTGGAATTGTTGAAAAAAGTAGGTTTGTGCAGTAACGACGGTTCCCGCGACTTTTTCCGCGCCCGGGTTATGTTTGCCATTCACAACCTATCCGGCAAAGTGGCCGCCTTTGCTGGCCGTACTATGTCGTCTGAAAAGACCGTCCCGAAGTATATCAACAGCCCGGAGACGGAGATTTATGTCAAAAATAAAATCCTGTACGGCGCATTTCAGGCCAAAAAAGCCATCCGTCAACTGGACGAATGTCTGCTCGTAGAAGGCTATATGGACGTGATTTCGCTCCATCAGGCAGGCATCGAGAACGTGGTGGCCTCCAGCGGCACTTCGCTTACGGAAGGGCAGTTGCAACTCATACGCCGCAACACTTCCAACCTGAAAATCCTTTACGACGGCGACCCGGCAGGTATCAAAGCCGCGCTGCGTGGACTTGATTTGGCGTTAGAGCAGGATTTGAATGTGAAAATATGCCTGTTGCCTGACGGCCATGACCCAGATTCGTATGTGCAAGAATTTGGGGGCGAACAATTCACAAAATTCACAACCGAAAACGCAAAGGATTTCATCTTTTTCAAAACAGACCTGCTGCTGGAGGAAACCAAAGGCGACCCCATCAAACGCGCCGGCCTAGTGAAAGACATCGTGGGCAGCATTGCTAAAATACCCGACACGATCAAACGAAGTGTCTATTTGCGGGAATGTTCCAGCTTGCTTGAAGTGCCAGAACAAGCCTTGTACAGCGAAGCCAACAAGCTCATTACCAATATTTTAAAGAAGAGGGAAGATAAGGCGGCCCGCCAACCGAGTGCAGCATCTGATGTGCCGCAGTCTGCACCTCCAACGCGGGGGGGAGATGAGTTTTTTCCCGCTGACATGGGCGGTTATTTCCCGCCGAGCGAAGCCGGAGAAATGCCCCCAGACTGGGAAAC
Organism: Chitinophagales bacterium; assembly: GCA_038327555.1. GTDB lineage: Bacteria > Bacteroidota > Bacteroidia > Chitinophagales > Saprospiraceae > M3007. Next base: position 15,996 of record JBBQLD010000016.1, read on the forward strand.
CTCACAATCCTCTTCTCCTTCTGCCGAGCGGAAAGCAGGGTCTGAGTTTCAGGAACACGACATTGTACGCTTGCTGATCCTTTATGGCCAACAGGTTTTGCCGGAAGAAAACATCACCGTGGGTGAGTATGTGCTTTCAGATATTGAAGATTCATTAGGCGATTTTGACAACCCGCTGTACAGCAAAATTGCCACTGAATGCCATGCGATGCTCAAAGCAGGTAAAATTTTTGACCAGCATTATTTTATCCAGCACGAATCAGGCGAAGTGGCCAATCTGGCCATTGACATCCTCGCCGAGCCTTGGGAATTTTCCCCAAATTGGGAAGCAATGTGGAACTATCCGCTTCAGAACCAGCCCATGCCGGAGCGCAATTTCACGCTCGATATGCGGCAGGCGCTCGACCGTTTCAAACTCAAAAAAGTACAAAAAATGTGCGCATTGAACCTTACTCGTGTACAAACCGCCGCCAAATCAGGCGACCACGAGGCAATGATGCGCTACATGAAGATCCAGCAGAAGCTGAATGAGACGCGGAATGAAATTGCGTTGCGGGCGGGAACCGTGGTGCTGGTGAAATGAGTCCTGTAGCCGCAGAGCGGCGCAACATCTGTAGCAATACAATGATCCATACGAAACCAAGGTGCGTAGCACCGAACCTTTTCTACAGACGTTACGCCGGGATGCGGCTAAAATGCCAACGACATACATCCCTCGAGCTTACTAATTGTAGTAAAACGCGTTAGGCTTTTGACTCATTCTTTTTATTTTCATGTAGTGCTTTGGTCGTTTGCAAAAAAACACTGAACTTTGAAAGTGTTACATCCTAGCCGCAGAGCGGCGCAACGTCTGTAGAAATCCAAGTTCCAATGTGAAACCAAGGTGCGTAGCACCGAACCAACAAACGCCATGGCCAATACGTATTCAAAAATTTACCTCCAAATAGTTTTTGCCGTAAAGTTTCGTGAAGCCCTTATTCAAAAAGAATGGAAGGGACGGCTACATGCCTACATAACAGGAATTGTGCAGGGCGATGGACATAAGATGCTTGCAATTAATTCTATGCCTGATCATATCCATTTATTTATTGGATATAAACCAACACATCTTATTCCTGATTTGGTTGAAGAAATTAAAACTTCTTCCAACGGTTTTGTCAAAGCAAATAAGTTTTCCAAATCTCAATTCGCGGGGCAGAAGGGATACGGGGCATTTTCGTATAGCCGATCTCAGATCCCTGATGTTGCACGATACATAGAAAATCAGGAATTACACCACGCCAAGAAAACCTTCCGAGAAGAGTACATTGATATGTTGCGTAAGTTTGAAGTCGAATACGATGAGAAATACCTTTTTGATTTCTTCGAGTAAAATTGGAAACGAGAACGCTGCGGTGCTACGCACCTAAAAAGCCTATTAGAGCAATCTTGGTGCTAATAGAGAGAATAAATACTGACAGTTTTTACCCAGCCCATTGTTTTGCAAATTCTATAATTCCGCAAATTCCCACCCATGCAACTCACCATCCTAGGCAATTCCTCCGGCGGTCCATTCCACGGGCGCCACTACACCGCCCAAGTTTTGCAGGTGGAAAACCATACCTTTTTGATCGATTGTGGGGAGGGTACACAGATGCAGATTTTCAAATATCGTGTCAAGGTGGACGCATGCAACCAAATCTTTATCAGTCACTTACACGGCGATCATGTATTTGGCTTGATTGGACTGTTGACCAATTGGAGCCATAAAAAGCGTAGCCAACCCTTGCATATTTTCTCTCCGCCTGGCTTACAGGAATTGATCGAAACTACGATTCGGGTTTGCGGGATCAAGCCGAGCTATGAGATCGTTTTTCAGGTGGTTGATCCAAGTGTTTCGACCAAGATTTTTGAAAACGCGAAGGTGGAGGTTTGGACCATTCCGCTGCATCATCGGAGTCCGACTTCCGGCTGGCTTTTTCGGGAAAAAGTTAAACCACGCAACATCCGCCCCGAAAAAATTGAGGCATACAACATTCACTTTAGTGCCATCCCAGCCATCAAAGCGGGTGGAGACTTTGATTTACCCGATGGCCGCGTGATTTCAAATGCTGAATTGACGGTAGATCCTCCGATACCCCTTTCTTATGCTTTTTGTAGCGACACTACCTTTTCAGAAGCGGTCATTGAAGTCGTGCACGGAGTAGATTTGCTTTATCACGAGGCTACTTTCATCGAAGAAAATGCGCGGGAAGCCATTATTTCATTCCACTCTACGGCCGCCCAAGCCGCCGAAGTGGCGCGGCGAGCCGGGGTGAAGCGACTGATTCTGGGGCATATTTCGGGGCGTTATGCGGATACGGCGCAACATTTGGCGGAGGCTCGGGCGGTGTTTGAAAATGTGGAGATTGCGGAGGAAGGAGGAAGATGGGAAGTTGAGGGAGATAGGCCGCCATTTCTACTTCGCCACTTGGACACTACCAGCAAACATGAAATGCATTTAACGCACAAAGAATTTAAAATGGGCGAAAAAGACAAAAATGAAGCTGCCAAATTTGTCCGGATAAGTAAATTTATAAGCCAAATCCTCCGCCATCGCCCCGAAAAAATCGGCCTCCAACTAGACGAACAAGGCTGGGCCAAGGTGGACGAATTATTAGAAAAATCTGCTGCTAAAGGCACGCATTTCGACCGCGCCCTCCTCCAAATCGTGGTAGATACCAACGACAAAAAACGCTTCGTATTCTCTGAAGACGGTCTGCGAGTTCGAGCCAGTCAGGGACACTCAATAGATATTGATCTTGGGCTAGAACCACAAAAACCACCCGAAACTCTCTGGCATGGCACGGCTGAAAAGTCGCTCGAAAGTATCCGCAAAGAAGGTCTGCGTTCTATGCGCCGACAACACGTTCACCTCAGCAAAGACCGCCAAACTGCTAAAAATGTAGGGCGAAGGCATGGGAAGGCCGTGGTTTTGACCGTATGTACAGGCGAGATGGCACGGCAAAAATACAAGTTTTACCTATCCGAAAACGGGGTTTGGCTTACAGAAGAAGTGCCCGTGGAGTTTTTGGATTTTCCAGAATAGATTTTTGGGGAAAGTGTATATTTGACGTAACGTGACTTCGTTCGACCTCACACGGCGAAGTTGGAACACGAAATTATTTTAATGCACCTCCAATCTAAGCAGCAATTTCGAGCCATAATCCAATCAGAATTGAACCGCTTTGAAAAAGGCAATTAACCTTTTATCCAAAATGACATTTGGTTAACTGGCTTTATTTCTCTATTTTTCGGAATAAATGTCTGTTCCTTCCGCAAGAACGTGTAATTGAGTACCTTTGCGGCTCGTTATGCTATCACTCTCGAATATTTACATCCAATACGGCGACCGCATTCTGCTGGATCGCGTCAATTTTGTGCTCAAACCTGGTGAACGCGTTGGTCTTGTAGGCCGCAATGGAGCCGGGAAATCCACCATGCTCAAAATTATCGCGCAGGAAATGTCGCCACAAGAAGGCGAGGTGGTGGTGCCTGGGCACTTCACCCTCGGTTACCTCCACCAGGATATGTTGATGCCGAAAGGCAAAACCGTAATCGATGAGACGATGACGGCATTTTCTGAAATCCTGGAACTCGAAAAAGAATTGCTCCACATCAGCAATGAACTTGCTGTTCGTGAAGACTACGAATCCGACGATTACCACAAACTCATCGAACAGATGGGCGACGTTACCGAACACCTGCACCACATGGGCGGCGCTACCAGCGAAGCCGAAGCGGAAAAAGTGCTCGGAGGACTTGGTTTCCAGTCAACGGATATGAAACGTCTAACCGACGAATTCAGTGGAGGTTGGCAAATGCGTATCGAATTGGCTAAAATGCTGCTCCGCCGCCCGGATTTGCTGCTGCTGGACGAACCGACCAACCACTTGGACATCGAGAGTATTCTTTGGCTCGAAAACTGGCTGTTCAATTACCCCGGCATGGTCATCGTGATTAGTCACGACCGGCGTTTTCTAGATAATGTGACCAACCGCACCGCAGAAATAGTACTCGGCAAAATCCACGACTATAAAGCAGCATATTCCAGATACGTGGAACTCAGCACTGATCGCCGCGAACTGGCACAAAACGCCTACGAAAACCAGCAACGCCTGATTGCAGATCGGGAACGCACCATCAATCGATTCATGGCCAAGGCCACGAAGACCAAAATGGCCCAGTCCATGCAAAAGCAATTGGACAAAATGGATCGCATTGAGATTGACGACACAGATACCTCCACCATGAAAATTCGCTTCCCGGATGCGCCGAGAAGTGGAGAGGTAACCGCAAAAGTGGAGCATCTGACCAAACGCTACGGCGCAATAAAAGTGTTGGAAGACGTTGATTTCCAAATGCTTCGTGGCGAACGTGTAGCATTTGTTGGTCAAAACGGACAAGGCAAAACTACGCTTGCTAAAATCCTCGTCGGACAAGAATCGGCCTCTTCAGGCAAGTCAACCCTTGGCCATAATGTGAGTGTGGGATACTACGCCCAAAACCAGGCAGAAACCCTCAACCCTAAAATTACGCTGCTCCAAACCCTGGAGCAAGACTGTCCAGAAGAAATGCGCACGAGAGTCCGTAGCATCCTCGGGGCCTTCCTGTTCAGTGGTAAAGACGTAGACAAAAAAGTATCCGCCCTCTCAGGTGGCGAACGCGCGCGACTTGCATTGGCTAGTATGCTGCTCCGTCCGTTCAATCTGCTCCTGCTCGATGAGCCGACCAACCACTTGGACATGCTCTCGAAGGACGTGCTGAAACAAGCCCTCGCAGACTACAATGGTACCCTCCTGATTGTGAGCCACGATCGTGAATTCTTGTCTGGCTTGACAGACCGCACCATTGAATTCCGCGACGGCCACCTCAAAGAATATCTTGGCGACGTAAACTACTTTTTGGAAAAACGCCAGTTGGACAACATGCGCGAGGTGGAAAAACGGACGGCCGCTAACAATCAGCAGCCGCCAGTCAATGGAACCAGTATCAAAAACGATACTTTTCAAAAAGTCACTATTTCTCCCGAAGAAAAAAAGCAGCTGGAGCGCGCGGTGCAAAAACAGGAAAAACGAATTGCCGAAGTCGAAGCCGAAATCAGTAAATGGGAACAGAAATTGGCCGAGCCCGATTTTTATAGCAAGCCAGGCGCCAACAATGATTTGAAAAAATACGGCGATCTCAAAGCCGAGTTAGCCAAAGTATATGGGGAGTGGGAAGCTGCGGTGGAAAAGATGGGCTAGTGCCGTATCTAACGAATATCGCAAGAATGAGGTGATATCTCCTGTAATGGTGGAGATGTCACCTTATTTTTTTGGAAAAAAATGGGTGTTGTACTTAAAATTTTAATAACTTTATACACTTATGCAACCCAAACACCCATGGAAATCCAAATTATCCAATCCAAAATCCACATGCTTCGTGGTCAGCGCGTGATACTCGACTTTGACCTTGCAGAATTGTACGAAGTGCCTACAAAGGCCTTAAATCAAGCCGTAAAACGTAATATTGTACGTTTTCCTGATGACTTCATGTGTCAACTCTCCCTAGATGAGTGGCAAAACTTGAGGTCACAATTTGTAACCTCGAACTCGAACCGGTCACAAATTGTGACCGGTTCGCAAAAACATCGTGAAGGAAAATCATTGCCTTATGCATTTTCTGAACAGGGTGTCGCAATGTTATCCTCCGTACTTCGAAGCGAGAAAGCCATTCAAGTAAACATCGCTATCGTACGAACCTTCATTGAATTACGTCAATATGCACGCTCCTTTTCAGAATTAGCTGAAAAAGTGGGCCAGTTAGAAACAGGACTCGCCGATGTCAACGAAGTCCTGCGATGGTTAGGGGAAGAAAATCAGAGCCGTGCGGATGAAATCGACGCACTCCAAAGCAGCCCCGCAGTTTGGGAGAATCGTCGCCCGATTGGGTTTCAAAAAGAATAAAGCGCGGGTTCATGGCCGCGCCCCCTTATTCCCTCCCTTCTTATC
>JBBQLD010000017.1:0-21806 GCA_038327555.1 Chitinophagales bacterium
AAACAAATAAGTCATGAAAAACAAATTGAATTTTCCGGTTTTACTCATTGCCTGCCTGTCTGGGTTATTTTTCGTTTCAGGCGAATTGTCGGCGCAGTCCGAAAACAAAGCGGCTCCTAACATCAATACGCTTCAGGATGGCGATGTTCAGGCCGTTTCCGCCCGTATCGCCACGATGTACGGTGGCGATGTTCAAGTAGTGGAAAGATTCGTACAAGTGGCTATTGATCTGGAGAGTCGTATTGGCGTTTCTGCGCCAGTGATTATTGCAATTGCCATCAAGGAATCCAGATTTAAAAGCGAACTTTTCGATCACACAGGCAATCCATTTGGGATAAAGGCCAGTAAACCCTGGGTTGGCCCAACGTATTGCAAATGGGAAGATGGCGAAGAAATAAAATACCGGGTGTATGCCTCTCCGGAAGAAGCCATCCGGGATTTTGGCGATTTTGTCAAAAGCCGTACCTGTTACTCCGATGTACTCGACTGTCCTATAGACGATTCCCGCTGTGTGATTGACGGCCTGAAAAAGACCGACGCAGAGCCAGGATACAATATGAACCCTAATTGGGATGAGGCTGTAATGGGGATTATTCAAAAAGTTGGGCTTCAGTCTCTGGTTACCCGTTAAACAGCCCACCTTTTTACCGTTGTTTGTGTCTTACCCAACAACAAACGGTGGAGTGAAGCGGGTGTCTTATAAGGTTGACGAGGGTTCAAAAAACCATTGATTACGTACCAAACTGCACTGCTTCATACACAATAAAAAGCTTGGGCGTTACGCACTTACCCCCAGTCTTATCACTAAGTATGAACGGCCGCTTAACGTCGCTTACTTCTTCTTCCCACGCGGCTTCTGACCCCGTGTAATCGGCTTTTTATACTTCATATCCCGCATGAACTTGGTCTTGTTCCCCAGGTTCACTTTCTTGTTCTTGACTTTTTTCTCATGAAATGCGCCAGTGGGGCGGGGTGGGAGCTTAAGTTGGACTTCGGGGCCAGTGTATCGCTCGCTCTCAATCAATTGATCCGAAATCACCAAGTCTTCCGGCAGCGGAAGTTCTGGGATTTGCTTTCCCATCAAGGTTTCTATGGCCTCTTGATAGGGACGTTCCGCTTCCGTAATAAAAATGATCGAGGCACCATCGCGATCCGCGCGACCTGTTCGACCAATGCGGTGGATATAAGTCTCTGCGTCGGTTGGTGCGTCGACATTGATCACGTGGGTGACCTCAGAGACATCCAGGCCCCTTGCCAAAAGGTCTGTACAAATGAGTCCCCGGCACAGCCCTTTATCAAAAGACGCTACGGCATTCAAGCGGAAATTCTGCGATTTATTAGCGTGCACAATTTCAAACTGCTCCGGAAAACGCGCATCCAATTGTTTGTGAATCACATCGGCCATTCGCTTGGAAGGGCCGAAAATCAGCACCTTCAGCATCGAATCGTCGGTAGCTAAGAGCTGTTCGAGCAGGTTGAGTTTGGTGTAAAAATTGGGCACATGGTACAGCTGTTGGTCAATGCGCTCCAAGGGCGTTCCTGCCCGCACGGCTTCAACGATAACCGGCCCTTTGAAAAAAGCCTGGATCAGGTCGTCTACTTCTTCCGACATGGTAGCAGAAAAAAGCAAGGTTTGCCGTTTGCTCGGTAGGAGGTCGAGTATGGTGGTTAGTTGCGCCCGAAAACCAAGGCTCAGCATTTCATCCATCTCGTCGATCACAAATTGCTTGACGTATTTCAGATTCAGGTTTCTGCTCATGGCGAGATCTACCAAACGGCCGGGCGTGGCAATCAGGACATCCAAACCTTTTGAAACCAGTTGTTTTTGGGTGTTGATGTTGGTGCCACCATATACGCCTTCAACACGGATATCTATGTAGGTCGTAAGTTTTCGAACGTCTGCTACCAACTGTACCACCAATTCTCGGGTAGGAACCACGATCAAAACACGAGGCTCCTTTTGCTTGGAAAAACTCAATTGGCGCAGGATAGGGAGCAGATAAGCAAAGGTCTTTCCGGTTCCTGTTTGGGCAATTCCCACCACATCGCGTCCCGACATTACCACCGAAAAGGCTTTTTGCTGAATGAGCGTCGGCTCAGTAAACCCTAAATCACTGAGCGCGTTCAGCAATGGCGTGTTTAGGTTAAAATCTTCGAAAGTCATGGTTGTCATTTTTACCCGCCGAAGCCTTGGCGTAGGAGGGTCGTTATTAGCTATTGAGCTATTTACTTGGCTTCCATTTTAATTGGAAAAGGCTTAGGTTTACGCGTAAATAAAACAAAAACCGGCGGCTCGCGATCAGCGAATCTGCCGGTTCTGCCATACTTTAAAGTTGGACGGATTAAAAGAAAAAAAAGTATTGAAGAGGAAATCCTAAGCGAGGTTACCCACCGAAGCCTTTTTACTTACCAAAGTATGGACAGCACTAGGGCGAAGGAGGGGCGTTTTTATGAATAGCTGAAAATTGATGGCCAAAAGTATGCCGATTTTTTCAAATGCAGCCCGTTTGACAAAAAATGTTTGGGTATGCATTTTACTTTCCTGTAAAGTTAGCCTTTCGCTTCTCCACAAACGCCGCCGCACCTTCCACAAAGTCTTCCGTGCCACAACAGTCCCCAAATGCGCTAAGCTCCGTCCCAAAACCGTCTTCGCCATCCTCAAAGTAGGCATTCACCGTTTCAATTATTTTGGAAATTGCTAAGGGTGCTTTGGTCGAAATTTTTTCAATCAATGCTTTGGCTTTCAGCACTTCTTCCCCGGCAGGCATGACATAGTTTACTAGTCCCAGCTGAAGGGCTTCCGCTGCGCCAATCATATCTGCGGTCATCAAAAGCTCAGTTGCTTTTGTTTTGCCGATGTACTGGATGAGCCGTTGAGTACCGCCGTAACCAGGGATCAGGCCAAGATTGACTTCTGGTTGACCAAATTTGGCTTTTTCTCCGGCTACCCGCAGGTGACAAGCCATAGCCAATTCGCAGCCGCCGCCGAGTGCAAAGCCATTCACGGCTGCTACCACAGGGCGGTAAAAACGCTCAATGAGGAAAAAGATATCTTGTCCGCGTTGAGCGAATGCCATGCCTTCGGTAGCACTCAGACCACTAAATTCGGTAATATCTGCCCCTGCTACGAAGGCTTTTTCTCCGGCTCCAGTGATGATGACACCTTTTAGGTTTTCCATTGCTGGCCCGTCTTCGCCAAAGAATTGACGTAGTTCGAGCATGGTTTGCGTGTTCAGCGCGTTCATCGCTTTTTCACGGCTGATGGTCAAAACCGCAATGCCGTTTTCGATGCTGATTTGTATGTTTTCGTAATTCATATTGCTTGTATAGGTGTGTATTTGTTGATTTGGTTATTTGCCTGCCCAAGTTTGGCGGCTCGATTAAGCAAATCCACCAATGCCCTTCTTTTATATCTGATTATTTGTTGGTTTGAGTATTCGAAAACCTAAGCTTTGGTTGCTCGAATCACCAGATCACCAGATCCGCAAATCATCAAATAATCAATCCTCCACTTTCAACACCTCAATTTCTTCCGCTTTCCAATGTACCGCTTTATCCAGGCCATAATTACTCAGTCTGTTATGGTAGAAATAAAGCACCCGGAAATCAGAGGACATAATTTCAGTGTCTTTGATGAATTGGAGCGGTTTTTCTGTGTGATAGATGCCAAGATTTTTCACGCCATCGCGTACTAGTTCAGCCGGGGATAAGCGAAGTTCTGGAGCAAGTTTGATTTTATCCGCGCGTTCCCATTCGAATAATTTTTCCTGCATTTGTTCTACAACCTCTTCTACGGCACGGAAAGGGAAAACATAATCGTCGGGAGGAAGGCGAAGAATGCCAAATAGGTCGAGTTTTGGGTTTTGATGGGATAACATCTCAAATACGGCATGGGCTACCAAATGACTGCTCAGTACCACATTTTCTACATGATACCGCGCTACGATTCGCTCGGCCAACAGTTTGGTGTATTCTTCTTCGCGTTGTCGGTCTTCTGTGACATCGCCCCGTGCGTGAAAGTATTCCTGGATATCAAGTTCGTTCCCAAAATGGTCAAAACTTTTACCCTCGGCATCCACAAAATTACCCATCACATCCATTGGCTTACCCACGCTCAGGGTAATGTCGCTTGTAGTACTAAAAAAACGCCAGATAAACCTCAACCACGAGCGAACACTAGTGCCCTCATCTTTGAGCCTGATGTAGTTTTCCTTGCCTGTACTTCTTAAATGCTGTTCAATCAAGAACGGAGCCTCCAACACAAAATTATAACAAATAACGAGCGGAACTATGAATACTTTGCTCTGCGATGATGAGGGTGCATGTTCTGTAGTATTTTGGCCTGCTTTCCTTGATTCATGAACACTTTTTGCAGACATGGCGCGCTGGGCTTCCACCACCGTGCCTAGCAAACCCATTTTGAGGTCAGTTTCAATCGCGCCATCTCTGGAACGTGTACCACCAGGGAAAAACAAACTGTTTACCCCTCGTTGAATACTGTGGCGACTCATAGTCTTGAGCGTTTCCAGGTAGATCGAATTTTTTTTGCGCCGGTCTACACGATACGCCCCGAGACGATTCATGTAGTAAGCTGCCGGGCCGAAATTGTAAAGGTTCAGGCCGGCACCGTAACTGAAGGACGGCAAGCCCATAATTTGATCCATGGCATAGCCGACTAGTATGGAATCCAGGTTGCTATTGTGTGTAGGTACTACAACCACAGTACCGTGCTGAAAAAGCGAACGCACCGTCTCCACATCGCCAACAATATTCAATCGTTCAAAAAGATTTCGTTTCCCCCGGAACATCGCACGAATATTTTCACCAACGGCAGCATTGAAAATTCGATTGAAAAATGCAGTCAAAAACCGCTGCGCAAACCTGAATGTACTGACTTGAAACGTACCAACAATCTCCTCAGAATATCGGTGAATGATTTTCTGCAAAATTTGCTCGCTAACCTCCCGAGCTTCAGCATCGTCGCGGTCAAGACTTTTTTTAATGAGCCGCTTGCTGATTCGATTCCAAAACGATCGATCGTTCGGCGGATCTACTTTCCAGGGATCTTCTTTAATTCTAATGCGCTCCTGATAAATGGCTTTCACCAGGACATCTGGAAGGTCTTTTTTGTGCTTGGAGGCAATGCGTTTAAACGTATGCTCATCAATCTCGCGCAGGAATTCAGCGCGATCCTTGCTAAGCCTGTAAATCGGCCAGTCTTCAATCCGCTCTATAATGCGGGGGTATATGTGGACTTCTTTTTTCAAGGTCTAAAGTTTCGTGGTCTCTGGAGCTTTTGTTTTGGTGCTTCGCACCGTCTTTGCAATAAATTCCAAGATTTCATCCCGCCCGGTTCGTCTTTCAGCAGAGGTAATGAAATAGGTTGGCAAGGTTTCCCAGGTTTCAGAAAGCCTGGCCATAAAATCAGCAATATTTTGCTCCAAAACAGGCCGCCCGATGCGGTCAGTTTTGGTGAAAGCGATAACAAACGGCACCTGCATTTCTCCGAGACTGTTGATAAATTCCAGATCGTTTTTACTTGGAGCAATGTTAGAGTCAATCAATACAAACGCACAACTGAGTTCTTCCCTACGTGCAAAATAACCATTAATAAGGTTTTCCAAAGCCTTTCGATCGCTTTTGGATACTCGGGCATAACCGTAGCCAGGAAGGTCTACCAAATGCCATAACTTGTTGATCAAGAAAAAATTGAGCAGACGAGTCTTTCCTGGAGTTCCAGATACTTTTGCCAAACCCTTGCGAGCGGTCAGCATATTGATCAGCGAGGATTTACCTACGTTGGAACGACCAATAAAGGCGAACTCAGGTGGTCCGCCTCTTGGACAGACACTTTCTTTCGGATAACTGGCTATAAAATCTGCGCTGATGATTTCCATAATTCGATCTTCCTTCGGCATACCCATGGCGACTGAAGGAGTGCAAAGGTAGCAGAAGTGCCGATTTTAGTGGACTGATTTACAAACGCCATTTTCAAATCGTTAAACCGGGTGTTACCAAACCGTTAATCTACACTCTGCCGGGCAACGCTATACACGAAGCTTAAAAAGAGGCCGTTTAAGCGTCTAAATTAACCAGTTACATACAACATGAAAAATCTAATTTTTGCAATCTGCTGCCTCTTCTTTGCAAACACTGCTCAAGCTCAATTCTTTTCCCTTGGCTTGAAGGGTGGGCTCAATACCCAAATAAACCACCCCAAAGACATCACGGTAGGCGGCGGAGACTCCACCTTCAATTTTGGTGTGGACGGACGCAAATTTGGAACTCAGTTTGGTGCATACATGCGCTTTGGCAACAAATTTTTCTTCCAGCCGGAGGTGTTGTTCAATTCTAATAAAACGGATTACACAATCGGGGGATCAAGCGTTGGCGATGTCATCAAGAACGAAAAATACCGATTCTTGGACTTCCCGCTTTTGATCGGTGCGAAACTCGGCCCAGTCCGATTGCAAGCTGGCCCAGTTGGCCACTATTTCCTCAATTCTAAATCGGAACTCACGGATTTTAGCGGCTACGAAGCTCGGTTCAAACAAATGACTTGGGGCTGGCAAGGTGGCTTGAATGTCGGCTTTAAACGCATTTCACTCGATTTTCGCTACGAAGGTAATTTTAGCAAACAGGGCGATCACATCACGTTCTTTGGGGATAAATACAATTTTAACAGCACCCCATCCAGGTTTATAGTAGGCGTGAATTTTGCGATTGTGAAGTAATATTAGTTAGTATCCTAAAACGGTTTTAGCGCAAGAGCCACTTCGATTGATTCGGAGTGGCTCTTGTCGTTTTAGTCTGGAAAAAGAATGGAATGATCAACTCAAATGGAAAGGGCTATATTTGAATTGGAAGAAGCTTTGAATTATCCCTTTCGATGCACACCCCTCAATAAGCCATACACTTCCTCAGCCGCCCCGTCCCAACTGAACAGTTCCCGCCGGATTCGGCCTTTTTTTACCAATTGATGCGCAAAATCCTGATTAAGCCAAAGTTTCTCCAAGCTCTCCGCGATCTCGAATGTGGAAAGGGGATCAACCAGTAAGGCGGCCTCGCCCGCGATTTCGGGCAAACAGGAGGTATTTGCAGCCAGCACAGGCGTGTCGCAATGCATAGCTTCGAGCATGGGCAACCCAAAACCTTCACTGAGTGAAACGTAAGTCAGTGCAATGGCCGAAGCGGTTAGCCGCTTCAGATCCTCTTCCGAAACATAACCAAGAAAATGAATGTCAGCATGATACGCAGCCTGTTCGTATGCCGAGCGAACCTCCCCAGTTTGCCAGGCAAAACGGCCGGCGAGCAGGAGTTTCAGTGGTGCAGCCGTTTTCTTTTTGAACGCGTCAAACGCTTGAATTAAGCGCGGGATATTTTTGCGCGGATGGATAGCACCGGAGTAGAAAAAATAGGGTTTTGCCTCAGAGAACTTGGCTCGAACAGCTTGTTTGTCAACTTCATTTAAGGGTAAAAAGCCTTCACGACATCCATTGTAAACAGCAGAGATTTTGTCCTTCTGAATACCACAGGTCTGCACGATATCCTGCCGGACGTATTCAGAAACCGTGATCACATGATCTGCGCGATCCAAGAATTTTGGCAAAAAGTAGCGCAGGTAATGTCGATGCAACAAAGGAACCTGATTGGGGAAATGCAAAGGGACGAGGTCATGGCAGGTCATCACCGTTGGCACTTTGCTTCGAAGGCTGCACATGGAGTCGGGGGAGAAAAAGACCTCTGCGCCCTGTTTTTTCAAGGCTTTTGGCACGGCCCATTCAAACCAGACATAAAACTGTGGGCCAAACCTTGCCTTTGGCGAAAGTACCACAGGAATTACGTTTTTGGCGTATACAAACTGCTGATCGAAGGGTCGATCAAACAGAAAAATGAACGTGTCTTCCGGGTGGGTCAATACCATACACCGCACGATTTCATGGGTATACCAGCCAAAACCTTCGAGTTGACCAGATTGTAAAAAACGGGTATTAATGGCGATTCGCAAGGGGAGGCCGAGGCATTTAGAAGGGCGAAAATAGCGCGCAAGTTACTTAGGAACGCGGTTGGAATAAAGGTACACTTTTGGGGTGTCGATTTTGTCTCTATTAAGGCGTAAGGAGGGCGTTTAGTGGGACTAAAAAATCGACGAGCAAAGAAGAGAGGGGCAAAATAAGGCCGCCAAAATTGCACCTTTATTCCAACCGCGTTCCTAAAGCAGTCAGCGCAAGAAATAGTGCCAACAGAATTTTACTGTTTTTCATGTTGAATAGACTTTGGACAATTAGACTTTGGACTGCAAAGATTGGAAAACCTACAAAAAACGGCGCAGCCTTTTGGGCTGCGCTGAGTAGGTAGGAAATTTACGGAATCGAATGTTGGTGTGCCGCTTCAGGCTAATCTTTGCTGAGTAGCTTTTCCAATTTTAGAAGGCGGGCTTCCAATTCGGCATTTTTCTTTTTCAAGACCTCGATTTCGGTTTGTTGCTCTTGAATGGCTTTGATGGCAATTATGCCAAAACCCGAGTAGTCCATGATCTGTAGCATTTGAAACTTGAATCCGCCTGGTAGACAGAAGAATCCACTATAGAATTAAGATTACCATTTCTCTTTCTATGGAAGAGCCCTGCAGTATGAAACAACGTCGTTAAAAAAACCAGAAATTGAATTTGTGGATAACTTGTGTCGGTCTCAAGTCGTGTTGCACACTACTTTTGCAGTTCGAACAGTTCCACGTTTATAGACCATCATTAAATTCGAATGCTAGATTATTCCTCCACCCAACTCTCTCGTTTTGCTGCTACCTGGGTCGGCAACAAAAATCGCTACGAAGGTATTGTTGTGCCAAAGCAAACCCTCATTCCACTCCACGACACTTCGGAAGAGATGCTCATCTCCTCTTTCCTCAAACCATTTGAAAAAACGGAGGAGTTTTTCTACTTCCACCACGAGGAGGATGTTAGCCAACATCAAGTGTATCAAGCATGTATGGAGGTTTTCCAAAACCCGGAAGCCCTTTCAGAACAAGCCGCCAATCTGGCTCAAATGCTCTACGCGCACTGTGAAAACCCAAAAGTCCAAGGTGGAGAATTTTTCCTGGCTTATTTCGAAGATTTGATGTTACAAGGCGAAGCAACCACTGCAATCGGCCTTTGGAAGGTGGAGAATAAAGACTCGTTTTTTAAAACAGAACGCAGTGCAGAATCCTTTGTACTTAACATCATGGAGGGTATTCCAACCGGTAAACCTCAAGTGGCAGCCATAATTTTCAATATGGACGAAGCGGAGGGCTATCGAATTTGTGCGGTGGATACTGTGACCAAAAAAGAGGAGCGATCCTTCTGGAAAGATGAATTTTTGCGCCTCAGGCCCATTGAAGACAATTACTTCAATACGCGGCATCACATCAGTCTTGCTAGCGAGTTTATCAGTCAAAAAGCACCCATCAAATTCGGACTTGACCGTACTGAAACCATTGATTTGCTCAACCGATCTGGCGAATATTTTAAGGAAAATGATCTTTTTGAAGTGGAAGATTTTACCCAAAAACTATTCCCGGATGCCGATCAGCAAGAGGCATTCCGCGAGTTCCGCGACCAGTATGCAACGGCTTATGCGGTGCCGCTGGAAGACAAATTTGATATCAGTGATCAGGCGGTCAAACGAGATTTCAAGGTATTCAAGAGTGTCTTAAAATTGGACAAAAACTTTCACATCTACGTCCATGGTCGGCGCGATCTAATTGAGCGCGGCTATGACGACGATAAGGGAAAAAAATATTATAAGGTTTGGTTTGAGAACGAGGAGTAGGAGCATGGTGGATTCCGTTATATCTGTCCCATCAATCGCTCCTTCAGTTGCTTAAACTCCTCTTCGCTGAGAATTCCTGCATCCTTCATGTCTGCGAGTTTTTTGATTTTATTAATGGCTTCGTCTGATTCACTTTTGAGTGCAGGCTCGTCTTGGCTGAGTTCATTTACCATCTTTTTGCCAGCTTCGATCTCAGTTTCGTAAGTTTTTTTGGCTTTGGTCAGGTCCAGGTTTTCCATGGTACCCCCATTATGTAGGTGGTTAGCCACCGTGCGCCCTAAGGCCCAGGTAGACGCCCCGGAAAGAATGGGCATGCTCAATTCGCCAATAATTGTTCCCACACCAGGAATCGCTTTCACGAGACTCGCACCCAAACGAGCCGCGCTACCGCCTACAAGTGCGGAGACAATATTTTTGCCCAGGCTATCAAAAAAACTGACCTTGTAAAGTTTGGCCAATTGGCGAAGCATATTGATCTGTACGCCACTCACGGCCAGCAAATCTGCGCCGGGCAGGGGAATCAAAGCTGCACCTAAGGAAAATCCAACGTGATTTTTAATAATTTCGGAGGCTTTGGATTGTTTTTCTTCTTTTAACATGGCTTTGGAAAATGATTTTTCATGTTCGATCAAATCGAACAACGAGAGGAATGGAAGTAATTTACCAGGACTGATTGCACGTAACATGGTTGGGTTATCTAGGATTGGTTTAGTGATTCAAATTAGGTCATCTTTAAAAAACTGCCACAAAAGAGCATAAAAAAAACTGCGATTCGCGGAAAATACCGACGAATCGCAGTTGAAAAGGCATCAAACCAATTGCAGGAGGGAAAATCCTACGAAGCATTGACTTGCGCTTTACCCCGCATTTCCAATGGCCAACACAAGCGTAGGGACGGCATTGCCTTCAGGGTTTGGCTCTTCTGAAATAGCAAAGGCAACCGGATTTTCCACCGATCGGATAGATTCGCAAATGCTTGCAGATTTCATCCCCATACTGACGGGTTTTCCGCCTACAATGGCCCAAAACTGGAAATGTTTGCCAGGTTTGGGTTCAGGTAAGCCGTATGGATCATAGGCCATTTTATTCAAACGAGCATTGAAATAGACGATCGTGCTGATACCTTTTCCGTCGGATACCAGAATTCGTTGGGTGTTCGGATCGCAAAGCAGTTCAGCAATAGGGTCAGGTTTTAAGACTTCCTGGTTGCAAGCTAAGAGTTCTTGCTTAACTGCTTCAGTACTGGACTTAAGCTGTTCATTTTCCCGGGCCATATCCTTTTGTCTCAAAAGGAGAAAGCTAGCGGCTGCCGCTAGCAAAAAGGCCAGGATTTGAAAAAACCTTAAAGACCCTTTACCTGGGCCAAGAGCTGGAGCATCAGGTGGGGAAATGCTAGGTGGCTCCTGCCCAATTCGTTCCATAATGCTTGCTTTCATCCAGTCCGGGGGCTGCACCGCGTGGGCGGAAGCATAACCTTCGAGCGAGGCTTCGATGGAGGACAACTCCGCACGCACTGCTGCATGCTCGGTTGCCATGCGCTCCACCTGTGCGCGCTCTTCGGCTGAACATTGCCCTAGCACGTATGCTTCAAGCAAGCCCGATTGGATGAATGATTGGAGATCCATGGTCTGTTAACTATGAACAATAATTTAAAAACGTAAGCAAAATTGCAACTCCTTTTTCCCCAAAAACATTACGCAATTCATTGATTGCATAACGCAAACGAGTTTTTATGGTGCCCAATGGAATACCGGTTTCTTCGGCAGCTTCTTCCTGGGTGTATCCTTTAAAGTAGACAAGATCGATAAGCATCCTGTATTTTTCGTCTAAGCCTTGAACGACTTCTCTTACACCAATCACATCTGGGTTAATACTTGAACCACCTGGACTATGTACGACGGAATCCAGCGAGTCGGTTTTTCGTGATTTCTGAAAATGTGCCGTTCTGGTCGCATCAATAGCTGTGTTTCGAGCAATATTCAGTAACCAGGTAAACAATCGACCCTTTGACGTATCATAGCTCGCGCCGTTACGCCAAGCCTTAACAAATGTATCCTGCAAAACCTGTTCCGCCAACTCTTGTTGCTGCACAATGCGCAGCACCACGCCAAACAGCGCGCCGCCATAGGCATCGTACAAAGCTCCAATGGCCTCACGGTCTTGTGCTTGAAGACGGTTGATAAGTTGTTGGTCTTGCATTAGTGGAAAAGAAATGCCGCTCAAGGGTACTAACTTGCAGGAGCAAAAATCACTCTTTTTTTTGATCACACAACCCTTTGACCAACATTTGAACAAAGACTTTATACTACTCGAGGTTTTGAACCGTATTGGAGCAATATTTGGCTTGTTACTGCAAAATATACGTGGAATAACATTATGCGGTTTTCCAGTTGATGAATTAGCTATATTTAGAAAGGGATAATCTAACCTATTGACAAACAATTCCGCCCTTTTAATTTTCGTTAATGCCCCAAACAACTAATCCGCCCTACTTTTGCGCCTGCAAAAGCAGGGCGGATTATAATTTGCCCTGCACAATACAGCAAACCTATTTTTCAAACGATGTTCAACTTGATTTCTCGCTTCCCCAATTTTTTGACCTTAAGTTTCATTCTACTGCTTTCTCAGAATATAATTGCCCAAAAAGCTGGCCTCGAAGTTACCCGCTGCACCGCAGTGGATCGGGTACTCTCCCTTAAAAATGTGGCCGTAGAAACCTCTGGCCGCAGATGGGCGGCAAACTCCAAAGGTATTTTTCAGGTAAAAGCCGCTGACCTGTCCACCCCGTTAAAGGTAGCCCCTGGCGAAAAAAATGTGCTTGCTTTCCGAGGAGGTAATACGGACTTCGCTTGGTCAGAAGCCGCTTTTAGGAGAGATGTTCCGCAGCCATGTTCCGTAACCGCCGCCTGGTACGACGTGAAAAATCAACAACTTTGGCTGGGAACAGATGAGGCTGGATTGTTTCAGTTCAGTACCCAACCAGAGTTGAAAAAGCTTCAGCAGTATAAAACGGTCAATTCTAAACTGAAGTCAGACAACATTACTGCGGTCTTCCAAGATGCGTCCGGAAAACTTTGGGTTGGCACAGATAAAGGTGTAATGTCTGGAAAACCTGGACTTTGGAAAGGCGACCTTGCTGGCACTAATGTCCAACGCATTCGCGAGTACAACACGGTTATTTATGTCTTGGCTGATGGGTTTATTTCTAAAGCTCCCAGTGGCGAGAAGTGGACAGATTTGGCACTTGATGAAAAATACCTGGAGGGCGACATCAACGATTTTGACATTGATCCGTCGGGCAAAATGTGGCTCGTAAGTGGCAACTTGACACGATTTGACTTGATTGCTGGCACCTACGACGATTTTGGTGGATCTGAATATTACACCTCCCAATATGGCAATTGTATCGCTGTGGAAGCCGATGGCGTGGCTTGGGTCGGCACAGAAGACAAGGGCCTTTTTATGGTGGCCAAAGCCTACAATATGGTTTTGAACGCTTATGTAGATAAACCTATAAGTTGCGAAGGGAACGGCAAAGACGCGGTATTAATGGCAAAAATTACAGGAGGTGAGCAGCCATATATCTGGACCTGGACGGGCGGCCTGAGCGGAGAAAGCCCAAAGGATGTAGCACCTGGTACGTATAGTGTTACTGTGACGGATGTAAAAGGCAAGGCGCGTATTGGCGAAATCAAGGTGCCTGACCCAAGAATCAAAGTATTTGCAAAACAAAAAAGACCGATCAGCGCGCCAGATATGTCCGATGGTGCTGCATCCTTGGAAATTCTCCCCAATCCGGCTGGAACAAAGACCATTTGGGACAATGGTGAAACTTTGGCTATTGCCGAAAAACTTAGTGCTGGCGAGCATACCGTAACCATATCGGACGAAAAGGGATGTACTGTTATTGCTAAAGTGATGATCTCTGAAGTTGCGCAACCAGTTTCCGCAAGTATTACGGAGAAGGCAGCCATCAAATGCGCGGGCGGGAATGGCATCCTTGCGCTCGAAATTAAGGGCGGCAAAAAGAATTATCAAATCCAATGGAGCAACCCCTCGATAGTCGGCGAAATGCCCAATAATGTCACTGCTGGCACCTATACCGTTACTGTTACCGATGCCACTAAGGCTACTTGCACGGCAGTAATTACCCTTAAACAGCCCGAAGCTCTTGTCGTTTCTGCCCTGGTTCAGGCTCCCGCGAGTACAATTGGAGGCGATGGGAAAGCATTAGCGCAAGCAAAGGGTGGAACGGGCGCATTTTTCTTCAAGTGGGATAATGGCGAAACTGTTTTTGCCGCCACAAAGCTTCCCGCGGGAGACCGAAGCCTCACCGTAACGGATGCAAATGGCTGTTCCACAACGGCTTTATTTGTTATCCCTGAAAATGTAATGACGCTTACGGTGAATATTTCAGAGAAAGAAAAGATCAAGTGCGCAGATGGTAAATCTGCCCTGACGGTGGAAGTTAAAGGCGGAAAAGGAGGGCCTAAATTTGCCTGGAACAATCCAGCCTTGTCTGGCAAAGACCCTGTCAACGTTCCTGCTGGCGATTATGTCGTAACCGTCACCGATGTGGCAGGGATAACCCAAACCGCAACCATAAAAGTAAAAGCTCCCCAACCACTCGTAGCATCTGCCATTGCGCAAGGCGTGGTGAGTCCAGGTGGTTCTGACGGGAAAGCCCTTTGTAGTACGTCCGGAGGTTCAATTGTTGGGCACAGTTTCCTGTGGGATAACGGAGAAATCACGGCTGCCACCCTTCGACTGAATGCTGGCTTGCATTACGTAACGGTAACCGATGACAATGGATGTACTGCCACCGCAAGTGTAATGATGACCGAGACAGTTGTACCCTTGGAAGTCAGCATTTCGGAGAAAACCAAAATCAAGTGCGTTGGGGATAAAGCTGCTTTGGTGGTACAGGTTTCTGGCGGTAAAGCCAACTATAAATATGCCTGGAGTAACCCTGCATTGATTGGCGAATCAATTACCGCCGTCGCAGGGGACTACGTTTTGACGGTGACCGATGCAGCGGGTGCCACAAAAACCACCACGATAAAAGTGGTTGCTCCTGCGCCACTTAGCTTGGTTGCGGAAGCACAAGGAGCACTCAGTCCAGGAAAATCAGACGGAAGAGCAATTGCCAAACCTATAGGAGGTTCGGCTCCTTTTGATTTCAAATGGGAGAATGGCGAAAATACGGGTGCTGCCACCCGTTTAGCCCCTGGCATCTCAAAAGTGACCGTCACGGATGCAAACGGCTGTACGGCAAGTGCTTCGGTCACGATGTCTGAAACATTTTTACCGCTGGCTGTCAGCGTTTCAGAAAAAACCAGCATCAAATGCGCAGGAGAAAAAGCAGTTTTAGCGGTACAAGTTTCGGGTGGAAAAACTGGTTACAAATATGTCTGGAGCACCCCGACGCTCAACGGAGAATCGCCCACTGCGGCTGCGGGCAACTATGTTTTGACCGTGTCAGACGCAACTGGCGCAACAATTACGGCCTCTGTAACTGTGCAATCTCCAAGTCCACTCACACTCAAAGTAGAAATTCAGGCACCCTTGAGTCCCGGAAAATCAGATGGTAAGGCCTTTGCCAAACCTGATGGAGGCACGAGCCCATACACCTTTCAATGGGAAAATGGAGAGGTGTCTAATGCTGCCACCCGTTTAGCCCCTGGCATCTCAAAAGTGACCGTCACGGATGCAAACGACTGTACGGCAATCGCTTCGGTCACGATGTCCGAAACATTTTTGCCACTTGCTGTGCGTATTTCAGCAAAGACGATAATCAGATGTTCAGGAGAAAAGGCCAACCTGGAAACACAGGTGTTTGGAGGGAAAGCGAAATACAGTTATGTCTGGAGCAACCCGGCACTCAACGGTGAATCACCTACTGCGGCTGCGGGTAATTATGTCTTGACTGTGACAGACTCAAATGGCGCTTCAACAACAGCATCTATCAGTGTGCAATCTCCTACTCCCTTGTCCGCAAAAATAGAGGTGCAAGCTTCTCCCAGTCCGGGAGCCATTGATGGTAAGGCCCTCGCAACGGTTAGTGTTGGCAGTGGTACTTTACCCTATGCATTCAAATGGGATAATGGGGAGACTACAGCGCTAGCCACACACCTTCCTCCCGGGGAGGCCAAATTGAGGGTGACCGATGCCAATGAGTGTTGGTTGTTAATTCTGGCGAAGCTGGATGAAACGTTTTTGCCGCTCTCGGTCAGCATTTCTGAAAAAAGCCCAATTAAATGCTCAGGCGAAAAAGCCAATCTGGAAGTACAAGTTTCTGGCGGAAAAGCCAAATACAGCTATGTATGGAACAACCCAGCAATCAGCGGTGAATCACCTAGTGTGGCTCCAGGTGAATATGTTTTGACGGTAACTGATGCAAATGGGGCCTCTAAGACCAGCACGGTGAGCGTAAAACCACTAACACCACTTGCGCTCGACGTCATCATGCAGTCGCCTGCCAGCACGGGCAATGCTGACGGTAAAGCAATCGCGAAACCCTCAGGCGGCGCTGGCGGTTACATTTTCCAGTGGGAAAGCGGGGAAAGCAGCAGTACTGCCTCACGCCTAGCACCTGGAAACCCAAAAGTGACGGTAACAGATGCCAATGGATGTACGGCAATTGGCTCCGTGTCGATTACAGAGACGATCCTTGAGCTTACGGTAAGCATTTCGGAAAAAACTCCGATTAAGTGTGGCGGAGGCCTGGAAAAGTCTTCGTTGCTTGTAAATATTTCAGGTGGCAAACCAACTTATTCCTTGGTTTGGAACAGCCCTGCTTTGGTCGGCGAATCGCCTGATGGATTGGTTGCGGGCGATTATGCGGTAACAGTAACGGATGCAAAAGGCACCTCTAAGACTGCAAAAATCACGGTAAAAGCGCCTGAGCCAATGGCGCTCGCGTTGGTTAAAAACATCGGAGCTAGTTCAGCTACTGCGCCCGACGGGAAAGCACAAATCTCTGTGAAGGGGGGTACAGCCCCGTATAAAATTGCCTGGGACACTAAGCAAACAGGATTGGCAGTATCCAAACTTGCTGCCGGAAAACACAGCGTAACCGTAACAGATGCTGCAGATTGTACGCAGATACTTGAACTTGAAACGGGTCGTAGGGCCATGCCTGAGCTTACCCGAGCTATTGAGCAAGGACAAACGATCCCGATGCGTTTGCTCACGTTTGCCACAGACAGCTTTAGCCTGCGCCCTGCGGTGTATACGTATTTGGATGAGCTTTATGAGTTTTTGGTAGAAACTCCAACGGTGACCATTGAGGTGGGTGGCCATACCAACAACCAGCCAAAGGATGATTTTGCGGATTACCTCAGCACGGAGCGGGCCAAATCGGTAGCCAATTATCTGATTGATAAGGGTATAGACGCAAAGCGTGTGCAGTACAAGGGATACGGCAAAAAGCAACCCTTGGTGCCAAACACTACACCTGAAGGCCGAAAAACCAATCAGCGGGTGGAGGTCAAGATTTTGACGGCGGGCGGGAAGTAAGGGCACCGCCCTAAAAAAAGTGAGTTTTGGATAGGTTTCGGTATTAGGGTTTCACTAAAACCGCGTAGCGGTGTCATTTTGGTAGCCCGAAAGGGCGTTGGGGAATACGAACCGCGTAGCGGTGCCATTATATCGCCGTAATAATGCCACCGCTACGCGGTTCTGGAAAAAAATTAAACGCTGACGCTACCATAATGTCGCCGCGATGCTGCTTCTTGTGAAACCTATCGAAAACTCACGTTAAATATGAGTTATCTTGATTTTTTGCAATTAATCCTTTTGCGATTTGCTAGGGTCGCCTAGCCCAACGGCAAATCAAACCAGGCGTCAAATGGTGTACTAGGCGGCGTGCGCAATGGCCTTAGAAAAATCTCCATTTTTCATGAATCCTGGGTGCATCGCACCTTCAATCTAAATCTGGGGTAGCCTACCGCTTATTCAACAATGATCAAGGCCTCTTTCCGTTCCGTGAATACCCCAAAAGGCCTCAATTCAAATCCGTTTTCCGCGGCAACTTTTTCAAATGCTGCTTCATGGCCGGATTGGATTGCTACAAGTAAACCGCCGCTAGTTTGCGGGTCTGCAAGTATTTTGCGCTGATATTCACTGGCTCCGGCAATTTTGTGGCCGTAGCTATCCCAGTTGCGCACGGTACCCCCAGGCACACATTTCTGATCAAGATAATGATCGAGAATGGCCCGGTCAATGGTCGGCACGCCATCAAATTGGAGGGTCACGCTGGCATTGCTGGCCTCGCACATTTCAGAAAGATGGCCGAGTAGTCCAAATCCCGTCACGTCGGTCATGGCCTGCACATAAGGCAGTTCACCGAAACGTTCGCCAATGCTGTTCAGCCGTTTCATACTATCTGGTGCAATGTGGGCATGTTCGGCTTGAAGCACTTCTTTCTTTTGTGCCGTGGTGAGAATCCCTACGCCTATTGGTTTGGTTAGATAAAGTTTGGCGCCAGGTGTAGCCCCGCCATTTTTCTTTAAATTTTTGAGCGATACCCGGCCGGTAACCGCCAAACCAAAAATTGGCTCCGGGCTATCGATGCTGTGTCCGCCAGCAAGCGGAATTCCTGCTTCTGCACAAGCCTTTCGGCTGCCTTCGATTACGGCATTGGCGACCTCAGGCGGAAGGGTGTTGATGGGCCAACCCAAAATGGCTATAGCAACCAATGGCCGACCTCCCATGGCATACACGTCGCTGATGGCGTTGACAGAAGCAATTCGGCCAAAATCTTCAGGGTCATCTACAATTGGCATGAAAAAGTCCGTGGTACTAACGAGCGCCGTGCCATCGCCTAGGTCAAAAACTGCGGCATCATCGCGTTCTTCATTGCCAACGAGGAGTGCTGGAAAATGCTGTTTTAATCCCTCGGTTTTTAAGATGCTGTCCAGTACTTTAGGCGAAATTTTGCATCCACAGCCTGCGCCGTGGGAGTATTGGGTAAGGCGGTAGATGTTATTTGTCATTTTTGTCATTAATCGTCATTGGTCGTCATTGGGTCATTAATCGTCATTAGTCGTCATTAGTCGTCATTAATCGTCATTAATCGTCATTGGGAGTCATTAATCGTCATTGGGTCATTGAGTGACCAAGCAATGACCCAATGACGACTAATGACTCCCAATGACGATTAATAACGATTAATGACGATTAACGACTTTAGAACTGAAAAGTAGCACTCAAACTAGGCAAAATAGGCAACTGATTTACCCTGGAGTAGCGCAACCGATCAAAATAAAAAATGTTTGGGCGGTTATAAACATTTGTTGCAGAGGCAGTTACCTCAAGATTGCTAAATTTAGTAAATTTGAACAGCCTTTTGATCGAAATGTCCATACGGTGATAATAAGGAAGTCTTCCTCCATTTCGCTTGTCGGAGTAAAGGATGCCAAGATCGTTCGGCTGAATATTTCCACCCAAGACATCCGTATTGACCCCATCTTGAAATGGGATATTGTTGTAAAATCCCTGGGTTTGGGTAAAAGGAAAGCCCGAACCAAAATTCCAGCGTACGCCACATTCCCACGCTTTCTTTTTACCCAATTGGTAAGTCCCAACCAGATTTAGGTTGTGGCGGCGGTCAAATACGGGTGGATACACCTCCTCTCCGTCGTTTCTTGTCACATATCCAAGCGAGTACGAACCCCAGAGGTAGGCGCGTTTGGCTTCAATTTTTACCGAGACATCAATTCCATAAGCGTCGCCTGTTTCTGTAATAAAATTAGGATCAGTAGATAATAACTTGTTGCGATTCAAGGCAATCAGTTGGGTAAACCGCTTGTAATACCCTTCCACATTGAGGTCAAAATTATTAGTCACATCTATTTCAAATCCGGATACTGCGTGAATGGATTTTTGGAGCCGGTTATCTGTACGATTTGCTTCTACCCCAGGTTTTGTTCCAGGTTTGTAAAGGGCCTCTTCTGGGCCAGATAAGAAGCCTACAAAGAGGTTCACAATATCTCGCTCGTTGACCGTTGAAAGCAGATTTTGGGAGTAAAATCCACCCGCAGCCTTGAAGCGCAAACGATCCGTAATATTATATTTCAAACCTAGACGCGGCTCGAAAGCGAAGTCATTTAACGACTGGTAATACTGCAATCGTATACCCGGTTCAATTACAATTGGGCCTATTTTGCGTCGAAATTTAGAATAAAAACTGATTTCGGTGGTGTTTTCGACCTGGCTAATCGAGTATCCTTTAAAGTTGATAAACTCAAATTCTGTTTTGAATCCATTGAGTTCGATACCGTATTTCAACTCACTGTCCCGCCCAAAATTCGTGAAATTCAATCCAGCGGAGTAACCCGAAATTGAACTGGTACGTGGTAAACGATCAGCATCTTCAATGTACGAATCGTAGCCTGATGCGGTTATTACACCGCTAATAATTGTATTTGAGTTGGACGGAATGACGGTAAAGTCCAGCCCTCCACCACTACTTTTCCAGCCAAAGTTGGTGATGCCGTAATTCACGCCATCCGTGTAATTGAAGCCAAAAAGATTCAGCTTGCTTCCATTTCCCGTAAGTAGGGTAAGTTTTCCGTATATATCCTCATATTCAAATGGGATGCCACGCACCAGATTCGTGTCTCGGTTTGGGGCTTTCCAGGATTCTGGTTGTTCAAATAAGCTTAGGATTTTTGTGGTATCGCCTACATAACTGTACAGCGAAGTGGCTGATCGTTCAATCAAGGCTTTTTTTCCAGTAAGCACAAAGGAAATACTCGAACCGCCATCTTCCTTAAGTTTGATGATTGGACCTTCAATAAGTGCCTTAGCCTGGAAAGGGCTTCCAGAAACAACGCCTGAAAGTCGTTTGCGATTGCCTTCGCGAGTCTTCACATCCACTACCGCAGAAATACGGCCACCGTAGTCGGCATTAAAGCCACCGGTCAATACATCCACATTGCGAATGAGTTCCGTCTCAAAAACAGAGAAAAAACCAATGCTGTGAAAGGGATTGTAGATCGTCATTCCATCGAGCAGAATTCGATTTTGCACCGGCGAACCGCCCCGGATATAGAGCTGGCCACCTTGGTCGCCTGTAAAAACTACCCCAGGCAACACCGTTAAGTACTGTGCTACGTCTGCTTGACCACCTGCCGAGGGCAAGGCGCGGATTTGCTTCGCCGTGATGGCAATTTTTGAAATCTGAACCTGCGCTTGAGCCTGCGACTTTTTGCCACTCACCACCACCTCTTGAAGTTCAGTACCGCCTTCTTCCAGAAAGATATTTTGGTAAACGATTTCGCCTTTTTTAATTTCAATATCAACAGAGTAATCTGTATAACCAATAAAGCTAACCTTCAATTTTTGTGGTCCAACGGGTACATCACTGATTGTAAAAAAGCCATTTAAGTCAGTTGTAGCCCCTAAACCTGTGCCTTCTAAGCCGACGGTCGCAAAGCCAATAGGGGAGGCGCCAGTTTTTTCAAAAACATTGCCGCGCACGGTTCCTTTTTGGGCAAATAACAAAACTGGCAGGAAGAAAAAAAGCAGGAAAGCGTAGTAGTTTCTCATGTGTGTTGTGGTGCAAAGTTTATTTCGCACGAAAAAGGCATTTTAAGTTAGCACTTGGAACGGGTGACTCCATGCTCCATTTGTGGCGCAAAGATATTTTCTCTGGCGTGATTTCAACCTAAAGGAAATAGCCAAGTGAGGACAAAGTGGGGGATTGGGCGAATTTTAGGGTTTAGGGCTGCGTTTTTAGTTATTTGTTAGAAAGGGTACACATTTTCTTGCCTTGAAATCAATGCTATATTATAGACCGAAAAACCAGCCAATAACTCGAATAAACAGGCTAAAACGTGGGTTGTCTTCCTGACGGGATCTGTCCGCATCAAGTGCGCTTTGGAAGCGTGCATGCCGTTTTGAGTGCTTAAAAGGCCTGCACGCGTCCCAAGCGCACTTGATGCGGACAGATCCCGTCAGGAAGACCACCCCCGTTTTAGCCTGTTTTCTCGC
>JBBQLD010000018.1:0-21756 GCA_038327555.1 Chitinophagales bacterium
GGGTAAAATTTTTGTGCTTTCGATCAAGACGGGTACTCTTTTCCGCTATGCTTAAAATCTTTTCAACCCCATAGAAATTCACAATTTCCTGCCATTCAAAAGGATTGCCGCGCTCAATGACCCGCTCAATGACGACGGTAGCCAACTGGGAAAAATCAATGTTATCCCAATTGTATTCCCAAAGCAAGTGCTTGCGAATGATAGGATTTGGTAAGATTGTTGGCAAGATTAATTTTTGACAAAGATAAGCCAATTGTACGAATAAAAGCGATCCTGTCGCGTATTCTTGAAGCAGTTTCGTTGGGCTGAATACACTTATTCTCTAACTCCTGCGTCGACGATTTCATCGCCAATGCGACCTCGAAAGTGGGTTACGAGGATGCCCGCTCCTTCTCCAGGAGCTTTATACTGTTTTCCTTTAGGTGGTACAACACCACCCGAGTAAGAACGCAAGTATTTGCGGGAGTTGCCCAAACACATTCGTGTTGAATTTGAAATGCAGGAAGCTGAACCCATTTCACTTCTGCTCGTGCATAACTGCTTTGCAAGTTGAGAGATAGACCATCCGGGTGCTATATTGGTCAAATTTTGTAAAATTTTGTAAAATTGCATCGTCGGGCACACACCCAATGATGCAATTTTTTTAGGCAGAGACCGCTCCATTGTGCAACCTCCGACTTTAACACTTGTCAATAAGAGAGACTAACAAAATGGACGCCACACAAACGCACCGCGACCTTATTGAACGCTGCCGGGAAGGCCGGCGCGACGCTCAGTTTGAGTTGTACGGCTTGTATTCACGAGCCATGTACAACACCGCGCTGCGCATGGTGCGCCACCCGCATGATGCGGAGGATCTTTTGCAGAGCGTGTTTGTAGAAGTATTTACCAAGTTGGAATCGTTTCGATATGAGAGCAGTATTGGGGCCTGGATGAAGCGGATCACCATAAACAAATCCATTAACTTCCTGAAGAGCAGGAAATTAGCTTTGACTGAATTGACGGCCACACATGACCGGGCGGAAACCGCCGAATACCAGCAAGAACCCATTTGGTCGGTAGAAAAAATCAACAACGCCATTGAAAAATTGCCGGACGGATATCGGGTGGTGTTCAGTTTATACGCCATTGAAGGGTATGATCACGAGGAAATAGGCCAGATCTTGGGCGTCACGGAAGCCACTTCAAAATCACAGTATAGTCGGGCTAAAGCGAAATTGAGGGAAATGTTGGGTTGATGGTTATTTGGGGATTTGGGATTTGATTATTTGGGGATGGGCCAGAGCTTGGAATTGAAGGGGGTGTTCAAATATCTGTTTCAAATCTTGGTCGCCGCCCTACCCCTAAGAAACTAAAATAAATTAACCCCTTGATTGACCAAATTGATTACATTACAAAAAATGAAAGATTCATTAGACCTATTCATCCAACAAAACCGCGACGCCTTTGATGCCGCGGTGCCGGGCGTCTCGACTAATCGGGAGTGGCCGCGCTTGGAACGTATGCTCCAACGACTGCCAGATTCCGACCCCTTAGAACGTCAACTGATGTGCAATCGAGCGCTTTTGGACACTGCCGAACCTTCCAATATAGTGTGGGCGAAGATTGAAAACGACCTGGATAATGCTACCGAAAACCTTGGCCTTGAGTCGTTTATTCGCCAGAACAGGGATTCCTTTGACCGTGAATTACCGAATGGGCAAACCTGGGAAAACATTGCAGGAAGCCTGCCTAAGCCAAAAGCAATCAAGGTTCACATCGGGTGGCAGCGCTCGATTATGCGTATTGCAGCATCTTTGGCACTTTTGGTGGTTGGTATTGGCGGTGGCATCTGGTACGAACGACAGGGAGACCTTGCTAATAAAATGGCGATGAGCGACATATCCGGTGAGTACAAGGAGCTGGAACAATTTTACCAGCGCGGCATTTCCGTAAAACAGGAAAAGCTGGCGACCTTTACGGGTAGTCAGGCTGCCGAAGTAAGCGAAGATTTGGAACAATTAGATGAAATCATGGAACAACTGCGGCTCGAATTGGCAGATGTTCCGCCCGGCAACCGTGAGCAAGTAGTAAGGGCAATGATCAATAATTATAAGGCCAAAACAGCCATTCTTCAACGGGTTTTGGAATGTTTGGAGGATTCAAACAACGGTGGCGACAACAGTAAACAAAGCAATGGAATCAAAAATATTTAAATCCACAAGCATGGCCAGCACCAGAGTATCGTTGGTTTTGTGCTTCTTTTTGGGGCAAACCTTCGCTGCTTTGGCGAGTGGCCCAATGCAAGAATTCAGCAAAACCATCAATCGCGAATTTGGCACATCAGCTGATGGCACTACTGCGTTATACAACAAGTATGGCTCGGTAAACGTGAAAACCTGGCAAAACAACTCGGTCAAAATTGACGTAACAATCGTAGTGAGTGCTAAAAATCAGCGGAATGCAGAGGAGACCTTCAAAAACATCAACGTGAATTTTACCAATGCCTGGGGCTATGTAAAAGCCGAAACGATGATCGCAGAAGACATGAACTACGGTGTTGGCAACTGGTGGCCCTCGAAAACCTGCGGTGATGACTTCAAGATCAATTATGAAGTCTGGATGCCCATTTCCAATCAGTTGGATCTAAAAAACAAATACGGCAACGCTTGGGTAGCTGCCTTGAAAGGTAAACTCATCGCGGACATTAAATACGGCGAACTCCGTACAGAGGCCATCAGCAACGATGCTGACCTGAACCTTGGTTATGGCAAAGCTTGGCTGGCGCGCGTAAACAACCTTTACGGGCAATCCAGTTACAGTGAGCTCAATGTGACCGAAGCCAACGATATCCAGTTAGACACCAAGTACTCAGAAACCAAGATTGACAAGGCCAACAACCTGCGCATCACTTCAAAATACGACGATTTCAATCTGGGCAACGTGGAAGAACTCCGCTTGCAAACCAAATATGCCAACCTGCGCAGCAACAGTGTACGCTCCGCATTCATTACGGCCCAATATTCTGATATGGGTTTCGCCAGCGTCCGCGATGGCATGGATGCTGATATGTGCTACGGAACACTGGACATTGACGCCTTGAGTCGCAATTTCTCTAATGTGAACGTGGTAGGCAAGTACACCGGAGTTACGGTTGCCGTGGAACGCGGCGCCGTCTACCGCTTCGACGCGGAGGTAAACTACGCAGAAGCCCATGTACCCAATGCAGCCACGGTGAAAAGCCGAAGTGACTCTGGTCAGCGGGAAACCATGAAAGGTTATCTGGGCAATGAAGGCGCGAAGGGGCTGGTCAAAGCGCGGCTTACCTATGGGGATTTTGTGATTAAATAATTTAGGTCTACTTTGTCATATTAAACACTAAGGAACTAAGGGTCACTAAGTATTACACGGGTTCAACCCCTCAAAATCTTAGTGTTGCTTAGTTCCTTAGTGTTTTAGAAATTTGAACATGTAGTTACATTTTGCTGTTTGGGCACGCTATGAACGCTAAAGAACGCCTATTACTTTTTGCCCTTGCTGCCGTCAACTTTACCCACATCATGGATTTTATGATCATGATGCCCTTGGGTCCGCAGTTGATGGATCTTTTGAAAATCAGCCCACAACAATTCAGTCTAGCTGTTTCGGCCTATGGCATTACAGCTGGCGTTTCAAGTTTTGCCGCCGCATTTTTTGTGGATCGTTTTGATCGCAAGAAAGTGCTCTTATTCGCTTATGTAGGTTTTTTATTGGGTACTTTTTCTTGCGCATTTGCCCCAAATTATGTCTTACTGGTTGCGGCCCGTGTGTTGGCGGGCTTGTTTGGCGGTATGATTGGCGCCCAGGTCATGGCCATCGTAGCAGACACTTTTGAATACAACCGCCGGGCGTCTGCCATGGGTGTGTTGATGACTGCTTTTTCTGCTGCATCTGTGGCGGGAGTGCCTACCGGGTTGTGGCTGGCTGCGAAATACAGCTGGCACGTACCATTTCTGGCCATTGGATTTGTAGGCATTATAGTGCTGGCGCTGATTATCTTCTGGGTTCCGGCGATGGACAAGCATATACGAGAGAAACTTCCCTCGCACAAGCCATTTCAGGTTTTGACCGACATTTTTCAGACCCCCAATCAGATGCGCGCACTCTCGCTATCGATCGTGCTGATGATGGGGCATTTTATCATTATTCCATTCATTGCGCCTTCCCTTGTGGGCAATGTAGGCTTCCAACAAGACGAGCTGTTCCTCATCTATCTGGTGGGTGGTTTGCTCACTATTTTCAGTGCACCTTTGGTTGGAAAACTTGCGGACAGGCTTGGAAAATATCCTGTTTTTGTATTTTTTGCCCTGTCTTCACTTGTGCCTGTTTGGTTTATCACTAACCTTTGGCCTATGCCCTTGTGGGCGGTATTGACCATTTCTGGCTTGTTTTTTATCGTGGTAAATGGCCGTATGATTCCTACTCAGGCACTTATTTCAAGTGTCGTAAACCCACAACAACGCGGGGGCTTTATGAGCATCAATGGATCCGTGCAACAACTTGCAACCGGATTTGCGGCTATGCTTGGGGGAGTTATCGTTTTGAAAAGCCCTGATGGCCATTTGTTGCATTACAACTGGGTGGGCTATTTTTCTATCGCCTTGATTCTGGTAAGTGTTTGGCTGGCCGGGCGGGTGAAACCTGTGGGGTGAGGGAGCTTAATTTTAGAATTGTCCTATCCTCGTATAGTACGGTTACATAATTTCCGATATCCGATTTCATGATTTTTGATTTTTGATGTGATGGTAGAAGTAGGATTTGCAGGTGATACCCCACATTCTTTTACGCCATTCTTCAGAACGGCCTGGTTCCGTACAGCTTCCCTTGTCTAGTCATTTTGATCAAATAGTCGAGGCGTTTTTGGGCTTCTGCTCGTCGAATGGCGTTATCAGAACCTTTCTACCGCCCCAGCAGCACAATTCCCGACTCGGAATCCACGATTACTTTCCCCGCAATCACGCTCAGTTTTTGCCCTGAATAGTAATCTGTGACTATCGTCCCATCCGAAAAAACGCCGCCAACTTCAAGCGTTTTTTTGCCTTTTGGCAAGTCTAACCCGACCACTACAGCATCCGAATATTTCCCTGCTACGTACACTCTTTTGAAGGTATACGGCGTAGTGGTCAGCATCTGGTGTCTTCCAGCACCCACTGCGGGATGTGCTTTGCGGAAGCGCCCCAGTTTTTGCCAGTGGGCCAACACCTCCTGGGTTTTGAATCCGCTACGCTCCGTATTGACCTCGAGCTCGTTCCAATTCATAAAAGAGCGGAGTGTGGCATCTCCTGTGGCACCTGGAATTTCAAGTAAACGGGAAGTCTCGTCGCCATAATACACCTGAGCTGCGCCGGGGCAAAGGAGTAGTTTCGTACCTGCCTCCAGTGGCTTTTGACGAGCCTTATCGAAAGGGGCCCCATCATCGTGTGAGGTCAGATAGTTTAGCACACTTTTCCCTTTGAGTTCGGTGTGGAGCAGATTGTCGTATTTTGAAAAGATAGCCTCGTAAGAGGTTTTTTGCGCGTCAGTTTTCAAGTCAAAATTGATCAATGCATCAAAGCCATTAGCGAAAAAATCTACTTTTTTATCACCAAAGTCAAAGAATTTGCCGCCGGAGATGTAGTAGTTGTACACTTCGCCGACTACGTAAAAGTCTCTATTATCTAGCACCTTGGAAGGGTTTGCCTTTTTCCAATCGCGGAAAGCGAGGTCGGCTTCTTTTCGAAATTCGCCCCACACACTTTCTTCAATGTGCTTAGCTGTGTCGCAGCGATAGCCATCTACGCCATATTTTCGGATATAGTCGGTAAGCCATTTAATGATATAAAAACGCGGTGCGCGGGGATAACCTGTGCGTTTGAAGAATGCATCAAGTTCGGCAGTTTCTTTTGCCAACCGCCCTTCTTTTCGCCATTTTTCTATTAAAAACGGGGGCAAGTCTACTGCGGCATTGCTTTCGGTGAAAATATCAGGCAGGTTGTCTACCAGCGCACAAGCGGTGGTCGTTTCGTAACTTTTATAGGCGCAACGCGGGCCTGTGCGCGCCCAACCTTTCCAGAACGGATCTTGCTCGGTGGCAGGTCCTGTGTGGTTGATCACCCCATCGAGTACGATTCGGATGCCGTGTGCATGGGCTGTTTCGACGAGTTGGCTGAGGTCTTTTTCCGTGCCGAAATTGGGGTCGAGTGCGGTCCAGTCTTTGGCCCAATACCCATGGAAACCGTAGGTATTGCCTGTGCCTTCGTCCACATGGGCATGGATTTGTTCTACTACCGGGGTGAACCAAATGGCCGAGATACCCAATCGATCAAAGTATCCATCCTCGATTTTTTGCGTAATTCCTTTGATATCACCGCCCAGAAAGCCGCGCAGGGTGGCCGTTGGGGCAGTTCGGCCAAAGTTTACATCATTGGATTTGTCCCCGTTTTGAAACCGATCCGTGAGCAGGAAATAGATGTTGGCGTTTTGCCAGAGGAAAGGGGCTGCTTCCTCGGCAGTTTTTGTGGCATCTTTAGGGGCTGAGCAGGCAAGCAGCAAAATTGCGGTAAGCAAGGAGAGTATTTTTTTCATGGCCAAACTTCTTTCTTTTTTTAATGATGGGCAAAAATAAATGCTTAAATAAGAACACCCTAAAAAAAGCCTCAGAAATCCCTAAAATCTCAAGCCTCTTATTTTTAAGTGGCGAACCGCTTTTTTTGCCAAAAAGAATCTTGTTTTTTAACATTTATACCTATATTTACGCCTTCGTAAGGATTGGCAAATATTTGCTTGTTCCTTAGCAGATTCCTTAAAAATTTATTGAAGACAAGCTATTACTGCGGCGCATCTTAACCAAATCCTTTGCCGTAGCTTCTGAGAGCCGATTACAATCGCCAAATACATATTTTGCGAACGGCTTTTCTTGACCTAACCAGACCTTTGCCCATGCGGTGTCTCTACCTTCTACTTGCCCTGTTTTGCTTTAATTTTCCAACCATCCTTTTTAGTCAAATCTGCCCTCCACCAGGATTTCCAGAACCTGGCAGCAACTGCGGAAACCCTATTATTTGTGAAAATTTGGATGGCTATTGCTCCACGATCAACAACAACAACATGTCGCGGTCTTTCCCTTGCTGCCCTGGATGGACGCTGAATAATGATGAGTGGTTTGGCTTCTTTGCGGGCACGACTACGATTAGTATTGAAATTGTACCCTCAAATTGTTCGTCGGGAGGCCAACAGGGACTACAAGGGGCTATTTTTGACAACTGTCCGCCCAATAACCCCAGCAATGCCTGGTGCAATGCTAACTCAATGGCGGAGCAGTGTTCCTGTACGGAAGATCCATTCGTCCTTTCATCCACCGAGTTTGTGGTCGGAGAAGTTTACTGGATTGTACTGGATGGTTGCGCAGGCAATGTGTGTGATTACACGGTAAACGTCATAGAAGGTTCTACTGTAGGCTTTGCACCTGACGACCCTGGCCCCGTAACCGGCCCAAGTCCGATTTGTCAGGGTACTAGTGGTGATTACTCCTTGCCGGAGGTCAACGGTGCAACCACCTATACCTGGACCCTCTCCCCTGCCAGCGCGGGTACTATTGTCGGAAATGATGAGGACATCTCAGTGAACTGGTCTGGCGGGTATAGTGGCATGGCAACCTTGTGCGTAAGAACATCAAATCAGTGCTATTCCAACCCGCTCCTATCTTGTATCACGGTAGATGTACTCGCCAAGCCTACTGCCACAATTGCGGGAACCGGCGTTTTTTGTGCCGGCTCTGGAGGCTCTGCTAACCTGACCGTAAATCTAACAGGAGACCCTGATTGGGAATTAGTGTATGCCATCAATGGCGTGCCACAGCCCGCAATAACTACCAGCACTTCGCCTTATATTATCCTTGCCACTCAAGCGGGAACGTACACCCTGGTTAGTGTAAAAAGCACGGATTCTGACCCCGATTGCGCTGGCACAGTGTCTGGCTCAGTCACGATAACACAAGTGACGCTGACCCCTACTTCTACCGAGGTATCCGCCATTTGTGGTCAAAACAACGGCTCAACAAACCTATCTATTTCAGGTGGTAATGCGCCGTACCAATATATTTGGTCTAGTGGGCAAACCGTTCAAGATCTAAACATGATACCACCTGGAAACTATATGGTTACGATTACAGACAACAATGGTTGCACTGTAGTCCATGAAGTTAGGGTGTCTGACGACATTGTGAACCCGATGATCACCGCATTGACCACAGGCAACACCACTTGCATCAACGGCAATGGCGCTATTGACCTAAGTGTTTCACCTGCAGGGATGTACAACTATAATTGGTCAAGCGGTCAAACGACACAAGATCTTGCCAACCTAATACCTGGAGACTATACCGTCACCGTCACACAAGGCGTAACTTGCTCTGCCACGGGCACTTATACCATCGCTGACAACCCTGACAAACCAAAAATCACACTTACGCCTACCAATAGCACCTGTGACCTGCTCAATGGCAGTATCAGTACCGTTATAACGGGCGGCGTTATGCCATACACCTATCTTTGGTCTAATGGTGCGACCACCCAAAATCTTTCAAATGTGCTTGCGGGCAACTATACCTTGACCGTGACTGGTGCAAATGGTTGTTCGGAGAGTGTCAGCGCGGATATCACCAACAACAATCCCCCCATCAATCTATCGGCTGCTGTACTCGCCAATACCACCTGTAACGGCGGGAACGGAAGCATCGATTTGACGGCAACTCCAGCCGGGACGTATACCTATACCTGGTCAAATGGCCCTACCACCCAGGATCAAGCCGGACTCATACCTGGCGACTACACCGTTACAGTGAGCGCAGGTGGCACATGCACTGCCGAGGCGACCTATAATGTACCAGACAACCCCAACCTCCCTAACCCAACTGCAACTTCTGTTCAAACCAGTTGCGATTTCTCCAATGGCAGTATTAATGTCAGTGTGTCAGGCGGCGTTGCACCGTACACCTTCCTCTGGACCAATGGCCTAACCACCGAAGACCTCGCCAATATTCCTGCGGGATCCTATGCGCTCACCGTAACCGGCGCTAACGGCTGTACCAATACGCTGAATGTTGAGGTGACCAATATTAATCCATTCCTCAACATTACTGCCACAGCCTTGCCCAACACCGTTTGCAATGCTACGCCAAATGGTAGTCTCGACGTAAGCGTTGCACCAGCAGGCACTTACACTTATACCTGGTCAACCGGAGAAACTACCCAAGATATCAATGGACTCTTTCCCGGAAGTTACACCATAACCGTAAGCGCAGGTGGTTCCTGTACCCAAGCTGTTACATTTGATGTACCAGGCAACCCAAATCAGCCCAGCATTGTCCCGAGTGTTATTCCAAGTTCTTGCGATTTTTCAAATGGATCAATCAACATATCGGTGACGGGCGGAACTTTGCCTTATACCTTCCTTTGGTCTAATGGAGCCACGACGCAAAACCTGAATAATCTCCTCGCGGGCAACTACAGCATCACAGTTACTTCGCCAAATGGATGCACCAGTCAGGCTGATATTGTTGTGGACAATGCCAATCCACCCATTACCTTAACCGCGACTATTCAGCCCAATACCGCTTGCAACTCCAGTACTACGGGGGTAATAAACTTAAGCGTGGCGCCTGCCGGAACCTATACCTACACCTGGTCTAATGGTACAACTACACAAGACCTGAATAATGTTCCGCAGGGTGATTACTCCGTCACCGTTAGTGCTGGTGGTTCTTGCACTGAGGTAGCTTCCTTTGAAGTGCCTTTCAACCCAATTGAACCTACGCTAACCAGCAGCTTTCTATCGGCAAATTGTGGGCTTGCGAACGGTTCTATCAACCTCAACGTGTTCGGGGGCGTGTTGCCGTACACCTATGCCTGGTCAAGTGGACAAACCACGCAAGATCTAGGACAAATATCAGGAGGCCAATACCTCGTAACGGTTACGGGTGCAAACGGCTGTTCTGCAGTAGAGGCTGTGGATCTACCAGACGACGACATTCCAATTTCCATTGATGCAAACGTGACTGGAAAAACCTCCTGTATTTTAAATAATGGCATCATAAACCTAATCATAACGCCGCTTTCGGCCACTATTTTGTGGTCGACAGGCAGTGTGTCCCCAAACTTGACCGGCCTGGCCCCCGGCGACTACACGGTCACGGTGAGCAAGGGCGGCACCTGTACCGCAAGTGCCACTTTTACGATTGAAGACATTTCAGAACTCCCCTTTATTACAGCTGAAATAACACCTGCGGTATGCAGTTTCAATAACGGAGCGGTGGATTTGAGTGTGGATTTAGGCGTTTCTCCATACACTTATGATTGGGGACATATTCCAGGCACCGCCAATGCCCAAGACCTCTCGAACCTTCCTGCTGGCAATTATGTCGTCACCGTAACCACCGCAGTAGGCTGTACTGAGGTGTTTTTTGCAGCAGTTGACAATGACGTAATTTCAATTGAAGTTATGGGGGTAGTCTTTGACGATTATTCTTGCACGTCCAACAATGGCTTTATTGACATTGGCGTGGAACCGATGGTCAATTATACGTATGACTGGGGGCATATTCCAGGAGCAATCAATCCGCAAAATCTGACCAACCTCGGCGTAGGAACCTACTCGCTCACCGTCACTTATGGCAGCTGCAAAGCCAACACTTACTTTGAAGTACTGGATCTTGCTGTTCCACCCACTATTTCTATTTCGCCTGCCGCTGCTACCTGCGGACAAACGGACGGCGCAGTGACCATCAGTGTAAGTGGCGCATCACCCCCTTATAACTACAACTGGTCGAACATACCCGGCAGCAGCAATCCGCAAAACCTTTCCAACGTAGCACCAGGTACTTATACGGTAACTGTTACGGACGATTTCAACTGTTCAGCTACTGCTTCTGCAACTGTGATAAATAGCATCATAGCACTAAACCTTTCAGGGATTCCAGCAGCGAATACCTCCTGCGCTGCACCCAATGGCGGTTTGGATCTAAGTATTTCCCCAACAGGCAACAACTATGTCTATCTCTGGTCTAATGCCACTACATCCCAAGATTTGGCCGGAATTGCTCCTGGTATTTACAGCGTAACGGTCAGCGCAGGTGTAGGCTGTAGTTCAGAAGCAACATTTTTGATCGACAACAACACCATTGACCCTCAAATATCGGTAACCGTTGTAGCGGCGATATGTAGCCAAAACAATGGTAGCATTGACCTGTTTACCACAGGAGGTACCACGCCTTACAATTGGGCTTGGTCAAATGCCGCTACGGCTGAAGATTTGGGCAATATTTTCCCTGGAAACTACTCAGTTACGGTTACCGATGCAAATGGCTGTACCGCTGATACTACCTTGAATGTGGCCAATAATGCCACCACCTTCAGTCTTTCAGGAGCAGCCTCCCCTTATAACAACTGCGCAGCAATTAATGGTGTAGTAAACCTGACGGTCACCCCTGCCGGACCTTACACCTTCCTTTGGTCAGGTGGCGAAACAACCGAAGACTTGTCCAGCCTTCCAGCTGGAATCTACACCGTTCAAGTAACAGAATCAGGCAGTTGCATCGCTTCTGCCACTTATTTCGTGTTGGATGAACGAACTTATCCGACCCTTAATCAAAATGTTGCCGCTGAACTTTGTAACCTATCTGATGGCGACGTGAATATTTCGATTTTGGGCGGACTTGCACCCTTTACTTACACTTGGATCAGCGGTCAAACCTCCGAAGATTTGACCAATATTGGCGGCGGCACTTACACCGTCACCGTCACCGGCGCAAATAATTGCAGCGAAACCATCACGGCAATTGTGCCGGAAAATGATCTCAGCTTTTCATTGTCCGGCACTGGAGTACCCAACAGCTCCTGCATTGTACTCAATGGCAGCATTGACCTGGACATTAATCCAGCCATTCCCAGCGGCGGGCCAGGGTACATCTACACCTGGTCAAACGGGCTGGTCACGCAGGATTTGAACGGTATTCCAGCAGGATCTTATGCGGTAACCGTTAGCGCAGGGGGCACCTGTACCAATACGGCTACATTTGTAGTCAATGACGATGCGGGCGCGCCTGGCATTGCGGAGGGCATTACTCAAGCACTTTGTGGCCAAAGCAGTGGAGGTATCAACCTAAATATCAATTCAGGTGTAGCGCCCTATGTTTTTGTTTGGTCAAATACGGCAACCACAGAGGATTTGGATAACATTCCTTCAGGGAACTACGCGGTTACCATTACAGGGGCAAATGGCTGTGTTATCTCAGATAATTTTGTGGTACCAGAAGGTCTGGTCACCCCCACCCTCTCTGGCATCCCACAGCCCAATACGGCTTGTGTAGGGCCAAATGGCAGCATCAACTTAGGGATTTCGCCCAGTACTTTAATGTATTCGATTCTTTGGTCCAACGGCGCGGTTACCCAAAATCTGGATGATCTTACCGCTGGCGCCTACACTGTGGTGGTGAACGGTGGTGGTGCTTGTACCGCATCAGGAACTTACAATGTGGGCAACAATACCGTGGCGGTAACGGCAGGTGGAACCGATCTTGATGTGTTGTGCTTTGGCGACAATACGGGTGCAATCAACCTCCTGCTAAACGGTGGTACACAACCTTTTGACTTCAGTTGGAATCCGTCGACTATCGGCAACGTGGAAGATCCAGGCAGTTTGACTGCAGGTAACTATGCCGTTACGGTGACGGATGCTGTGGGTTGTACGACCACTGCAAGCTTTAATATTAGTCAGCCCTCGGCAGCCGTAGTAGTGGCATGTTCAGCAGTTAATTCTGTGAGTCAACCCGGTTTTAATGATGGCTCGGCACAGGTACAGATTGGTGGTGGCGTAGCACCTTACACGGTTTTGTGGAGTCCGGGGGGAAGTCAAAACGGCGTAGCAGCAGGTAGTTTCCCGCTCAATAACTTGGCTGTAGGCGCGTATAATGTAACGGTTACCGACGCGAATGGATGTACGTCTAATTGCGGATTTAACATCCTGCTCGCAACTTGCGAAACCGCACTCGGCACCATGGGGGATACACAAATTTCACTTTGTGGCGACGATTGCATTACGGCAAATTACAATGCGCTGGGGCAAATACTTGACCTTAACGATGTCTTACAATTTATTCTACATGAAGGAACAGGGGCATTGATTGTCAATGAAATAGCACGGAGTAGCCAGCCAAAATTCTGCTTCAATCAGGCGACCATGGATTATGGCACCACCTATTATGTTTCAGCAGTAGCAGGCAATAACGATGGCACAGGAAATGTCAACCTGGCCCATTTTTGCACCGTCATTTCTACCGGAACCCCCATTGTATTTTATGAAAAACCTGTAGCGAGTGCGGCTTTGCCTGCTCCCATTACCTGCATCACTTTCGAGGTAAGTATTTTGGGCAATTCAAGTTTGCCAAATGCTACCTTCCAGTGGACTACTTTGAATGGCAATATTGTCGGCTCTAGCAACCAAGCCAACATCAATGCAGACGATGCCGGCAACTACAGATTGGTTATCAATGCGAACAGTTGTTCAGACACCACAATAGCGACTGTACTCGACATTCGAAATGATCCCGTGGCCCAAATATTGGCCAGCCCTGACGATGTGCTTGACTGCGTGATTGACGAAATTATCCTCGCGGGCGAGGTAAAAGGCTCGGACAATGCAAACACGATTTGGATAGACGGAAACGGCACGACTTACCCAGGCGGCACCGTGTTGCAGATTGACAATCCAGGCATGTACCAATTTATCATTTTGGATACCCTCACGTTCTGTGCCGATACTGCGAGTATCACCATCGGGGAAAACCAAATTTACCCGCCACTCTTCATCAACCCGCCAGCGACCCTCACCTGCGCCCTTGGCTCAGTTACGATTTCAGGTGGTTCGCCGATCTCAGGGATTTTATTTGAATGGGCTACCGTTGTGGGGCAAGACACGATGATTATTGGCACAGGCTCCAGTGTAGCCGTGGCTCAACCGAATACTTATATCCTTTTGGCGGTGGATCCAGTAAATGGCTGCAATAATGCGTTAGCGGTGACGGTGATAACGGACCAAAGTTTTCCTACTGCCGATGCAGGGGCAGCGTTTAACATAGATTGCTACGGCCAAACAGCCCCACTCACCGGAACAGCCACCGGCGGGACTGGAACTTTGAACTACACTTGGACCACTTCTGGCGGCCTGATTGTTTCGGGTAGCACTACCCTATCGCCGACCATCAGCGAGCCGGGTACCTACACCTTGCTGGTTACCTCCACTGGAAATGGTTGCTCAGACACCGATGCCGTTGTAATTTCACCCAATGAACCAAAAGCCATTGCCACAGTGGACAATCCGGCCTGTGTTGGTGAAAAAGGCACGATCTTGATTGATACGGTATTAGGAGCCAAACCACCGATTCAATACAGCCTTACTGGCGGCCCTCATATTCAGTCGGGTAGTCTTTTCAGCAATCTCGCGCCAGGCGACTACTCGATTTTTGTGCAAGATGCCAATGGATGCACAACAAACGTAGACGCTACTGTAATTAAGCCTGACGAATTTCAAGTCATCGTAGACCCACAAGTACTGGTGCAGTTGGGCGAAAGCTATCAAGTAAATGCTACGGTGAATGTGCCGCTAAGTGAAATTGCTCAAATCATCTGGACACCGCCTACTTGGCTGAGTTGCGATACATGCCTCAACACGCGGATTGACACACCACTGCACAGCCAGAATTACCGTATTTTGGTTGTTACCAAGGAGGGCTGCCGTGATGATGCGCCCCTGCTTTTACGCGTAAACAGGCAGGTAAATGTTTACATTCCCAATATTTTTTCGCCCAACAATGATGGCGAAAACGATAATTTTACCATTTATGCAGATTTGCGTGGGGTAAAGCAGATCAAGTCATTCCAAATTTATTCACGTTGGGGAGAACAGGTGTTTGTGCGCGAAAACTTCCAGCCTAACGACCCGACACTTGGTTGGGACGGGCGTTTCCGAGGACAGGATATGAATCCTGCTGTGTTCGTTTATTATGCTATTGTCGAGTTTATCGACGGACAGGAAGTGCTGTTTAAAGGAGATGTGACGGTGGAGCGGTAAGACTTGTCTCCTCCGCTTTATCAAAAGCAAAGGGCAACATTACCAACGTAAATATCATCAAGCAAAGGAATTCGGCGCCGACAATATACCAGGGCCATTCGCCAAAAAGATCAAGCAAGGTGGCAACATTTGGCTTTTTACTTAGGTACATGAAGTTTGTACCCAGCAGGTAATTGATCCCCAGCACGAACACAAAATAAATGTTCGTCCACAAAAAAGCCCGGCCAAAACTCAGCCAGGTAGGTCGAAAGCGATACACAAAAATGGCGTACAAAATGCTCTGCAACAACCCCATGTGTACTATAAAAAAGCGGAAATTGAGGTAATGCGGGAAGCCGTGTTCCAAAGCGGGTGTAAGTAGAGACCAAATGCAACCGCCCATCACCATGTAATACGTGATTTCAAACAGAAAAAACGAACGCCGCCAAAGCATGATTGGCAGCAGGAGGTTCATGAAATAACTGATGTGGAACGGAAGTGCCAAGTTCAAATCCACGGGGCTTTCAAAAATGGCCATGTAGAATGAAAGCACCACCCACAAACCTGCCGGGATGAGGCTTTGCATCAAGCCAATTCGGCGTTGACCCAGCTCAGTGGTCTGCTTTTTGCCCATCCAAATCCAAAATATCGTACTAGCCGCGCCAACGACTAGCCAAAGGAGATGCTCTAGGCTGTAACTGTCAAAATCTGGGACAAATAAGAGTAGCTGATACACGGTAGGTAAGATCGATTCCGATTTTTTCGGATCGAAATGTAGCAGGTTTAATCGCGTTGTATTCAGCAATCAGCTCCTTTTTTGACGAACGGCGCGTTTTTGAGGCAGAACCGCCAAGGCCAGGCCGCGCACTCCCCGGCGTAGTCCACTCCAATACGTGGGCCTACGGCAATATGCTCCTCCAAAATCAACGCCTCGCTATCTTCAATCCAGATCGGTGAATC
Source organism: Chitinophagales bacterium (assembly GCA_038327555.1). Lineage (GTDB taxonomy): Bacteria > Bacteroidota > Bacteroidia > Chitinophagales > Saprospiraceae > M3007. The sequence goes on from JBBQLD010000018.1 coordinate 16,060, forward strand.
TGGCAAAAGCAGGCTTGTTCCGGTAAAACCTCTATGTATTCCTAGTGCCTGAGACAGGGTGCCAGGGCCTGTGGTAAGCAGGGCTTTTGAGGCTTTACTTTTGAGCCCGACCCTATTGCGTCGAGCTAGCATGATTTCTTCTCCGGCAATGGGTTCAACCGCCCGAATCAGCACAGCATGTGCCATTTCTGCGGGGCCCGTGACTACGTTGAAAAGATGATGGATGCCGTAACAAAGATAGACATAAGCCCTGCCACCTTCCTGAAACATGATCTCCGTGCGAGCCGTTCGACGGTTTCCAAAAGCGTGAGAGGCGCGGTCGTCAGGCGCACGGTACGCTTCGGTCTCAGTGATCCGTCCTGCGGTTCGTTGGCCATCAAACTCCGTGACCAACAACTTTCCCAGCAATTCCCGGGCAATTTGCACCACATCAGTTCGGGTGTAAAATTCCAGCGGTAATCGCCCTAATTTTGAGCCGTAAAAATCTTTTTCGACCATGAAAATATCCGTGAATGAAGCACTCCGTGCACTCCAAGTCCACGAAGGTAAAACCTTCCTCCAACTCTTCCGGCACGGCACCATGTCGGTCGAAATTTACCAGCCCAAAGGTCGCGATCTCCAGCAGCCCCATCTACAAGACGAGGTGTACATCGTAATCAGCGGCAGCGGTGTTTTTCAAAAACGTTCGGAAAAACACCCATTTGGCCCCGGCGATTTTCTCTTCGTTCCGGCGGGCGTGGAGCATCGTTTCCTCGATTTTACAGAGGATTTCAGGACTTGGGTAATTTTTTTTGGGGAAGCTGGAGGGGAGACGGAGGAACCTTAGGTGGGCTTTTGATTGTTCGATGATAGGGTGATTCAAGTGGCCAAGTTTGAGTACTCGAATCACCCTATCACAGCACAAACCAATCCAATCAAGCCTCCGCCATCAAATGCCCAGCCCGGTACTTGTACCACAGCACAGCCAACTGTTTGCTCGCTTTTTCGCCCGTAACAAATCGGGCTAAGGTGGCTAGTGTAAAACAATTTGGGTTCACTTTTTCTGCACTTTCTTCCAACACCGCATTGATGTAATTGGTGAGCGATTTGTAGCTCAATACCACACCTGTGGCTTCTTCTATCAAGTAGGCCAGGGTTTGTGCTTTGGCGTGTGGAAGTTTGGTGATTGGTTAGCCGAATGCTTTGGAATGTACCTCGGAAAGTAGTACGCGGAAGACGGAGAAATCCTTTTCGTGCATCATTGGAGTCGTGGTTTAGAGGTGAATGCTTTGGGAAGCGTGGCAAATGTCCAAATTTATAATGGATTTCCAAAACAATTCCAGCTCAATTCCAAATCGTGAACTGTTAATGTGAAAATCTTTCCTGCACTGTTCACGAAATGTTTATGAACTACATCTACCCATTGATTTTAAAACACTAAACCGCCGCAATACGACCAGCTTGCCTTATGAAAAACACTACAACACTAGTCTTAACCCTCACGATCGCACTCTCCACTTGGGCTGCAGTAAATTATCTTCGATTGTCCGATTCACGCACGGAAGAAGAAGCGGAATCTGAAGGCAAACTGGCCCAGACCATCGCAGGTCGATTTGAGCAGGAATTCCTGATGACGCACGACCCAGTCACCAACAGCATCCCTAGAGATCGGCTGCTTAAAGCTTTTCGGATCGCTCAACAAAAACGAGCACAAATGGCCCAGGCCGAGCGTGCTATCCCCATCTATTGGCAGGAGCGTGGGCCTAATAATGTGGGCGGACGTACCCGAAGTTTGCTTATTGACGCGAATGACGCCTCGGGAAATACCGTGTGGGCAGCAGGCGTATCAGGTGGGCTATGGCGCACCAATGATATAGATGCAGGTACACCAACTTGGATAAAATCGAATGATTTCTTTCAAGCTTTGAACATCACTACGATTGCACAAGACCCTTCAAATGCCAACAACCTGTATTTTGGGACAGGGGAACAGGGTTTTGCCAACGGTATTGAGATTGGGCTTGGCATTTGGAACTCTACTGACGGAGGCACCAACTGGGACTTTTTGCCCTTTACTTTTGGAAATGGCAACTTTGCGAATATCAACAAAATTGTGGTCGACAATGCCGGGCGAGTTTACGCTGGCACAACCAGCGGAGTTTTTCGCTCTACCAATGCGGGTGGAACATTCCAACAATCGCTTGGCACACTTGGAAATGCGCAAGATTTGGAAATCGCAGCCAATGGCGATGTTTACGCAGCACTCAACGGTAATGGTATTTTTCAATTTCGGAACAACGTTTGGAGTCAGATTACCAGCCCGAATTTTCCCGCTTCGTTCAAACGTATTGAGTTGTGCTGCGCTCCTGGAAATGCAAATGTGGCTTACGCAGCTTTTGAAGCCGCGGATGGTTCTTGCGCCGCGGTGTCTGTCACCACAGATGGCGGGACTACTTGGCAACAAACTTCAAGCACGCCATCTGTAGGCAATATTTGCTGGTACTGTTTCATTTTAGCAGTTGACCCTAATAACACCAACCGAGTGTGGTTGGGTGCGCAGAGTGTAGTACATTCCACCGATGGAGGGGCAACCTGGGTAGGCTACGGTGCTATTCACGCGGACAACCATGCGATGGCCTATCGTGTTGGCGACTCGAATGAAATGGTTTTTGGCAACGATGGCGGAGTGTATCGCAGCACCAATGCTTCAAGTGCTTCGCCGACCCTTGCGCAAAAGAACAATTCCTACAATGTGACGCAATTCTATTCCAATGCTTTACACCCCAGCAGCGGGTCTAACTATATGCTTGGCGGTACACAAGACAATGGTACGCAACGATTCAACTCGGGTGGCCTCAATAACACCGACCAACCAACCACCAACGACGGTGCTTTTAGCTTCATCGACCAAGACAACCCGAACATACAAATTACAGGCTCTCAGACCCGTTGGTTCTTTCAATCTACCAATGGAGGCGCTAGTTTTAGTCAGTTCTTTGGCCCCACTTCCCAAAACACCCACCTGTTTATCACGCCTGCCGATTATGACGACGATGCCAATATTTTTTACTATTCCGACATCGCCAATTCCTTGGGACGTGTTTCAAATTTCGGAGGGGCCTTGAATTTCTCTACCGAAACCATTACCCAATTGGGCGGCGGGCAAATCAGCGCGATCATCGCATCGCCTAATACGCCCAATCGTCTATTTATTGGCACTACAAATGGCCAAATCGTGCGGGTTGACGATGCCGATCAATCCGGGAACATTACGGTAACCGCACTCAATTCGCCCACCGGAAACTACATTTCCTGTGTGGAAGTGCAAACGGGCAATGACAATCATTTGATCATTACCCAATCTAATTACGGCACCAACAGCGTTTGGGAATCCACTGATGGAGGCACCACTTGGACGGATCTTGACAATGACCTTCCGGATATTCCCGTGCGCTGGGCCATGTTCGATCCCTTTAATGCTGATAAAGTGATGCTTGCTACCGAGCTCGGCATTTGGAGTACTGATGACCTTGATGGTGTGAATACCCTTTGGTGGCCGACCAACAACTTCGGCTTGGCTAATGTACGCGTCGATATGCTCCAATACCGCAGTTCGGATCATCTGGTGGCAGCTGCTACACATGGGCGGGGCTTGTTCACCACCGACTATTTCACCTTGCTCAATACCTGTGTGCCCAGCCTCAACCTTTCAGCTGCAATCTTGCCCGGCATTTACATGGCTAAAGATTTTATCACCTCTAATGGAGTCATTGCCACAAAAAGCAAAGTCATCTATCAGGCAGGCGACTATGTACAACTCAAGCCGGGTTTCCATGCGGAGCGCGGAAGCGATTTCTGGGCACTCATTGAAGCCTGTGGAATTGGGCCAATAGCCCATGATTATCAAACAAACGGGCAAAAGAAGCTACAAGCATCCAACTTTGGTGAAGACCGATCAAAAATCGAAGACCATAGCCCAATCTTAGAGTCATTGGCCATGCGATGCCACCCCAATCCTGCTACTTTTAGGCTCTTCGTGGAATATGATATTCCCGAAGATAGCCAGTGCAGCCTTTACATACGCGATATTCAGGGCAAATTGATTGAAACCATAGTTTCGGGAGAAACGCGTCCTGCGGGGCGTTATCAAGTCGAACTAAATGCCCAGAAATACAGCGCAGGAATTTATTTACTGACCCTCCAAACTGCTCAAACCGCCGTCTGCGAACAGTTTGTAGTAGCCCAATAGCATCACTCCAACTTAATTTTAACAACTACCAACATGAACAAAAGAATTCTTTCCCTCGCCATTTTCGCGCTTTTCCTCGGCCTTTTTGCCGAAAAAACCAACGCCCAAGCCAGCGGCGTAAAGCCCGAACTTATCATGTATCGCCACAACGGTGGCGGCATCACTCCTGCCCCTGCTGTTGCTGGAAACGTGCTGGGCACGCTCAAATGGAATGCCCTTACCGCAATCAATGGCATCCGTACCGGAGCCACCATCAAATCCACCGCAACGCAGGTGTCTCCTAACTTTTTAACCGCAAACATGATTTTCAGCACCAGTGGTGCAGCCGGACTCACAGAACGGGCAATCATCACCGAGACAGGCTTGGTAGGCATCGGCACCTTAGTCCCACAGTATCACCTGGATGTATTGGGCAATACCCATACTTCGGGCCGTTTCTATGGCCGTATTCACTACGATCTGGGCGAACCCACAGATTTGCCAAGTACTTACTTCGACGAAGCTTACTTCGAGCGCAAAACCCGCGCCCAACTCGGATTGGCCGCCAATCTTTACGCCAATGGCGGCATTCTCAGCCTGGCTCCAGGGGGCGGCAGCCTGGATCGTCAACTTTTTTCGGGTGGCGATGATGGCTTATGGACTCGCTCACAAGACCTCAGCGCAGCGGATAGCTGGGCAGCTTGGGAGAAAATCCTCACCAGTGGCGACATCAATGGCCGACCAAATTTGATAGCGCGTTTCCTGCCACCCGGCCCGCTGTCCAGTAAATTGAGCGACGGACAAGTGTTCGACAACGGCAGCAACGTCGTGATCGGCGGTATTCCAGCTTCGCCAGCCGTACCTGCACCGGTGTTTAGTGCAACCGATATCCTTACCGTAAAAGGCAATGTTCGGACGGAAGGAAACAACCACACGACTGGCAACGCCGTAGTAGACGGCAGCACAAGCACCGGCACTCTGAGCGTAGGCACCACGGCCAATGTTGGCGGCCTCGCGACGGTAAGCGGCCTAAATGTGACAAACAACGCGACCGTAAGTGGCAACGTAGGCATCGGTAAAGTACCCACAGGTTTTGATCTTGATGTGGCTGGCGAATCCAATTTCGATGGTCGGGTGAAAATTGGGGCTGGGCTTTTCCCCACTGATGTCAACTATGAATTGGCTGTAGGCGGCGGGATTAGAGCCGAAGAAGTATTCGTGGATTTGCAGCCTTGGCCGGACTATGTGTTCGAGAAAGGATACGAACTGAAGCCGCTTACCGAGGTTGAAAATTTCATCAACACAGAAAAACACCTGCCCGGCGTAAGCTCCGCCAAAACAATAGCTGGAAACGGCCTAAATCTGGGCGAAATGCAGAAAATGCAAATGGAGAAAATTGAGGAAGTTTACCTGCATCTGATCGAAATGGATAAGCAGATGAAAACGCTAAAGTCTGAAAACGAATCATTGAAGGCAAAGGTTGAGCAATT
>JBBQLD010000019.1:0-21681 GCA_038327555.1 Chitinophagales bacterium
TAAACCTTCGCCCAATCAATAACAACGTACCCTCGCTTCTTTTCACCATCATTGATGACAATGGTAATGGCATAGCCGTGTCTACCCTTGGTGGAACATTTGGCTATACCGTGAAGGAAAAGGACAAAATAAAGGTTCGAGGAACAATTGGCCAGTTCAGTGGGCAGACAGAAATTCGTCCAGACACAATTCTGTTTGTTTCTCAAAACAATGTACTCCTGGCGCCAGCAGTGGTGACAAAATTGTCAGAAGTAACTGAGTCTAAATTGGTAAAAATCAATAATTTACACCTGGTAGATGACGCAGAATGGACTACCGGCGTAGGTGCCAGCGGCTTCAATGTCCGTGCAGTTTCAGACGATAGCCCTAACGACACCATTTTAATTCGGATAGACCGCGACGTCGAAACTTTTAATGCACCTGTTCCGCCACAACCATTCAATCTTACGGGCATTGGCGGGCAGTTTGATGCACCTCCAGCACCGTTTACTGGTGGTTACCAGGTACTTCCACGTTATAATCCAGACATCTCTACCTTAATGGTTGGAACACAAGACGTCGATTTCAGTGCCGAAGTTTCGATCACGCCAAGCCCGGCAAGTGCCTTGATTGCCATTGACATGAGCATTGCGTTTGATCGGGTAATGATTTTAAATGCCGCAGGACAAGAGGTTAAGACTTATTTCAAGCCTGAAAATCAGCAAAAAGTCGATGTTTCGCTTTATAAATCCGGGGTCTATTTTGTTCGCTTCATAAAAGGTGGCAAGACCTGGACTACACGTTTTGTGAAAGTGTAACGCGAAATTCATTTCGCGAACATGTTGTTTGTTGCCGAAATTAATTTCGGCGTACCGCCCTGCGACGCTAAATCGCAGGGCGGTTTTTTGTCAGAATAAAGACCCTTTTGGCCCCGCCGAGCTTTTTGGCCTAAACCTTGCAAACAAGCAGCTTTTATACAAAATCTATCCACGGAATGATATCTGCTATACTACGCTGTTTCCTCTTTCTTCAATTTTTAGGGTTGCCATGCTTACTGTTTGCCCAAAGCAGAAAAATCCCGCGCCACGTTGATTTACCCGCCGAACTTAAGGAAGTGTCTGGCATGACCCGTATGCCAAATGGAGAGCTGTGGCTGCTGAATGATTCCCATAATCCAGCAGACCTATTTCGGTTTGATCCAATAGCCGGCAAACTTCTGGAAACCAGGCATTTACCAGTCGCTAATTTTGACTGGGAAGACCTCACGCACGATCCTGCAGGCAACCTGTACATTGGAGATTTTGGCAATAATTATAACCGCCGCCGAAACCTCAGGATCTTTAAATACAACCCCGCCACAGGTTCGTTAGACAGTATACAATTCCGCTACCCGGATCAACAAACATTTCCGCCTGCCCGTGTAGAAGACTGGAATTTTAATTGCGAGGCGATGGTCTTCTTAAATGATAGTATCCACCTTTTTTCCAAAAACAGCTTTAAAGGAAATTTTTACACGAAACATTACGTGTTGCCAGCCAAGTCGCAGCGTGAAGAATATGTGGCTGAATTGCGCGACAGCATTCGACTTAAAAATCGAGTGGTGACTGGTGCTGCTATCAGCAGAGATGGCAAAACCTTTGTGCTAACTGGCTACATTATTGGCAAACGCTTTGGTTTTATTCCATTCACACGCGCCAGTGCAATGTACTTCACTGGTTTTTCTGCCAGCCAATTTTTTAAAGGAAAACAGCATTGGAAGCGACTACCTAAATTCCTGATTTCTAAGCAATTTGAGTCCATTACACAATGGGAAGGAAACCTTTGGGTAGCGGCCAATGAGGGGCGAAAGCCTCAGTTTCAGCGGGTTTGGAGGGTTAAGCGCTGAAGTTTTTACGACACATTCCTGAGCATTAAAATGGATATCCAACAGCCAAATTTGGATTAAAATCTTTGAGTATATTTTTTGAAAACAGGTTTTGCACCCAGTAACCTCCGCCGTCAGTATCTGCGTAAGGCCGCCGAATGGGTAATCCAAAATCCATCCGTAACACAAAATAATCCAAATCCATGCGCAAGCCTAGGCCAGAGCCAATCGCGATATTTTTGTAAGAATTCAAGCGTAGTTGTGAGCCAGGTCGAGAGTCATCGTTCTTCAGCGTCCAAACATTGCCACCATCTACGAAAATAGCTCCTTTGAGCCACAAAAAGAGCGGGAAACGCAACTCGCCTCCAAACTCGAAGCGAAAATCTGCCGCCTGAAAAAAGGGTTGAACAGTGGGCAATTCTGGCACATTGGTATCTGGATTTCTGGGGACATAACCTCCAGGGCCTAATTCTCGGACGCGCCAGGCTCGAAGGCTCGAAGGGCCGCCAATGAAAAATTGTTTGACGAAAGGCACGTCCCGCGTGTCGCCAAAGGGCACAGCAACGCCGGCACCAATCCGTACAGCTCCTACAACGTCTTTGCTAAAATTTCGAGTATAAACAGCCTCTTGGTCTACCCGAAAAAACTGTGCAAAATCTAAATCTCCGATGCGCCATGCAGGCTCAGATTTGCGAGAAATCAGCGGCCAAGCTCTGTTGGCTGCTAAAACTTCCAGTCCACTTAATTCGCTATTAAACCGATAATTCCACCGTTCGCCAAACCGATTGGCTCGATTACCGTAGGAGTAGTTGAATGACCGTAGAAGTATCCCGGTGAATAGCTGCTTGCCAAAACTGCGTTGCAAAAACTCCCCTGGCATCAAGAGCGGGAAGAAGCGTGGACGCAGGATGTCAAGTCCGACATGATCCCAGGTGTATTGGTGTTCGGGATGTGAGCGAACCTGATAACCAAAGGAAATGTTAGAGAGGTGATAGGTGTAAAAATCGCTGACATTCAGGAAGTTGTAGTTCATAGAGAACCGAGCTTCTCCATCAGAGCGAATTCGTTCGTAAAAGGCTTTAGAGATTAGCCGTTTTTTACCGAGGTGAATTTTGCTCGCTAAGCTCCAAAACCTAAAATAGTCGAAAAAGCGTGGAAACAACAGCTCGTTTTGAAACTTGAACTCTTGGGAGAAAATCAGTTTAGGGTTGGAGATGTCAAACTCAATATTGTAACTTACACTGCTTTGGATGTGTTCTGCACTTGAAAACAAATTTCGATTTTGTGCGGTAAAAATTGGAGAAATACCCAAAAGTCCGTTGCTGATAGAATTTCGGGAATAGTTGAGATCCAAATCGCCACCGGTCGAAAAGCGTTTGTTTGGAGAGAGGTTTACCGTAACGTTTATTTTATCAGGTTCGAGGCTGTCTAGGCTTGGTCGCAGTGAAACAAATCGATATACCCCCAGGGCGTTTAGATTGCGCAGTGTTTTATCCAGGTCTGCTTGTTTAAATAAATCGCCAGGAGTAAGCATTATCTTTTTTCGCAACAGCGATGGTTTAATCCAAAGTTTAGCCTCTGCAGCCGCGAAATAGATCCCGCCAATGGTAGTGTCTCTGCGCATGGACGAAAAGTTGGGCACAACCCCAGAAAGCACCTCCACTTTGCCAATTGTGAAGGTTTTGTGCATCGTGCTGTCATTGTAGGGCAGCACCTCAATAATTATATTGGCTTTGGTATCTGTGCTGTCACCACCAAATTCGATATATTGAGGAATTAAGTAAGCGTAACCTCGGTTCTTTAGAATGGCAGTAATCCGCTGTTTTTCAGCATCGAAAATATGGACATCAAGAGGGGTCTCTGGCTTAATGAACGACTCCCCTCTGGTATCGTTCAGAATTTGAAGAATCTGGGAATCCCGGCTTGCAAATTGTACCTTATCAACCGTATACCTGGGTCCTAGAACCAGTTGGTACCTAGTTTTAGCTTTATATTTTCCGATAAATTTGGTGTTGAAACTAGCTTCGGCACGGAAGTAGCCATTTTGCCGCATTTGATTTTTGAAGTTTAATGCCGTACGCTGCGCCAAAAGGGAATCATAAACAGCTGGGGGCTCGGCGATGCGCTTATTGATCCATTTGGCAAAATCCGAATTTCGGTTGCGGTACTTGTAATAGAGGCTAAGGCGTGGGTAAAAAAAGCCCAGACTCTTCCGATTTGGTTTTTGACGATAGAAGGGCATTAACTCGTTAGAAAGAGCGGATTTGGCCGAAAGACTCATTTGTTTTTCGGACTTAATGCTTAGCGAATTTTTCACCAGAAGCCGCTCGCCTTTCGCTGCATCAAGATGTTTGGTAACATTGCAGGCAGTAAGTCCAAGGTATATGGTGGCCACTAACATCCCGATTCTTGGGAAAAGAGCCATAATCTGAGTCATTGATTTCCAGTGCAAGGCTTTTCTTTTTTGGAAAACGAACATAACGTAAGTTAAACTTTTACTGCTGCAAAAGTCGGTAAAAAAATGCAGGTGTCTTTGAATGGTTATGGGGTATTCTAAAGCCATGAATGCAAATCATTGATTTACATTTGCTCCAGAATAACTGCGTCATAAATCGCTGCTACCAAAATGCTCTCACACAACCAACAAAAGCATCTCCGTTCGCTAAGCATAAAGAAATACCGTCAGCAGTATGGTCAATTCCTGGTAGAAGGGGATAAAATGGTGGTTGAATTGCTCGGACAAACCCACGTCAAGGTATCCGAGATCTTTGCATTAGAGACCTGGATTGATAAAAATGCGCGGTTTTTACGCCCGTTTTCAGACAAAGTAAACCCCATAACGGCAGCCGAACTCGACAAAATATCAACCCTCAGTACCCCCAATAAAGTGTTGGCTGTGGTTGATATGCCAATTGAAAGGATTGATTTTCAACTTCCTACGGCTGACATTTGTTTCTACCTTGATGGCATCCAAGATCCTGGCAACATGGGGAGTATCTTCCGGGTAGCCGACTGGTTTGGGTTGCCCGCGGTCTTTTGTTCCCCCGATTGTGTAGATGTTTTTAGCTCAAAAGTGGTTCAGGCAAGCATGGGCGCAATTTTTCGGGTGCAAAGCTCGGAAATAGATTTAGGCGAACTATTGATGAACGCGCCACAAATACCCGTAGTAGGAGCCGTTTTAGATGGGGAAAATGTTTTTGAAGCAAGCCTGCCGTCAAATGGATTGTTGGTAATCGGGAATGAGGGCAAAGGGATCTCGGCACAGACCGAGCACCTGCTTACCCACCGAATTAGTATAATGCGTCACCCCGAGGGTAAAGCCGAATCCTTGAACGCGGCAGTGGCAGCAGGGATTATGGCAGCAGCATTTCGTCGGTAAAAAAGTACAATCAAGCAGGTCTTTCCCCGCTTCCTATCACTTTATCACTCCATCACTGCATCATTCTATATACTTTCGCCCATTCAATTTTTCAAAACAAAACATTCAATTCAATTTTTGAAACTATGACAGACATTCGCAAATATCTCCCCATTATCCTGCTCGGCTTGGTAGCTGTGCTGGGCATGAGTATGTGCAGCACATACAACAAACTTGGGCCAATGGAAGAAAGTGTAAAAGCCAAATGGTCAGAAGTAGAAAACCAATATCAGCGCCGCATGGATTTCATAGACCAGGCGGTAGCTACAGTGAAGGCTGGTGCTAACTACGAAAAATCAACCCTGGAAGCCGTGGTGCAAGCCCGTGCTGCCGCGACACAAGTGAAAGTAGATGCTAACAATCTTTCGCCAGAAGCTATTCAGAAATTTGAACAAAGTCAAAATGCGCTCTACAGTACCATGAAAAGCCTTTTGATGGTTTCTGAAGCCTATCCAAACCTGAAGGCGAACCAAGGTTTTTTAGATTTACAAACACAAATTGAGGGCACGGAAAATCGGATTGCACTGGCACGGCGTAATTTTAATGATGCCGTGAATGGCTTCAACGCTTATATTCGACGCTTCCCAACTAATCTATTGGCGGGCGTATTTGGCTTCGTCCCCAAAGGATATTTCCAGGCTTCAGCTGGTGCAGACAAAGCCCCTGATTTGAACCAAAAATTTGGGCAATAGTCCAGTTTAAAAGCCACCAATCCATGTTATTCACCAAGGAAGAAGAAGCTCAAATCGTTTCTGTGATACGCAATTCCGAGCAAGGTACGAGCGGCGAAATCCGGCTGTATGTAGAGGATTTCTGTATGCGCGACTTCCCGGTGGAGCGGGCGGAGGAGATATTTCAGCTTTTTGGCATGTTCAATACCAAAGCGCGTAACGCAGTACTGATCTATCTCGCTGAAAAAAGCCACCACTTCGCTATCTGGGGAGATTCGGGCATTCATGAGCGCGTAGGATTCCAGTTTTGGGCGGCCGAAAAGAAACTTTTGCAGGAACATTTTAAGCGCGATGAAGCTGCTGAGGGTATTTGCAAAGCAGTTCAACTAATTGGCGCACGTTTGCGCGAACACTTCCCCACGGATGAAAATCACGACGACAATGAACTTCCTGACGAGATTATTTACGGATAAAGCGTCCACGATTGTTGGTTTGCGGTGCCAAGTACCCCATAAACCAGCACTTTCCCTGGTCGGTCTGTTTTACCTGTCTTTACTGCTCTTGCCAAATTTGGCAACGGCGCAGCAGGACAATGCTTTGTTTCCCCAGAAGCCAGAACCCGCGGTCTATGTTCACGACTATGCGGGCTGGCTTCAGCCTTATCAAAAGAATGCTTTGGAGCAGAAGCTTCGAGGGTATTGGGACAGTACCAGTACTCAGATTGTGGTGATGATTCGCCCTAATATTGGCGACTATGATAAGGCGAGTTATGCGTTTGAGCTAGGCAATCAATGGGGAATCGGTCGAAAAGACAAGAACAATGGTGTGGTGATGCTAATCAAGAGTGAAGCTCCTGACAGAGGTATTTTTATTGCCACGGGCTATGGTACGGAGGGCGCTCTGCCGGATATTACTGCCGGGCGGATTATCCGTGGCACAATGGGGCCCTATTTCCGGCAGCAACAATATTTTGAAGGCATTAATGCTGGCTTGGATGATATTATTTTAGCGTTGGAAGGGGAGTTTCAAAAAGACGATGGCCAGCAAACAGGCAACGGAGTCTCTATACTGGTGCTTTTGTTTATTGCCCTCATATTTTTCCTTATTGTAGGCGGCTTGGTGTACAAACTCCGTAATGTCGGTCAAATGATTACACACGATGGCCGGAATAGAAATAAACGGGATCGAGATGACGACAATTTTGGTGGTGGTTGGTGGATGGGTGGCGGTTTTGGGGGTGGATCAAGTGGCGGATCTAGCGGCGGCTGGGGTGGCGGTGGCGGAAGTTTTGGTGGCGGCTCCTTTGGCGGCGGTGGAGCTGGTGGAGATTGGTAGGAGCTAAATTATTTCCTCAAAAACATCCTCTGTTTTAACTGGAAAAGAACGGGCCATAGACTCAAGTCGGGCACTGTGCATCAATTGGAAACCTTGAAGCACCTGCTCAACCATAGATGCGTCTACCATTTTTTGAACCCCCTCGACAGTAGAAAAACGCTCGTCATCGCCCAACTTGAAGGTTTGTTCATATTGAGCAGTCTCGAATTTTACTGAGGTTCGACCCTCATTTTTGAAGACCGATATTTTTAGACTGGGATGATCGATGTTGCCAATTATGCGCATGATGTTTGTGATTTTTAAGTCTTAGGAATGCGGCACCCATAACTTAGTCCTTTTAGGTCAACCATTTTTTCTATCAGACAACCCTATTTTTCTGCGAATAGTGGGGGCTATTTAAAGAAAAAAAGCGGCCTTATGATGTAACAAAGGGTGGCATAAAATGACTAGTTTATTGGTGCTGCGTTCCTTAGGTAAAATAGTTTCAGATAATTGCCACTAGTATTCTAACCGCAGCACTTTCTTATCTTGAAGATAAGTACCCTGAACGAGGTGTACAAGCGATTTTGCACCTTCCTCCGACGTTAGCGTTTGGCCGTCATTCAGCACGGTGTTGTACTTAACTACCGACATAGCCGCATCGTAAAGTGTAGCGTGCGCCTCCCCTTCACTATGTGCAGAATTTACAATTTCCAGCTCTGGCAAACCAAATTCAGATAGCCCTAAAGTAAAGCCGTTGCCTCCGCCTGGCCTTCCAAAATAGACCCAACAGTAAAGTGGAAGGCTTTGGTTTTGAACCATATTTCGGGCTGCAGCGAGGTAATAACCGCTCGAAAGCAGCAAGTATTGGCCGTCCAAAAATATGCCTGGAGCACGCGTGGTTTCAAGTAGAGCTGCGGCAGCTTGCGTGAAAATTTTATGTAAATCCAAACTCTTTCTGGCTGGCCCAATGACCGAAATGACCACTTGTGCTTGATGTTTGGAGGTTTCTTCAGCAGCTGTTTTCCAGAGCCAGGAGAGGCGAGCTCCAGCACCAATTTCATCCGGAGCTGCTGGATAACCAAGGTAAGCTATCATCACCGTTGCCCCTCCAATTGTATTGAAAACCAATGTTTTATCTGAGATGTTGACAGAGTCGGCTTTTAACTTCCAAGTTGTTTTCAAGGCATTGAGCAATGCTTTGTTGTCTGGAGGCGTTTTTTCTTTAAGCAGAATGATACCAGCTACGACCAATTGTTCCGTAGTCTTTTGGGCAAAAAGGGGGCTTTGAAAAATGACAAGAATGAAGCAGAAAAACGTGCTTAAAAATCGGGATGAACCTTGAATCATGAATATATTTGTGTTTGGAAAGAGAGATCAAAGAACGGAACTCTTTGCCGAATATTGGGCCGCATTAGCATTTCCTTTATTTTAATATTGATTGATCATTCAAACTAATTGGGGTGTTGATTGTTTTGCTTGAATGAAATTTTAATATATTGCGTTCGCGCTTATTTTCCAAAATATCATTTTTGAATTTAATTAACATTTGTGTATAATTTTTCAAAATCGCTATTAGGAGAAATGTTGAGTACTTATTTTTGATCTGAAAATTTATTCCAAGAGTCAAATACTCGACACCTCAACGGTGAAAAGTGTGTACGCCAATTGAACAAAATTTGTTTGCGCTACAAGTCCAATGGCTTGCCGATTTTTTCAAAAACTGATTAATTACATTCCTGTGATTTACAAAACTAAACTAAAAAATGCGGAAGCGTCGGTACTCATCGACGACCGTGTGTACGAATGGATTACTTCTGATCCATATCTTACGAAAATTGATATTCTCAACAACCTCCGACTCCATTCCAGCGGCTGTGCTGTGTTCCAAAAAACTTGGAAAAAAGCGGAAGGAGGGTTTAAAACAGAAACTATTTATCTCCACAAGTTAATTGCCGAAAAATTTTTGGCAGGGGACAAAACCAAGCTTCAAAGGCTTGTGGGTGCTAAAAATGGAGACAAGCTCGATTGCAGGCTCGAAAATATCATGTATCGCTCGCGTGCCACCGCCAGTCGTATGCGCAAAACCAGTAGCAACACAGGGTTTACAGGTGTTTATAGAGAACATCGACGATTTCGGGCCGTAATTTCTATAAATGGCAAGGCCAAACATATTGGAATGTACGATACTGCCGAAGAAGCTGCGATAGCTTATAACAAAGTCTCGAAGGAGCACTTTGGCGAAGAAGGCAAGATTAATAAAGTGAAAGGGTGGTAATTTGGTTATTTGGTTATTTGGTTATTCGGTTAATTGGTGATTTGGTTATTCGAGCAGCCAAGCTTGGGTACTCGAATAACCAAATCCCCAATTAACCAAATCCCCAATTAATGCATTCTATCCCCTCTTGGGGCAAGATTTTGCATGATTCCTGCTTCAAATTCAAGGCATGCCTTCCATCTTGTATGTGCCTTTTCTTTGCCAAAATACAATTCTGCAAGATCCAAAAAAAGCCGATAATGGCCAGCTTCAGCCACCATGAACTTGTGGTACCAGCCCCGCAAATCTTCCTCTGCGCAATGCAGCGAAAGCAATCGAAACCGCTCGCAACTCCGAGCCTCGATCATGGCGCAAATTAGTAGTTTATCCAGTAGGGCTTTTTCCCGAGCTTGCCCTCTCTCCTGAAAACCAAGGAGTTGATTCACATATTCATCTTTTCGCTGACGGCCAAGTCTTAGGCCACGCTTTTGGAGTTCATTCAAAACAAGACGAAAATGCCCCCACTCCTCCGTCACAATTGGAGCGACTTGTTCCACGAGCTCCGGACGATCCGGGTATGCCTGAATAAGGGTAATACAGGAAGTGGTAGCTTTTTGCTCGCAGTAGGCATGATCTGTAAGAATTTCAGCAAGATCCATTTCAGCGAGATCTACCCAGCGCGGATCAGTAGGAAGTTGAAGGCCTAATTTTGTGGTTTGCATGATAATTTACAAGGATTTGTGGCGAAGTAACAAGTTGTTATTTACCCGTTCCTAAAAATACGCACGGTATCTTCTCCAACTTGGAATTGCTCCTTTAAGACTGCGGTTTCGGGAATTTTTGGGGCAGGCACTCCTGTTCCCAGTCGACGGCTGTGCTCAAGCACACGAATTTCATCCCAAATACCTATTTCTAAAAATTGATCCAGCACGTTTGCGCCACCTTCTACGAGGAGTATGGCCCGACCTGAGTTTTTTAAGGCTTCTAAAATTGTAGGAATCAAGATATTTTTTTCAGTGGAGATAAACTTGGTTTTGGCGTATTTAGCCTCGTTGTGTGTGCTTCCAAATATCCAGGTCTCCGTAAAATCGTCAAAGACATGGTGGCTTGCTGGAATTTTTCCCTGCGAATCAAAAACCACTCGAAGCGGGTTCTTTCCTAAATAGTACCGCACATCCAGACGAGGATTGTCAAGCAAAGCCGTGTTTGAACCTACCAAAATCGCATCGCATTCTGCCCGCCAACGGTGCACCAGCCGCAAAGCTTCGGGGCTTGAAATGGCAGTTCGTTCGTCCTTTTTGCCCAAAAAACCATCGATAGTCTGGGCCCATTTCAAAATTACGCGGGGCCGTTGTTGGATTATCCAGGTAAAAAACGCTCGGTTGAGCCACAGGCCTTCAGCTTCCAAAGCTCCTTTTACAACTTCAATGCCTGCATTTTTAAGCTTTTCCAATCCTTTGCCAGCTACCAATGGGTTGGGATCCGTATTGGATACCACAACTCGGGGTATTTTATGCGCCAGAATTAAATCTGCACAAGGCGGGGTTTTACCAAAGTGTGCACAAGGCTCAAGATTGCAAAATAGGGTAGAGTAGGGGATAAGTGATTGATTTGCAGGCAATACTGATTGTAAGCAATTGACTTCTGCATGGGCTTCTCCCCAACGACGATGCCACCCTTCACCGATTATTTCACCCTGGTGCACAAGCACTGCACCAACCATAGGGTTAGGCGAAACACTTCCTGCGCCCAAGCTGGCAAGGTCAAGGCATCGGCGTATAAAAAGTTCATCGTTCATGGTTCATCGTTTCCAGCAAGGTTTCCATTTCTTGCTGCAACCTTTTAGCTTCTTCACTTGCCTTTTGAGCGAAATCTTCGCCAGAAGAGGCGTAGAGAATACTGCGGGAGGAATTGATGAGCAGACCACAATCACGGTTCATCCCGTATTGGCAAATTGCCGCCAAATCGCCGCCTTGCGCACCAACACCAGGTACCAGCAGAAAATGATTCGGTGCAATTTCACGAACCCGAATGAAGGATTCCGGATGTGTTGCACCGATGACAAACATTAGATTTTCAGGCGTTCCCCAAGTTTGGGTCCGATGCAAAACCTTTTCCCAAAGAGATTGGCGGGAATCTTCAAGCCAATCCAGTTGAAAGTCACTGCTGCCCTGATTGGAGGTGAGTGCAAGCACTATAGCCCATTTACCTTCAAAACCCAGAAAAGGACCGACGCTATCTTCTCCCATGTAAGGAGCAACCGTGACTGCATCGCAACCGAGTTGGTTAAAAAAAGCTTCAGCATACATCCGGCTGGTATTTCCGATGTCGCCACGTTTGGCATCTGCAATGATAAAATGTTGACTTCCAATATATTCAATGGTTCGCTTTAGCGTATGCCAGCCCTTTGGACCTAAAGCCTCATAAAACGCAGTATTGGGTTTATACGCCACGCAAAGCTCCCGCGTAACGTCAATAATTTGGCGGTTAAACTCAAAAATCGGATCCTCTAAACTAAGCAAGTGTCGTGGGAGCTTGGCAAGTTCAGTGTCTAGTCCAACACAGAGGAATGTTTTTTTGCGGAAAATTTCGGAGACAAGGGTAGCACGATTCATGGCGCGAAGGTAAGGAGTTTGCTAGCGCAGTTAACTGTAGTCAGCTTCAGTTTTGGTCGGAATTCTTTATCTTTCGGAAAAATAAAATGGCATACAATTTATGTACAAACTACTCCTATTCCTGACCTTTTCCACCTTCCTCTCCACTGTTTTGCTTGCCCAGGTAACACCCAACCCTGCGCCAATCGAATCAGGTACGATACGGTATTTAGTCAGCCACAACTGGGCAAAAAAAATCGAAGCTATCAGCTACTTAAGTAAACAGCGAAAAGAGCGTACAGCCTATATGTCAGGCAACCGTGATGAATGGTTCGAGTATGCCCTGCTGCATTTTAATCCTATGCAGACGAAATACGAAGATTCTGAAGAGCGCGTCAAACCCAACGAGGGTGGTTATTCCTGGCGAAAAGAGACTTTTTTTACGAAGCGTGATTTTGCCCAAAATACCCTCTTTGATGGACTTGTGGTGCAAGGGAAGACTTATTTAGTGCAAGATAGCCTACATTGCCAAGACTGGAAAATCCTCAACGACATGAAAGAAGTGGCTGGGCATCTTTGTATGAATGCAAGCTGGGAGGATAGCATAAAGCAACAAAAAATGGTGGCCTGGTTTGCACTCGACATTCCACTGAGCGGAGGTCCGGAGCGACTTTGTGGATTGCCCGGACTCATTCTTGAAGTGGATGTGAACAATGGCGCCATGATCATCTCGGCCAACCGGATTGAAGCCAAAGTGTTGACCAACGAACTTGATTTGCCCAAAAAACTTAAGGGAAAAAAGGTTACTGAAGCAGAATATCGCGTAGCACTAAAAAAGTGCATAGACGATCATATTAAGCAAGAGCAACCCTATTTTTGGGATTTGCGTTATTAGTTTTCTGGGTAAATTTAGTTGACATGGCAGCATAAAGACACCTTGTTTTTAGATGCTTCGCATGTCATAGCGCTGTTTGGAATAAATTTACTGATCTTTGTGCACACTCATTGGGGTGTTCGCATGCTTGCCTATGGTCAAGTACTGCGGACTGAGATTACACCCATCGAACTTGCCCAAGTAATTTTGGGTAAGGAACTGAGACGGGGTAGTGGCATCACTACGCTTCCGGAGCCCCTTCGGTATGCGGATGTTTCACTTTTTTGTTTTTGATCAATGTTCACTTTTTTTGTTTCGTTCGTCACTAGCTGGCGAAATCCTGCATTAAATGCTTTTGGTTTGATGTGCGCTGGATTTTTTGTGGCCGCTCCCCTTATTGCCCAAACGGATACAACCAATCGCCAGGCATCAATCATTCAATTACCACCCAAATTATTTCCTGAAGCCATAGTCTTGGCTACGCGTACTGGTATTAATAGTCCTGTTCCACATACCAATTTTTCAGCCGAAAAAATAGCCAGTCAGTACCATGCCCAAGATATTCCATACCTGCTTTCGGCCGTGCCTTCCCTGGTGGAAACCTCAGACGGTGGCATTGGTACCGGATACACCGGACTCCGAATTCGAGGTAGCGACCCCACGCGTATTAACGTGACAATCAATGGAATACCTTTGAATGACACTGAAAGCCAGGCCGTTTTTTGGGTCAATTTGCCTGATTTGGCGGCGAGTGCGTCTGAAATTCAGGTGCAACGTGGCGTAGGTACCAGTACAAATGGAGCAGGAGCTTTCGGAGCCAGCATAAACCTCAACCTTTCAAAAGTTGAAAGCCAGCAATTTGCCTCAGTCACCAATACGTTTGGCGCTTTCGGTACCCGGAAGCATTCTGTTCAAGTGGGCACAGGACTAATGGGCGGGAAGCTTGCCTTCACCGCGCGGGTGTCTGGCATCTATTCCGATGGATATGTGGATCGAGCGGCGGTGAATATGAATGCAATTCATTTAAGTGGGGCATACCTTGACGAACGTCAATCTGCTCAATTTCATTTACTTTCCGGGCACGAAATTACCTACCAAGCCTGGAATGGTTTGCCTGCCCAATATCTTGAAAATGAGAACCTTAGAACTTTCAACTCTGCGGGCACAGAACGCCCAGGCTCGCCCTATCCAGACGAGGTAGACAATTACACGCAACGCCATTTTTTTGGGCACTATAAGCGCGTGTTCACACCGAAATTGCATTTGCAATTGAATGGACATTACACCAAAGGTTTTGGGTATTTTGAGCAATACAAGGCTGATCAGGATCTGGGTAGCTACTTGCTTTCGCCCATAGCTACGGGTATTCCACCCATGGATTTAGTGCGCCGCCGTTGGCTGGACAATGATTTTTACGGCGGCAGCTTTGCACTCAGATGGTTGCCAGAAAGTTTTTGGAAACCATCGTTTTTGCTTGGAGGAGCTTGGAGCCAATATGATGGACAGCACTTCGGGGAGCTGATCTGGGCGGAATCTTTTACTGGAGTGCCCAATGATTTTCGCTATTATGAAAACAATGCGCGCAAGCAGGACGCAAATACCTTTTTGAAGCTTGAAAGTTCTCCAACGAAGCAGTTATCTGCTTTTTTGGATTTGCAAATTAGAGCGGTTAGTTACTCCTTTTTAGGCTTCGACAATGTGCTTAACAACCTACAGCAGCGTGCTAATCTTGTATTTTTCAACCCAAAAATTGGCGCAACTTATTTATTCTCCAAAGCTTGGTCAACCTATGCTTTTGCGGGAATCGGGCATCGCGAACCCAACCGGGATGATTACACACAAAGTACCCCCGAAAGTCGCCCAAAAGCTGAAAGCATGTTTGACTTAGAAACTGGTATAAGAAGAAAAGCTGAAAACTGGACGGCCTCTGCCAACTTCTTTTGGATGCAATATCGCGATCAACTGGTGCTCGATGGGCGGATTAACGACGTTGGGGCTTACATCCGAACCAATGTGCCAGATAGCTGGCGAGCGGGACTTGAGCTTGAAGGAGGGGGGCAAATTGGTCGATTGTTCAGTGTGGCAGGTAGTGCATCCTTTAGCCAAAATAAAATTCCTGAATTTATTGAATTTAGAGACAATTGGGATACTGGAGAGCAGGAAAAGATCGTGCATCGGAACTCGAATTTGGCTTTTTCTCCAAATCTGATTGCCCGAGGGGAGGCTACTTTGGTGCTCAAGCCTCGTAAAGCTTTGAAGAATTCCGGGGTTTCAAAGGGAAGCGAACTTTCAGTGACGCTGGTCGGTAAATATGTTTCGCAGCAGTTTTTAGACAATACTTCTAATCTGCAAACCGCTCTGCCAGGCTACTTTGTCAGCGACCTTCGATTGAACTATAACTTGTCGCAAGTAATTGGAAAACAAGCTAGTATCATAGTCTCGCTCAATAATATCCTGGGTGAAAAATATGCCTCCAATGGCTGGACTTATCGTTACAGTTCCGAGGGCTACGATGCTCGGCCAGACAATCCGTACACCCGGCTGGAAGGCGGCAATGTGTACCATCAAGCTGGGTACTTTCCACAAGCGGGCCGACATTGGATGGCAACGATTAACGTTGCTTTTTAACGTTTTTTAGTCAACGCTGTTTGTAACAGCTGGTCCGGGCAAGATCTATTTGGAAAGACGCGCCGCACCAGCCCTTTTGGAAACAACGGGTGCCGGTGGATATGGTGCAGGGGTATTTCGGGCTAAGACTAAGAATGTGATTTTTAAGTAGAAAAGATATGTAGTATACGTGGGCTTGACTGCCTAACTTCCGCATATGGCGAGCGGTTGACAGTCAAGCCCACGTCCTTCACTTCTTTCTCAAAACTTCTCTCCTACTTGATAACGACAAATTTTTCGATTCTAGTCGTTTGGCCCAGCACTATCAATTCCAAGAAATATTGCCCCGGCGGAATACCTGTCAAATTGAACGAGGTTGTTGACAGTGTGGAGCAATCGAATGATTGAAGTACCCTGTGCTGTGCGTCAACAACCCTCAAAGTAGCAGATTTTTGAGCAGGTTGATATAGTTGGACATTTAGTATTTCTCTGGCAGGATTAGGGAAAAGCACCCCGAAAGCACTATCGGCTGGTTCTTGTGCAGCCACGCTTGTCTTCAGCTGAATATTGTCAATGATCATTTCAGTATATCCGGGATTGGTAAAAAGGTCGTAATTGTTCTTCGCCCAAATTTCAATCAACAGTGTGTCTAGGCCTACTTGTTCAACGGGCAGAACAACTTGCATCACTCCACTAGAGGCTGCTGCGGCCTTCCAAGTCCCAATTTTTTCAAAAAGAAAACTAGATGGCTGCCATTGTTTGACGCGAATACTTACCTCGCCGTTTGTATCCACGGTGTCAATTTTGACAGATGCGGTCAAATATTGGTAGACCTCAGTTGGTACAAGTTTTACATGGGCACATCCATCGCCGGAGGCGTATCCTCCAAAATCCTTTGCGGTGCTGGATAGCTTTAAGGAGTAATTGCCTTCTATCGCATCCAGTGTTTTGGCAACCGGAAAGTAACCAACATAATTATTATTAGTTTCCCAATAAACGGGATTTTCGATGCTATCAGTAGTCTCCCAAGCCTCAAAATTACCATTTGGCACTTGGGTAAAACCAGTTGATACGCCAAGACAAAAAGAAAACATCACAAGCGGTTGCTTAAACATGGTCATTGTTTTTATATTTGACTGCATTGATTTATACCCAATTCCATCAACTATTATTAATAAGCTTTGATTTCTGCCTTAAACTTTCCGTTCAGGAAGTTAATGCGTTCGGAATAAAAAATACCGCTTGATCCTTGTAGTATCATGCTCAGGTGTATCTCAAACCTTCCCTCAACCTCTCTATCTTCTAAATCAAGGCGGGTAATTTCTATGTAGCTAGTGCATTGAGTATCTGTTCCCCAAGCCCCGTCCAAAACATCACCGTCATCTAAAGATCTACTATAAAAACCAAAGCTTTTTGCTGGATCTTGTGCCCAATTGGCATAATCAAAAATCGGGCGAAAACCGACGTGAATCGGAATATAACTAAAGGCGAGTTCCTCTCTTAGTAGGAGTTCATTAAAATAGGGTTGATAAGTATTAAATCTGAATTCGAGAATAGAATCGGCAATATATACTTCACAATTGCCTTTCCATGCAATTTCCCCCAACCCAGGCACTTCCTTGATAGCGGTACAGGAATAACAATTTTGAAGAGATGAAAGGGGCTCCAGGTCTACAATACTTTTGAAGGAAGATGTGTCGTCGCAACCCATAAAGCCAGCCCCTTTTAAGTTGGTCGACAGATTCGCGTTGAAAGGAATTTTCTGACTAAGTCTAGTGTCTTTTCGACATCCAATCAGCAAAATCAGTACTACAATGATGTAAGTGTAAGTTGAATTCATATCAAACGGTTTTTGTTTGAATTGAAAAGAAAAGGCCGTGCAAGGGGTGCAATCATCCCTCCTGCACGGCTATCAGGCCTCAACGCAATATAGTCAGTTTCAACACACGTCGCATATCTCCTCCTAAAGGCTCAATATACCAAAGCCCATTTATGAGGTTGGAAACGTCACACGTGAGCAACCCTTGCTCAAAGCCAACTATTGGCAGGCTATGAATTGCTGTGCCGTTTGAGTTTCTGGCCATCACACTTCCAACTGTCAGGAAGTCATCTAGCAATACGCTAAACCGCTCTTTGGCAGGGTTAGGGAACACCCGATTGCGTTCCACCATTTTGGTATCAGTATTGTTTTCTCTTGTACCTCTTGAGCATGCTAAATTACCACAGAACAGCAGTTTTGTAACAGCGGCACTGCAGCCGTTAGGAGTGCTAACCGTCGCTCTAAGATAAAAAAATGGACAATTTGGCACTACTGGAAGGTTTAGTGTCGGGTTGTTAGTACCTACGCTGTTATAAATCATATTGTCTGTAGACCATGACCATTGATAAGAATAATTCGTACCGCAATCCTGTTGGTTTCCAAGAATATCCATCATTCCTGGCTGTATATTCGCACTAGCGGTAAATGGGCAGTCACCGCCAATTAAACCATGGGTAAAGTCAACTGTGAACCAAGCTGGCGGATTATTATTTGCAACCTCACAAAATGCGCCCCTTATTTGCGCTGCGTTGTTCCTAAATGCTGAATTACCAGTGGGCTCACCGCCAAAGAGGACGTCGGGATTGGAAAAGTGCTGAATGCGGGTATTCTGTTGAGCACCACCTACCATGATGGTGTTTTTGCCAATGTTAGTTAACTCTTTTCCATGTGGACAGCCAGGAACATTAAAAACATCATGGTGCTGGCAGCCAAACTGATGAGCAAGTTCATGTGCGAAGGTGTAGCGCATAGGGCCAATAGAATTTACTTGGGTGATGCAAAACTTGTTGATACTAGCAGGGTTAGTAGAATTCGCCTTTCCAAAAATATTACCATAATTTTGATCTGTAAGTAAAATGCCGACATCGCATCCTCTTTGTTGTAGTATTTGTTGTGCGTTGGGGTTTGTGGATAGGGTTGTTAAATCAGTACCGATGTTATTTGAAAGTGAAAAGTTTGGTACATAAGAAATCGTTTGCACCCGAACCCATTTATTTGTCACATTACTGTTGAGAAACGCCCCGTTAATATTGTGGGTCTCTACAAGCAGCCACCAAAGCCCAAACATGCCAAAATTATTGTTGAGCCACTGTTGCGCTCCAGGTGTCACCATAGCTAGTACGTCAAGTACGGCACTGCCGCAATCGTCCTCACAATATCCTGATTCTTCTAGCAAGGTTGGGACTGTAGCGCAGATGTCACCTTCTGAAGTGTCTGTTTTGATAAGCACGCCCTTAGTGCTTCCCAAGGGATACAGCAAATAAGTGCTATTTTCAAGCGTAATACTGCCTCCTTTACCCACAGGAGTAGAATATATGGCGATATCCCCCATCTGGGCACGTCCAAACAAAGCGTATTCAGTCTCACTAGAAAAGAGGGAGCCACTTACCTCAAATGAAATAGGTTGGCCGCTATTCTCCCATGGCAGGGTAACTGTAATTTCCCCGATGCTGTTCAGAAGATTTCCAGAGGCCCAGGAAATATATTGAACTGGACCGATGTGAGGCTGGTTAATAGCATAGTTGACGATTTTGGTTTGGTCTACAGACAGTCCGGTGTAGGGACTTACGAATGTGAATGTAGAGGTATTGGACTGGGCGAGTACAGTGGTAGTGCAGAGTACTAAAGCAAAAACAGCATGGCCAAAGCAATCTGGTAGTGCTCTTGAGCATAGTAATGACTTGAGAAAGAAAGAATTTTTTTTCATAACGAAATTAATTTTGGTTAACTATATCAACTGAAAATACGATTACATGAATTCCTTCAAACCCACTTGTTCAAAGCGGCTCAATTTCGATTTCGCTGCCAACCCCAGACCCGTTTTTTCTTGCCCATGATGTCTTTTTCTTTTCTTTCATCTAGAATTGGCTCTGGGAAAGGCACGTCTTTTTGCTTGTCATCAAACACTTTGTCTACATATTTCCAACGACCCTTGTCCAATTTGTAAGCATCATAACTACCATCTGGTACATTGGTCATGTCGCGTCCGTATGGACTCGGGAATGGAATTAAATGATCCATGAGAATCATCTTGTAGTGTTCATCCCAGTTCATTTTCACGGCAGCATCGGCAGAATATTGAAGATATATGCGACTTTCAGGTGCTGCATCTTCTTTCGCAAACACAGGTGAACCGAAAACGGGTTTTCCATCTTTGTCAAAACTTAGCACCTCAAGCAGTTTTCTTTTTTCGAAAAACTCAAAGGCGTCATACCCAAAAAGAAGGTATTTGTGCCCTTGTTTCGTGTCGAATTGGCGCAGGTTGAAATACAGCGCCCCATACCAACGGTCTGGCGGAAGTTGCTCCTCCTTGGGGAATTGCGGCATTTCAAAACTTCGGTCTATCAGCGGATACAATTTTAAATTGCGCTCATTCATCTGAATGCTCCCGTAATAACGATAGGTGGAGTCGTTGACAAAAAGTTGCCAGGTGAAAATACGAAAACTACTGTCTGGCGGGGTCAGTATTGAAACACTCTTGAGCCGCTCAAATGGGTATTTGAACGAGTTTTCAATTTTTAAAGCCCGTACCAGCGTGGTGATGAAAACTCGGCATGCGGCAAAGCGCTCGGCTTCAATGGAGTCGTTTACAATGGCATACCCAAGTACTCCAAGCGTGTCTTCCAGCCCTTCTAGTTGTTTGATTGCCTCAGCGGAGGGTTGATTCGCCGGTTCAACTTTTGGCTTTTTTTGAGCAAAAAGTGCGAGTGGAAGGAACAGGAATATTGAAGCGAAGCACTTGATTTTTAAGACCATGGATCAATTGTAGTCGTCTGTTTGTGAACTTGGAGAAACGGGTAGGTTGAAGAAAAATTGCAGCTTTTTGTTTTGTGGTGGGTTCAAAGGATGCGCAAAATAAATTTCATGTTGCAAACGATACGCGAAATAAATTTCGTGTTACAACCGATGCGCGAAATAAATTTCGCGTTACAAACGATACGCGAAATAAATTTCGCGTTACAAAGGATGCGCGAAATAAATTTCGCGTTACCTACCACCAGTCATTTTTCTTCAACTTGTTCTCGTAGCCACGCACGTTGTAACTTAAACTGAGCATGAAATACCGCGCTAAAGTGGGGGCCGTGGAATTAATCACAAAGTTCTGTGAACCGCTCTGGCTGATATTGAGTCGTTGATTGAGCAAGTCAAAAGCGGCCAGGCGTACTTCCACTCGGTTGCTTTTACCCACAAGTCGACGTACCGATGCATTCCAGATCGCTATGCTCTGGTTGAAGCCGAAACGTTCGTTTTGGAACAGGTTGTAATTGAAATTGCTTTCCAAAAACATCTTATTCAGGAATTGCCATTTGATCGAGGCATCCGTGCCATAACTTCGAATCTTCTGGTTTTGCTCACTTTGCACGGAATAATTAATGTTATTGAACCGGGCATTTCCGTTCAGGCCAGCGATGAGTTTAGAGTTGGGCGTGAAATTGAATCCTATGCGCAAGTTATAATTTTGGTTGAAGGTCTCATTCTCAACTTCATTAATAAAAGACGGGGAGCGATTAACGTTGAAACTTGGATTGAAATTAAAGGTCAATTTGGTTTTGATTATGGGAATGTTCGACCAGATATAGGTATTGAAACTTTGTCCGCCGGATACGTTTTCTGGACGAGTAGTGGTCTGGGCGCCGATGCTATCCAAAAATACAATCTTTTGACTATAAACGATTTGGCTGTCATACAGGTCATAATCAGCGCCAAGGCCGAAGTTTGCCATGGTACCCGAATTCCAATAATTAAAGTTAGCCCCAATGTTATGTGACCGCTGTGGTCGCAAATCTGGATTGCCCTCCCTTCTGTAAAGTGGATTGGATACAATGGGCACAGGTTGAAGATCATTGAACTGCGGGGCACTGACATTGTAGCTATAATTTCCACTCAGCCACATGTCATTTGGAAGCTGATATTCAAGCTCCACGTTAGGAATCAGGTTGAAATATTTTTGACTCAAAGGATCGGCCAACAGCGGTAAACCTTTGTCAATAGAGTATAAGCCGTCGAGCTTAAGTTGCTGCCCGGCAAGTCCAGCGGATGCGTTCAGCCCGTTGTTGGAGTAGC
>JBBQLD010000020.1:0-21380 GCA_038327555.1 Chitinophagales bacterium
GGGATTCGAACCCGGGGCACAGTTTAACCCGTGCGTCGGTTTAGCAAACCGGTGGTTTCAGCCACTCACCCACCTATCCAAAATGGGCCGCAAAGATATTACGACCTTCCCCTTTTCACAAAGCCTAAGTGAAAGATTTTCTATTTTATTTTCAAAAAGGCAAGAACACGGCTAACACCTAAAGGTTTAGCCACGTTCCCTACATCCCTATTAAATCAAAAAGTATCAAATTTTGCTCTTTCTTGTGCGATAAGCACCGGTTTCTGCCTTAACGCTGCACCACAAAACGCCCCATTTGTCTTATTCCATTTTCCGGCACTACCTCCAGAAAATATAGGCCATTCGGCATTTCAGCAGGCAATTCTAATCTTTGGGCATCATCAATGGCCGTAAGGGTCTGATATGTCACCCGTTGTCCTCGGCTATCTAGCACTTGAACTGCTAAACGTTGGCCCTGCCAGTAAGTGAAGTCGGCAAAAAGTTCGCCATTGGTTGGGTTGGGGAATAGGAGGATTTGGTCGCTGGGGTCAATGGGGTCATTAAGGTCATTTATGTCATTTCGTTGATTGTCGGTTTGGCCGGGACGATCATTGGCAGGCGTAACCCCAATTGGGCAATAGAACGTGTTGAGGTGCGCGCTCAGGTAAACATAAGGGGCGAGGCGCGATACCACATTGATAAACAAGACATTATTAGCCTGCGCGGGAATGGTATATTTGAAAATATCCGATTCGCCGTTGTCGATGCTGTCTACTATAGACGAATACCGTACGGAGTATTGTGGCGAGAAGTTAGGGCTGCGCACTTTGTAGGTGTTGCCGGTTGGTGCAGTGTAGGTGGAGAAATTGGCAGGTTCAATCGCGACAAGACCATTTGGAATTTGAATGGCGGTGTAAATCAACTTGTTTGCGCAATTGTTGGTCACCCGAACGCGATAAGTGCGATTTTTACCCATGTCCTCCGTGATCGTCAGAAGTTCATATTTGATACAGCCATTTAC
This sequence comes from Chitinophagales bacterium, assembly GCA_038327555.1. Classification (GTDB taxonomy): domain Bacteria; phylum Bacteroidota; class Bacteroidia; order Chitinophagales; family Saprospiraceae; genus M3007. Next base: position 1,001 of record JBBQLD010000020.1, read on the forward strand.
TTTGGTGTCGCAAGGATCGTCTTCTTCGATGGTAATATTGAAGCAACAGGAGGCCGTTTGACCACAACTGTCCTTGGAGGTGTAGCAAACAGAGGTAGTTCCCGCAGGGAAATTACTGCCTGAAGGCAAACCGTTGGTCATCGAAACCGCTATGCCTGGGCAGATGCAATCACTGGTTGCTGTGGGCTGATTGTAAGTCACTACCGCGCCGCTGCCACTGGGCTGATTGATGGTTATGGATCCCGGACAACTGAGGTTCAGCACAGAAGGCGCAGGGGTGCTGTACAGCAGGGTGAATGTCGCAATAGTGTCGCAACCTCCCGTACTAGAGGCAAAGGTCAAGACGACTGTGCCAGGCTGGGTGTAGGCTGTTCCGCTTAAGATAATGGTTTCTCCCGGGCAGAAGGTAATCGTTTCAGCTCGAGTGGGTTGCGGCAATACCGTGAGGGTGTAGGTTACAATCTTGGCACATTCGCCAGGGACGGCCACTATGGTATCCACCACAGTTCCCGATTGGGTATATACCTGACCCCCAAGGGTTACTGAACCGCCCGGGCAGAACGAAATACTTTCAGAACCAGTTTGATAAGGCGCCAGGCTAACGGTATAAGTCAGTATCGTATCGCAGTCTCCGTTTAGGCCATCCACAGAAAAGGCAAATGTGCCTGCCTGATTAACCACTTGTCCTCCTATGATGACAGTATCGCCAGGACAAAGTACAATATTTTCTGCTCGTGTAGGTTGTGGAAGCAAATCGATTGTATAGGTGCGCAGGGTATCACAACCACCAGAACCAGGAATTTGTACAGAAAATGTGGTGTCCTGTGGGTACACTAAGCCTCCAATCGTAACGGTTTCTCCAGGGCAAAGACTAAGGCTAACCTGGTCTTCCACAAAAACATTACACTGATTTTCCACCGTCAAAATTGTGTTTTTGGGTGCACGAACGAGGGTCACGGTCTCCTCTTCAAAAGCTACATTTTGCACTAAAACAGAGAAATTTACAGGGTTTGTAACATCGTTGATTTCTGCAAACACTGATGTAATAAAATCGCAATCTCCTTCCACCGTGCCATCGAGGGTTGTTTTGGTTACAACCATTTGATGTTCCCCAGCATTACCTTGCCGAGAAGCCATGAAGTACAGGTGGTCGTCTTTTACCAAAATCTGAGACTGGAAAATAGGCAAAAAGGACGGCGTGTCATCAAAACTATAATCCACTTTTTTTGACCATTGGAGGGTGCCGTTTTTAGCTGTTTTAATCAGGTACAAATCATTTGGCGCTATCCCCCCAAAGGCATACAGGATAAATCCGTCTGGCACACTGACTACTTCTTCTACCACCAAACCTCCAAGAGCCTCCGGGATATTGATTCTTTTTACCCAAAGCAGATTCCCGTCCAGGCTGTTTTTTTGGAGAAAGACTTTGCCCTCATTAAGGTTGTCGCTTGTTTCGCTCCCATAACTCACGGAGATGATGTGTTCTGCCTCAATCAGCAGATCCTTTCCATAAATACGTGCGGGTTCGCCTGCTTGAACGTGACTCAATCTGGTCCAATCTACGTTTCCAGTTGCCAAGTCTATGCTGGATAGGGTATGCCTCATATCGGTAAAATCGGCGCCATTGGTGTAGCGACCCGCGCCGTAAAGTTTGCCGTTGTGCATAATGGCACTGTTGAAATTATCACCTCCACCTAAGTTTAGCTTTTGGCTCAATGGACTCAAGGCATCAATGGTGCCATCAGGTCGAGTGATTTCCAACATCCGATTGTCGTTTGTTGGCTGGTGCGGATTGTCGTAAATCAAATAGTTTCCATTGGGCAATTCCACCAGTCCCGTCACATACGCAGATTCGAAGCCATAGGTGCTGAGCCACTGCATATTGTTGGTGATTGGGTTGTATCGGAATACAAAACCTGAAATGCCAGGCTGGGCATCACCACTTTGACCACAACCAACCAGCATGCCTTCCGAGTCTACTATAAGTTCTGAAATATGATCGTTTGCGCCGTCTCGCACATCAAAGCTGCGCATCCAAAGTACGGTACCCGCTGGGGTCATTTTGATAATGGCCGCACTGTCTTGTTTTAAGCCAGTGACGTACAAATTGCCGTCTTTGCTATCATAGATGCCGTAGCCACGCACGTCTTGACCGATTTGCCCAAAGGTTTTAATAAAGGTTTCGGAAGCGCAGCTACAAGCGGTAAAAATCAAATTGAAGGACACTTCTGCGGGGGTGCTACAGCCGTCCGTTACGGTCAGATCATAGGTGCCAGAAGCCGTTGGACCTATGGCTGGGCTGGTTTCTCCGGTGCTCCATAAGTAGTTGAAAGTCGTATTAAGTAAACTATTTGAAACAGCAGCTTGAAGGCTTGCTGGTTCACCAATACAACGGAATTGGTCAGATGCTTCTGCCGACAGATTAGGGCGATCTTTAATCAAAAACTCAACGGTACCCTGCGAGCAAGAGCAGGCATTTGGAATGGTCAGTAGGATATTTTCAGTCCCTTCATTTAGGACATCAGGAATAACACTAATGGGAATCAGTATTTCAGACTGGCCAGCTGGAATGGTTATCGGGCTGTTGATCGGAGCATAGTCAACACCTGGGGTAGCAGAGCCTGACACGGCGAAATTGACGACTAATGGTAAGCTTAGATCGGCGTTGCTGCGCTTGAACCGAACATGTCCGGTGCTGCAACTTTCATAAGCCGAACCCTGAGCACCTGGGTAGGCTGGCGTAACCTGGACTTCACCTCCGGCATTGAAGGAATTGGCACGCAGAAATACTGCAGAGTCCCACACGCCATCAGCAACGTCTGCGATTTTGAGCTTAATATGATACTTCTGGCAAGGAATCACGTTGGCAAGGGCAATCATTTTTTTGGTAAAACCATCGTATTGGAGTTCGTTTACCGCCGGACCAGTAGCTGATGGAACCGGGGTTGGAGGAGGGATGCCCGGTAGGTTACCACCCTGACAATTATTCCCGCTTGCGGGGGTATTATGGGTATAAAGCCCTCCATTCACCATGTGGTTGACATTGTTGATCGTAATTGGTATACTGGTGGTCGGAATGACGGCTAGATTCTGGGTGCCGACAATGCCGGGGCCTGAAATAAAGAACCCAAAGACATCATTGAACTTCGTATTTACAAACTCACAATATTCTTCAGAAGCGAAAACAAACTCGAATGAAACCTGAGATTGAGTGGGCACAAAATCAAATTCGATATTGGCCATATCAAAGGTGTTACCAGTAGTCAAACTTGCTAAATCAGCATCGGGCGTATTAATACCAAAGCCAAAAGCTGCGCCATTTAGGTCGTTCGGGCCAGGAGCGATGGATATGTTGCCGGTAGCGAGGATAACGCCACTGTTAAATCCAATATTTGTGAGGCCGTTGGAGAAAGTACCAATTTGGCTGCTCTGCCCACTGTAAGTTAAGTCGCTGATTTGAAAACAGCCACCGCCGACCAAAACGTCTTCTATTAAGTGCTGCGCACTAAACCCGTCTTCCACCTCCAGCAAGGATTGGTCTGCAAGGCCAGTTACTTGTTTAAGCCAGGCATTTGCTTCAGGGCAGGTTTCGCATCGGATGGAAAGGAACATGGGTACATCCTCCCCTTGTTCTGTGCTTGTGGCTATCACCTGAATTTCAACACAAGCGTTGGGTGCCGAAAAACTCACCGCATTTTTACTTTCTCGCATAAATGCAATGCTGCTTGTACCTTTTGAAAATGCAGGGGCAGGCGCAATTTCAAAATCCGCACGTTGCCCATAAGCCATAGGGACCGCGATTACTTTATACGAATTGCCCACTTCAAGTCCGCAGATTTGCACGGTTGAGTTTCCTTTTGGCAGCGTGAGGGACGCGCGCATTTTCGCACCAGACAATTGTACCACTGGGTTTTGCTGTGCAAAAATCGAGGCAGAAATAGCCAGGAAAAAGAGGGTGACAAAGAGATGAGTTGGGATAGACAGAATTCTCATAAGTCTGAATGAAATGGGTGAATTTAAAAATGGGAAATTCAAGCCAATCCGTCGATTTCCCCTTCTAAAAAACCGCGCAAACTGAGCAAGAAAAACCCCGCCTCGAAAGTATGGCGATGTCAGGGATGTAAGTTGCCTTAAGCGGGTTTATTTCAGGAATTGTCGCTGGCCTGGCATTGAAGGGCACTGCAAAGGTGTGGGTGTGCTTGCCCGAACTCCAATCACATTTTTGAGCATTGCTTCCAACAGAAACGAACAAATGCAATAATGTAACGAAAATCGGGCGAGCCCTGGTTGGGCCGCCCGATATTTTTACTCCAATATATCCCTTCAAAAGGTTTAGTGCTGAACAACCAACGAACTATACCAGGTCATTTTTGCTCCAACAAAAACAACTTGATAAACCCCCTGCGGTAGCCCTTCTACCGAAAAATTGGAGGCTGAATTTTCCACCGATTGACGCAATACAATACGCCCCGTTGCATCTACCACACTCAATTCGCCAGTTTGCTCCGCAGTTTCGACCCATACAAGCGTGCTAGCCGGGTTAGGGAACACGCCCAAGTCGGCAATGTCGGATTTTTCTGCTCCGGCGGATTGATCGCGCCCTTCATTGAGCAGACCCTCATCCAGGGTTGCGCCTAAAGGGCAGAAGAACGTATTGATATCTGCAGACAAGTAGATATTTGGTGTAAGCCTTGATACCACGTGGATGAACGTCACGTCTGCTTGAGCGGGCAGGGTGTATTTGAAAATGTCGGATTCACCAGTGTTGATACTGTCAGAAATAGACGAATATCGGATGCCGTATTGTGGCGTAAAACTTGGATTGCGCACTCGATAGGTATTGCCAGAAGGCGCGGTATAGGTGGAAAAATTGGCGGGTTCAACGGCCTGGATTCCGTTCGGCACCTGAAAGGAGGTGTACAGCAACTTGTTAGAACAGTTATTGGTTACCCGGATTCGGTAAACGCGTTGATTGCTCGAATTTATACTAATACTGAGCAATTCGTATTTTAGACAACTATTCACTTTGGTATCGCAGGGATCTTCTACATCATCCACGATGTTCACGTTGAAACAACAGGTTTTGGACTGGCCGCAACTGTCTTTTGCCACATAGCAAACTGAAGTAAGGCCCAGTGGAAAATTGCTGCCCGAAGGCAAGCCATTGACCAAAGTAACGGCAATGCCGGGGCAGGGGCAGTCAGATGTAGCTCCAGGCAGACTATAATTTACGACTACTCCGTTGCTTGTATTTGCTTGGATGATATGGATAAGTGCCGGGCAGCGCAAGGTGAGGGTGGAAGGCGCAGGGGTCTGGAACTGCAGGGTGTAAGTTGCAATTGTGTCGCATCCTCCTGTTGTTGAGGACAACGTGAGTACTACAGTCCCGGGTTGCGTGTAGTTTGTACCACCCAGGGCAATGGTCTCGCCAGGGCAAAAAACGATGGTATCTGCCCGCGTTTGATTGGGTATCAAGGTAAGGGTATAGGTGACAATGGTGTCGCAACTGTTTACCGATGGGAGGGTATCTAAGACGATTGCGGATTGGTTATAAACTTGTCCGCCGATGGTAACCGGGCTTCCAGGGCAAAAGGCAATGCCCTCTGCGCGTGTTTGATATTGGGATGCCGTAACGGTATAGGTAACCAGCGTGTCGCAGTCGCCATTTAAACCGGGCAATGTTGTGGTCACTACTTCAGGCTGGTTAATGACCATACCATTAATGAACACAAAATCGCCAGGGCACAACACAATGGATTCAGCCAGCGTAATCGTAGCACCCTGCATAATATTGATTTCTGCTGAAAAAGGACAGCCCAAATCATCTGTTACCGAGAGCGCATAGTTGCCGGGTCCGGAAATTTGATAAGGTGAAATAAGGCCGCTCGGGTTTGCAGGATCCCAAACAACATTGGAGAAATTGTATCCCCCCGTTTCCACGATAAGTTCAGCCGAAGTTCCCGGGCAAATGGATGAGGGGCCGTCAATTTGAAGATTGCCCAGATAAAAAGTGCCGCTTAGGTTGTATGCTTGGATCCAGTGATATGGTTCACAACCGGAAAACGAAGGATCCCAAGTCCATAAGCCAGGTGCGGTAGCAATAATCTTATGCGCCACTACACCATTATTCCAAGTTACCACTACGGGTTCAAATACGCCTGTAAAGACGTAATAGAGAAATGCAGACAATTCGATGGTGTTGGTCACACAATTGGTGTCTGCTTTGGTGATCGCCTCACAGTGGCCCCAAGGAGCAGCCGTCGGATCGATTGAATTTGGGTTCGCATGTTGCGCACTTTTTATCAATGCGTTCCTGCTAAGACCGCTCAGTCGCCCATCAGGGCCTTTTTGAGCAAAAGATTGACTTAAAAAAGTGAAGCAGAAGATTAGGAAAAGGGATGCGGCTAGTTGTGGATTGGATTTCATAATGTAAAAATTTAGGTGATAAATGGATTGAAAGGCTTTTGCGTTCCTGACCCAAAGGTGCACCCAAACTTGAGTTAAAAAATAGGACGATTTTAGGCAAGTTTACTCAATTGAAATTAGCGCTTTCAAAGGGTACATATTTCTTTGGAAAAGTTACCTGTCTGCTATTATACAGCAACGTTTTCCATGAGTTTGTCATGTCGTAGCGAAGCGGAGACATCTACACAAGCCAAGAGACTTCGAAATCCCTTTTAAATATAAGCTGGTTTCATGGATAAACGAAGCATTTTTATTGGACTTGGGTTGTGTGGATGTCTTCGCTGCGCTGCGACATGACAAAAATGTTCAGGGCATAAAAAAAACGGGCGCACCATCTCTGGTACGCCCGTTTTCAATAGCTCAATATTTCCTAGCTCCCAGTTGTGGAAGGTCGGGGTGGGGTTTACATCATTCCACCCATGCCGCCCATGTCTGGGTGACCATGTCCGCCGCCGTCGCCTTTTTTAGGCTTTTCGCTAATCACGCACTCTGTGGTAAGCACGAGGCCTGCGATAGAAGCAGCCATCTCCAGCGCAACACGAGTCACTTTGGTCGGATCAATGATGCCAGCTTTTTTCAAGTCTTCGTACACGTCCGTGCGGGCATTGTAGCCAAAAGAACCTTTGCCGTCCAGCACTTTGTGGAATACCAAAGAACCATCTACACCAGCGTTTTCAGCAATGATGCGAATAGGTGCTTCGAGTGATTTGCGTACGATGGCGATACCGTAGTTTTCGTCTTCGTTCAAACCCGTAAGTTTGTCGAGGCTGCTGATCGCGCGTACAAGCGCAACACCGCCGCCAGGTACGATGCCTTCTTCGATGGCAGCGCGAGTAGCGTGAAGTGCGTCATCAACGCGGTCTTTTTTCTCCTTCATTTCTACTTCCGTAGAAGCACCGATGTAAAGAACTGCCACGCCACCTGCCAATTTGGCTAGACGCTCCTGCAGTTTTTCTTTGTCGTAATCGCTGGTGGTAGATTCAATTTGTTGCTTAATCTGACCCGTACGAGCTTTAATGTCCGCAGCGGTGCCTTTGCCGTCCACGATGGTGGTGTTGTCTTTGTCCACCGTAATGCGACCGCACTGACCAAGTTGTTCGAGGCCTGCGTTTTCGAGTTTGTAGCCTTGTTCTTCGCTGATGACCGTAGCACCCGTGAGGATAGCGATGTCTTCAAGCATGGCTTTACGACGGTCGCCGAAGCCTGGGGCTTTCACGGCAACCACTTTAAGACCAGCACGAAGGCGGTTTACCACCAACACACCAAGTGCCTGGCTGTCCACATCTTCTGCTATGATAAGGAGTGGGCGACCAGTTTGCAAGGACTTCTCGAGTACAGGTACGAGGTCTTGCATATTGCTGATTTTCTTGTCCGTGATGAGTACGAATGGGTTTTCGTAATCAGCCACCATTTTCTCAGCATCTGTAATGAAATAGGGGCTAAGGTAGCCGCGATCAAATTGCATCCCGATCACTTCTTCCATATAGGTGTCGGTTCCTTTAGCTTCTTCAACTGTAATTACACCGTCTTTGCTGACACGCTTCATGGCGTTTGCGATAAGTTTGCCAATTTCGTCGTCGTTGTTGGCAGAGATTGCAGCTACTTGCTGAATTTTGTCAAAATCCTCACCGATTTGCTCGGTTTGGCCTTTGAGGTCGGCAACGATGCTTTTTACGGCTTTTTCAATGCCACGCTTCAAGTCCATAGGATTGGCACCGGCAGCCACATTTTTGAGGCCAGCAGTTACCATGGCTTGAGCCAGTACAGTAGCGGCTGTAGTACCGTCACCGGCAGCATCAGCAGTTTTGCTGGCTACTTCTTTGACCATCTGGGCGCCCATATTGGCTACGGCATCTTCCAGCTCAATTTCCTTGGCTACGGTCACGCCGTCTTTGGTGATGGCTGGCGCGCCGAATGATTTTTGGATAACAACGTTGCGACCTTTTGGGCCGAGGGTCACTTTAACCGCATTGGCCAAAGCGTCAACACCTTCTTTAAGTTTTTCGCGAGCTTCAGTATTGAAATTGATTTGCTTTGCAGACATATTCTTCGAGTGGTAAGTGGTAAATGGTAAGTGGTAAGTGATGAGTGGTAAGTGGTGATTTGGGTGGCCAAGCCTGGGTATTCAAATCCCCAAATAACCAATTTTAGAGGATTACCAGAATTTCCTCTTCACGCATAATGAGAAGGTCTTGGCCTTCATGGCTGATTTCTTGGCCGGAATATTTGCCGTAAAGTACCATATCGCCCACTTGAACGGTCATGGAGTGTGCGTCTTTGCCAGTTTTGCCTGGGCCGACGGCTACGACTTCGCCACGTTGTGGCTTTTCTTTTGCAGTGTCAGGAATGATGATGCCACCTTTGGTTTTGTCCTCGGCGGGTGCTGGCTTAATAATCACGCGGTCAGCGATTGGCTTCATAACGTTTGAACTATTTTAATTTTGGTGAAAGTAATTTTTTGGATATTTGACTGTTGGACACTGGACGTTGGACTTGCTACATCGTAGCAGCACGTCCCCAAATTTTATGGGCACAAAGTCCAAAGTCCAGTGTCTTACAGTCCAACGTCTGCCAGCCCCATATCAAACTTCGTGCTACGAGCCGGGAACTGCCATTTTTTCAGATATACTGTATTATTGTGTCAGTAGTTATCCCTTCGGCTGACAAAATGAGCTGGATTGTGTATTTTCCTTTTCAATTTCATCTAAGGTTCTACTTTTGGCGGAGTTTTCCCAAGATCCTTTTTTATGCTGAGATTTCTCCGCCAGAATATTCCTGAACACCAGAGCGACGAGCAGTTGCTGGCTGCCTACATTGGTGGTGACGCTCCACGTGCGCTGGGGATATTATATGAGCGGTACATGCCCATGGTTTACGGGGTATGTGTCAAGATTTTTAAGGATTCGGGTAAAGCGGAGGATGCCGTGATGACGATTTATGAAGTACTAACCCGAAAGGTGAAGGAGCATAAGATTGAATCATTTAGGGGTTGGCTTTATGTGCTGGCGCGAAATCACTGTCTGATGGAATGGCGAAAAACACAGCGCCGACCCACAGATCATCACGCGCCGGAAGACATGGATCGTTACGATGCTGTAGAGCCTGTTTTTGAGTACGAATTGCCACAAGGCGCATCACCACTCGAACGATGTCTGGCAGAACTTACAGAACTTCAGCGAACCTGTGTAACCTGGTTTTATTACGAAGACAAATCTTACAAAGAAATAGCGGACCTCATGGCCGAAGAACTGGGAAAAGTGCGTTCACATATTCAAAATGGTAAAAGAAACCTCAGAATCTGTATTGAAAAGAACAGCTGACGGTACACACCCTCTACACCCTCAAGAAACTACACAGGCTGTTCAGGCCCAAATCCCCAAATCCCCAAATCCCCAAATTCCCAAATAAACAAATCCCCAAATAAACAAATCCCCAAATAAACAAATCACCCAAATAAACGAATCCCCAAAATAAACGAATCCCCAACCAAACCAATACTTAAAAAGAAATGCCCACCAACCCTTACAACGACGACAAGCGGCTAATAGAACTGCTCGAGCGCTGGCAATCGGGAAACTTCTCCCGTGCTGACGAGCGGGAGTTGCTGTCTTTGACCGAGTCTGACGAGTTCCGTCGGGAAACGGTGGAGGGTTTTTGGGCCTTGCCAGAAACAGATCATGCGCTGCATCTTGCTTCCTTGCGTACCCGTTTGCGCAATCGTACTGGTGGGGCAAGAAGGGTGGCAATTCCACAAATGTTGGCAGCTATTGCTGCGGTGAGTTTATTGGTTTTGGCGGTTATTTGGCTCATCCCAAATGCCGAAAAAACGGCTCAATTAGCCCAACAGGAGGCCCCCAAGCCAACAGAAAATCAACCTGGCGCCCCCACGTTTCCAGATATTAGTGCCAATAACGAAGCATCCAGCAAACAGGAAGGGGCTATGCTTGATCCTATTATCAAAGCGGAGCAGGGCAAAACAGCTGCTCCAATGCAGGAAAGTGGCCCTCCTGCCAGTACGGCTGCTCCTGAAGTGGCAAGCACTCCATCAGCACTCAAAAACGACGAATTGGCCGCAGACAAAATGGTTGTAGCAAAGCCTAACGACCCGGAGTCAGCATACCAGAAAACCGCAGAAGAGCAAGATGATGTTGAGCGCAAGCCAGGAAATGCTACACGCTCTGAGGCCAAAAAGTCAGCGGCTCCACCAGCTCCAGCCAAAGATGCTAGAAAAATGAAGGCAGCTTCATCGACGGATATTTCACAACCTTTGGGCGGCTGGATTGATTTTCAGGACTACTTACGACGCAATGCCCGTTTGCCCGAAGCAGCCCGCCAAAATAATGTAAGCGGCTCCGTGCGGCTCAGCTTCCGACTCGATGATAACAATCAACCCTTGGATTTTAAAATATTAAAAGCACTTGGTTACGGCTGCGAGGAAGAAGCCATTCGATTGGTAAAGGCCTACCCCTGGCAGCGGGGTAATACTCCGGAAGTAACGCTGGATGTGCCTTTTATACGTTAATAAACCCCTGCCACTAGTCTTCCAATCTACCAATTAACCAATCCACCAATTAAACCTCCTTCGCTTCCGCCTGCATTAAAACTTTGGCAGATGAAAAGGCTACAACGGGTAAACTAACTGGCCTATATGCAAGCAATCCAAACCTGGTTTTTGCAGCCATTTCCATTCGAGCGACAATAGCTGCCATCCTTACGCAGCGCCTTTTTTTCGGGGCTTTTTGTTGCCTTATTTCTCTTTTTTTTCAAGCCGTTTGGGACCCAAATAACACCCGGAACGGAAGGCGAATTCCTGCTATTTTGTAGCTATTTTGGGCTGGTGACGCTGGTTATTTCCCTTGCGGTATTTGGCTTTTGCTTGCTTTTGCCCAAAATTTTTGACGAAGAAAGATGGAAGGTATGGAAGGAGATTCTTTTCAATCTGTTCTTCGTTAGTTGTATCGGCTTGGGGAATTTAATACTGGCAAATTTCCTTTGGAATGTGCCGCTAAATGGCAGCACTTTTTTGGGCTGGCAAATCGTTACATTCTCTGTTGGCGTGTTTCCAGTTTTTTTTGGCGCTTTTTTAGGTCAGGTGAAATTGAGCAAAAAATATGCTGCCGAAGCTGCCAAGCTTCATTTGCCTTTAGTTCACCCAAGCTTTGCTGCCCCCATTACCTTAACAGGAGAAAACCAAAACGAGACCCTCACACTTCAGGCTGCTCAAATTGCCTACTTCGCTGCCCAGGATAATTATGTGCAGGTATTTTACTTTGAAAAAGAAATGTTGAAAAGTCGAATGCTTCGCAGTACCATGCGTAAAATGGAGGATGCCGTTTCCGATTGGCCACAGTTTGTCCGGTGTCATCGGACGTTCATGGTAAACTTTGACAAAATTGAAAAAGTAAGTGGCAACGCCCAAGGTTATAGGCTTCATTTGGTGGATGTGGACGAAACCATTCCGGTGTCGCGAAACTTGAATAGTATGGTGCAAGAGCGCCTTAATGCTTAAGCATTGATGGAAATTACAAGTTGTTATTTACCCGTTCCTAAGCTCCTTTGCACCAAATTATTCGGCAGACAAGGAAGAACAAAGGTTTGCATTGACCACATTATCCTTACCTTTCGCCCCTCAAATTTACTACAACGAGTTTCATAGATATGAAAAAACTACTGCTTTTTCTCTGGTTTGCGGCCCATACCGTCCTTATTTTTGCTCAAACTACCCCTTACGAATTCAAAGAATACAAACGCAACAAGACTACTTCGGTAAAAAGTCAAGATCAGACAGGTACTTGTTGGGCATTTAGTACCACTTCGTTCTTCGAAAGCGAGGCATTGCGCGCTGGCAAAAAAGACCTGGATCTTTCTGAAATGTACATTGTGCGGCATATTTATCGCCAGAAATGTGAAAATTATGTGCGCCGACAAGGTAACGCTCAATTTAGCGAAGGCGGGCTTGCACATGATGCAGTGAACGCCTTGGCCCAGTATGGCATTATGCCAGAAAGCGAGTATCCAGGTCGCAAAGACCCCAATGCTCCATTCAACCATGGCAAATTAGAAAAAACACTTAAAACTCTCTGCAACGGTTTTGTAGCAGACGGCAAAGACGGCAAACTGCCAGTCGATTGGTTGGCGAGTATTGACCAGGTGCTGGATACAGAATTTGGCAAAGTACCCACCAAATTTAATTACAGTAATGTAGTGTTTACGCCTACTTCTTACCGGGACTATTTGGGCATAAAAACAGATGATTATGTGACGATTACCTCGTTCACACACCATCCGTTTTGGGGGAAATTTATCCTCGAAATCCCAGACAACTGGGCCAATGGCGAAATGTATAACGTACCAATTAGTGACCTGATGCGATGCGCTAAAAATTCTATTGAACAGGGTTATACGGTTGAGTGGGACGCTGATGTGAGCAACGAAGGTTTTGCTGCAAAAAACGGCCTGGCTATCGTGCCGTCTATCAATTGGAAAGACAAAGATGCCACCGCTCAAGCCAATACGTTCAAACTTTGGGAAGCAGAAACTAAAATCACGCAGGAACTAAGGCAACAACTTTTTGACCGCCAAATCACCACAGACGACCATTTGATGCATGTTGTTGGCCTGTTGGATGAGACCCATTCCGGGCTGTATTACGTAGTCAAAAACTCTTGGGGCGAAATCTCTGACAATAAGGGCTATGTCTACTGTTCAGAGGCTTACATGCGTCAAAATACAATTTCTTTTACCGTGCACAAGAGCGCTATACCGGAAGATATTAGTAAAAGACTTGGCCTTATCCCCGGTGAAGCGACCCTTGAAAAAAACAACGGCGGTAGTAAAGCGGGTCGAATTCCGGAGATGGAAATACGTCCGTCGCCCAATTTGGGTCCAACCAAGATCAGCCCAGCGCAGAAAATGGGAACACCTTCACAAAAAGCACCTGCCAAAAAAGCTTCGGATAATTAATTTTGGTTAGTTGTGGATTTGATTAGTTGTTTGCCCAGGCTTGGCATCTGTCGTCCGCTTTATCCTGTGAGCGAAATACTAGGCTCTGGAAGAACAAATAACCAAATCACCACCTAGCCAAATAACCAAATCACCACCTAGCCAAATCCACAATTCAATACTTACGATGAAATCAACACCACTTACGGAAAAACACCTTGAACTAGGGGCAAAAATGGCCGAGTTCGCAGGGTATAATATGCCCATTTCATATACCACTATTTCGGAAGAACATCATGCTGTACGTCGTGCAATGGGTGTTTTTGACGTAAGCCACATGGGCGAATTCATCGTCCGTGGTAAAGACGCAACGGCTTTTCTCCAAAGTGCGACCAGCAACGACGTGTCAAAGCTCCAGCCTGGCCAAATCCAATATTCCTGCATGCCCAACAAAAAAGGCGGCATTGTGGACGATCTGCTGGTATATCGCCTGGATGATGCGCCTGAAATGGAGCCCTCCTCCGCCAAGGTTACGGCGGATAAAAATGGGGAAGAATCCTATATGCTCGTGGTAAATGCCAGTAATGAAATTAAAGACTGGCGCTGGCTCAAACGCCTTTCGCGTGGCTTTGAAGTGAAAATGCAAAATATCTCGTCAAGAACTGGTCTCATCGCCATTCAAGGACCAAAAGTAGTAGAGGCCTTAAAAAAGCTTACAGACGTTGATCTGGGTAGCATTGAATATTATTCCTTCCGTCGGGGTAAATTCGCAGGATGTAAAAATGTGATTATTTCGGCCACTGGCTACACCGGTTCTGGTGGTTTTGAAATCTATGCTAAAAATAAAGATCTAGCTAAAATTTGGGATAAAGTGTTCAAGGCAGGCGAGAAACATGGCATCAAGCCCTGTGGTCTGGGTGCCCGTGATACGCTCCGTTTGGAAATGGGGTACTGTTTATATGGCAATGACATTGATGACAAAACCAGCCCGCTTGAAGCAGGTCTGGGTTGGATCACAAAACTGGGAAAAGCCGCAGATTTTCCTTCAAAAGCAAAATTCCTCAAGCAAAAAGCCGAAGGGGTGAAACGTCGCCTGGTTGGTTTCGTACTCGACGAGCGTCGTGTACCTCGCCATGGCTACGAAATTGAGAGCCGTCGCGGTGCAAAAATTGGGGTAGTAACGTCTGGAACCCACTCGCCTACGCTCGACAAACCAATCGGTACCGGGTATGTGAAAATCAAACATGCTGAGCCTGGCACAAAAATCCTCATTGTGGTGGGGGGCAAAAAACTTGAAGCCGTGGTGACTAAGTTGCCATTTGTGACGCCAGGGGTGTAAATAGTGGACAACTTTGAAGGATGGATATCTTTTTGAATGGATTAACTAATCACTTGGATTCTTAAAAACTTCTTTCCTTTACCCCCAGAAACAATTGGAATATCACGACAATCAATCTGCCAACAATATGGATTTCAATCAGATACAAGAGCTTATCCGTATGGTGAGCAAGCACAAGCTCACTGAATTTAGCCTTAAAGAAGGTGATTTTAAACTCACCATTCGCAATCAGGGTACTGTGGTGGAAGGGGCGCAGCCGGTGTTTATGGCTACAGCCCAGCCTCAACTTGCAATGGCAGCGCCAGCAGCGGCATCACTCCCTGCGCTAGCCGCTCCGCCTAAAATTGAGGCCTCAGCCCCTGCGCCAGCCGCTTCTGACGATTCAAAATTCCTGGCCATCAAATCACCGATGGTAGGCACTTTTTATCGGAGTGCCGGCCCTGACAAGCCAGCGTTTATAAAAATTGGTGATACGGTGGATATGGGCTCCAAAGTTTGCGTTATTGAAGCGATGAAGCTTTTTAACGAAATTGAATCAGAAGTAAAAGGTAAAATCGTCAAGATTCTTGTCGAAGATGCTTCTCCTGTGGAGTATGATCAGCCACTTTTTCTTGTCGAACCAGCTTAATAGTGATAAGTAATAAGTGGTAAGTGTTGACAATTTAGTTTTGTCGCTCAATGCTACCACTTACCACTCACCACTTACCACTCACCACTAAGATTAGGATGTTTAAAAAAATACTCATTGCGAATCGAGGCGAGATCGCCCTCAGAGTCATTCGGACTTGTAAGGAAATGGGCATCAAAACGGTGGCAATTTATTCCACAGCTGATCGGGATAGCCTACACGTGCGCTTTGCTGACGAAGCAGTGTGCATTGGGCCACCGTCTTCTACTGAAAGCTACCTCAATGTGCCGCGTATCATGGCTGCGATCGAAATTACCAATGCAGATGCAATTCACCCTGGATACGGATTTCTATCTGAAAATGCCGCCTTTGCAGAAATTTGCAAACAATACGGCGTGAAATTTATCGGACCAACCCCAGACCAAATCCGGGCAATGGGCGACAAAATCACCGCCAAAGAGACCATGCTCAAAGCAGGTGTACCCTGTGTGCCAGGTACTCCGGGTTTGTTGGTGGATGTAAAATCTGGCTTAAAAACTGCCGCAGAAATTGGCTACCCTATCATCTTGAAAGCTACTGCAGGTGGCGGAGGAAAGGGCATGCGTATTGTTTGGAAGCCAGAGGAATTTGAAGATAACTGGGATACTGCGCGCCGAGAAGCGAAAGCTTCCTTCTCGAACGACGGTATTTACATGGAAAAGTACATCGAGGAACCACGTCACATCGAAATTCAAGTTGCTGGCGACCAATTTGGCAAAGCATGTCACCTCTCAGAGCGCGACTGCTCTATCCAGCGCAGGCACCAAAAGTTGGTGGAAGAAAGTCCTTCGCCATTTATGACCCCTGAGCTTCGTGAAAAAATGGGCGAAGCAGCCATTAAGGCCTGTAATTCAATCAACTACGAAGGGGTTGGTACGGTCGAGTTTTTGGTCGACAAATACCGCAATTTCTATTTTATGGAAATGAATACGCGGATTCAGGTAGAGCATACGGTTACAGAGGAAGTGATTGATTTTGACTTGATTAAAGAGCAGATCAAAATTGCAGCGGGTCTTCCGATCTCAGGCAAAAATTATTTTCCTGAAATGCACGCCATTGAATGTAGGATCAATGCGGAAGATCCGTTTAATGATTTCCGCCCAAGTCCGGGGAAAATTACGTCTTTCCACTCTTCAAAGGGTCATGGCGTACGCGTAGATACCCATGTGTATTCGGGCTACACGATTCCGCCGTATTATGATTCGATGATTGCCAAAATCATCTGCCGTGCACGTACCCGAGACGAAGCCATCAAAAAAATGGAGCGTGCACTCGACGAATTCGTAGTGGAAGGGGTGAAAACCACAGTGCCTTTTCACCAGCGTTTGATGCGAAACAAAGACTTTATTGAAGGAAATTTCACGACTAACTTCCTGAATATCTGGGATTTCAAGAGTGTAGAACTGTAACCCGGAACTCCGTTCCAGGGAAGTACTGTAACCCGGAACTCCGTTCCGGGGAAGTAATTGTAACCCGGAACTCCGTTCCGGGGAAGTATTCTATCCCGGAACGGAGTTCCGGGCTACAGCAGGGCACGAAGCAGCAGGGTTTCCTGTCTCTTCGTGCCTTTTGGTTTTCACCGTGCACTAATCACCCGTAATCCAATCACCAACCCATGACCCAGTCTCGCACCCCAGCCCTCCTATTCATCTTCATCACGATGCTCATTGATGTCATCGGGTTTGGGCTGATCATTCCGGTATTGCCCAGATTACTGGAAGAATTAACGGGTGGAGGGCTCAGCACTGCGGCGCGCTGGGGAGGCGTATTGATGTTCACTTACGCCGGAATGCAGTTTCTCTTTTCGCCAATTATTGGTGCATTGAGTGACAGGTTTGGGCGAAGGCCAGTTATTTTGGCCTCCTTGTTTGCATTTAGTATTGACTTTGTAATTCAGGGATTTGCGCCTAATATTTGGTGGTTTTTCATAGGTCGTGTTTTGGCGGGAATCACGGGAGCCTCTTTTACCTCTGGAATGGCGTACATCGCTGATGTAAGTCCGATTGAAAAACGTGCGCAAAACTTCGGAATTGTCGGTGCAGCTTTTGGCGTGGGTTTCATCATTGGACCGCTTATCGGTGGGGTAGTTTCGTATCATTTTGGTATCCGCGCGCCATTTTTTGCGGCAGCAGGGCTGGCTATGCTCAATTGGCTCTACGGTTATTTTATTCTGCCGGAGTCGCTGGCGCCTGAGAACCGTCGTCCTTTTGAGTGGCGTAGGGCCAATCCAATTGGATCTTTGCTCAACTTGCGCCGCTATCCAGTCATATTGAGTTTAGTGGCCTCGCTAATCTGTATTTATATCGCCGGCCATGCCAACCAAAGTACCTGGACCTATATCACCATGTTGAAATTTGGTTGGGATGAGCGCTGGGTTGGTTACTCTCTCGCTTTTGTAGGGCTAATGACGGGCATTGTACAGGGCGGACTTAATCGTGTTTTGATTCCAAAATTTGGAGAGCGCAACTCCGTATTTATTGGCTTGGGTTTATATGCAATGGGTTTTGTCCTTTTCGCCTTTGCAACCCAAGGCTGGATGATGTTTGCTTTCATGGTTCCGTTTGCTTTTGGGGGGCTTGCTGGTCCTTCGTTACAGGCCATTATTTCCGGGCAGGTTCCGGCCAATGAACAGGGCGAATTGCAAGGCGCACTCACGAGCCTGGTCAGTCTCACTTCGATTGTTGGACCTTTGCTAATGACCAATTTGTTTGCACATTTCACGGATCCAGCCGCTTCGATTCAATTTCCGGGGGCACCATTTTTGATGGGTGCGGTGCTATCGTTGTTCAGCATGTTGCTCGCCATGCGCTCCCTGTTCAAGCACGAGGTTTCTAAACATTGACGCTTTGAGAAGCAATACTTCTTTTTCGCGTTGCCAAAGTTAAATCCAATTTTGCCTCATTTTCAAACCGTAAAACGTATACCATGAAAGTCGCTACGCGTACCCTTATTTTTGCCAATGCCATAGCATTCGCAGCAGTATTGACCATCAATTATCTAGCCAATGCACTTCCCCTAAACGGCAAAAACACAGGGGAACTTTCCAATCAATACCCCAATTTGTTCACGCCTGCTGGCCTTACGTTTACAATCTGGGGGATTATTTACCTTTGGCTACTGGTATTCATAGGGTTTCAAATTGCGGCACTTTTTCGCCCGGTTTTGGCTGCGCGAATTGAACCAATAGTGGACAAGATTGGCTGGCTTTTTGTCGCCACTTGTGTATTCAACGTAGCGTGGATGTTTGCCTGGCACTGGGAGCAATTGGGACTTTCCGTGGTCATTATGTTAGGCTTTTTAGCCACTTTGCTTCGACTTAATGAAACCAATGGCGTAGGGCATTCCAAAGTCAATAAGCTCGAAAAAATCATTGCGCATTGGCCAATGGGTATTTATCAGGGCTGGATTACCGTGGCAACGATTGCTAATATTACGGCGTTTTTGGTGGGAAATGACTGGCGAGGGGGTGATTTGAGTGAAGCTTCCTGGGCTGTTTTGATGATCTCGGTTGGTGCTGCTGCGGCTGTTTACATTTTGTTTCGGCAAAACAACCTTGGCCATGGTTTTGCTGTTTCTTGGGCTTTATTTGGTATTTACCTCCAAAGAAAAGGTGCCCCGGAAATGGGCACTGAAATAGTAGGCCTGGTTGCAATTGGAGCAATGGTGCTCGTTTTATTCATCACCTTTTTGCGGTGGCGCCGCTGGACGGCTTATTGATAGGCTCAATACAAAAATCGATTATTATGGAAAATACACTCATAGAAATCACCGACCAACTTCGAAAAGAAGGTTACACAGAAGACTTCAACCTTAAGGAAAAATGTCTGGAATGCCGGGCAGGCGGGTTCGAACTTTTTCACCATGATTTTCAAGTGGACAAGTATTTCCGGCTGGAGGGTGAAAGCGACCCCTCCGATTCGGTCATTATCTATGCCATTTCAGCCTTTACCCAAGGATCGAAAGGAATACTGGTCAATAGTTATGGCATTTATGCCGATCCGATTGCTAGTGAGATGTTAGACAAATTGGCTTTTAAACATTAAAATGCTTCGACTCCTCCGCTATTACCTTCCCTACAAACGGCTACTCACCCTCGCCATCGTTTGTAATATATTGATGTCCCTGTTTGTAGTGGTCAGCATTCCTGCATTGTTGCCGTTTTTGCAAATACTGTTTACCCCAAATGGGCCAAGCAAGCCAAGTGATAGTCTCAGCAGCCAGGGAACAGGCGTTCAACACCAACTCGATACCTTCTTTGAACAACTCTTGCTCAACCACGGTCGGGAAGGTGCCTTGCTTCTGGTATGCAGCTTTTTGGTCCTCACGTTTCTGGGAAAAAATTTATTCCGATACCTCTCGCTCTATTTCCTGGCGCCTGTTCGGAACGGCGTTGTGCGGGATTTGAGGCAAAAAATGCTCCGAAAAATGCTTGATCTCCCGCTCTCCTTTTTCTCCGACGAACGCAAGGGCGACCTGATGAGCCGCTTTTCTGCCGACGTACAAGAAGTGGAATGGAGTATTATGGGGGTCATGGAAGCCCTTGTGCGTGAGCCAATTGTCATCACCGGGAGCCTGGCGTATATGCTGTGGGTGTCACCCGCACTCACGGGGTTTGTATTTGTGCTGCTGCTGTTAAGCGGGGTAATCATTGGCGGGATCGGGAAGACGTTGAAAAAGCAATCCGGGGAGGCTCAATCGCGCTTAGGCGCCGTGATGTCGCTGGTAGAAGAGACACTTGGCGGCCTGCGTATCATCAAAGGATTCAATGCCGAGCAGTGGCAGGGCGAGCGTTTTGGAAAGGAGAACGACGGCTATGCGCGTACCATCACGCGGCTTTCGCGGCGGCGGGATTTGGCCTCGCCGCTTTCGGAATTTTTGGGTATCGCCATCGCGTCGGTATTGCTGTGGTATGGGGCAAAGCAGGTATTTGCCGGGCATATTACCGGGCCTATTTTTATTACTTTCCT